>NZ_JBYTDD010000002.1:8976-393527 GCF_058791055.1 Pseudomonas sp. EU05-FHT14B02 | reverse complement strand
AACAAGCGCTCGATGGCCAGCGGCTACGCCGGCCTGGACAACGAACTGTTCTACCTGGACAAGACCATGATGGTGTTTGGCGACGCTAAAAAGGTCATCGAAGACATGGTTAAAGCCGTCGAGTAACCCTCTGCGACACACAGAACGCCCCGACTCGTCGGGGCGTTTTTGTTTGCGCAAATCGTCGGACAAACCATCCTTTTGTTACCGATCCGGTAACGGTGTTTTGCTTGAAATGCCCGGAATAGACACCTCGATTGCGACCTTGGTAGCGGGACAGAAGCCGGCACAATTCACTAGACTGCACATCCTGCTACCTGTTGCCCGAGATAACAATCCATGTACCGTGACCGTATTCGCCTGCCTTCGTTGTTGGACAAAGTGATGAGCGCTGCCGACGCTGCCGCTCTGATTGAGGACGGCATGACCGTCGGCATGAGTGGCTTTACTCGCGCAGGCGAAGCCAAGGCCGTGCCCCAGGCGCTGGCCGAGCGTGCCAAGGTCACGCCGCTGAAGATCAGCCTGATGACCGGCGCAAGCCTGGGTAACGACCTCGACAAGCAGTTGACCGAAGCCGGTGTATTGTCGCGACGCATGCCGTTTCAGGTCGACAGCACTCTGCGCAAGGCGATCAATGCCGGCGAAGTCATGTTCATCGACCAGCACTTGTCGGAAACCGTGGAGCAATTGCGCAACCAGCAATTGAAGCTGCCGGACATTGCCGTGATTGAAGCCGTGGCGATCACCGAGCAAGGGCATATCGTGCCAACCACCTCGGTCGGCAACTCGGCCAGCTTCGCGATTTTCGCCAAGCACGTGATCGTCGAAATCAACATGGCGCACAACCCGAATCTCGAAGGCCTGCACGACATCTACATTCCGACCTACCGTCCGACCCGTACACCGATTCCGCTGGTCAAGGTCGATGATCGCATTGGCAGCACCGCCATCCCGATTCCACCGGAAAAAATCGTCGCCATCGTAGTCACCAACCAGGCTGACTCGCCCTCCACTGTGCTGGCGCCGGACGTCGAGACCCAAGCCATTGCCGACCACCTGATCGACTTCTTCAAACAGGAAGTGGCAGCCGGGCGCATGACCAACAAGCTCGGCCCGCTACAAGCCGGTATCGGCACCATCGCCAACTCGGTGATGTGTGGCCTGATCGACTCGCCGTTCGAAGACCTGACAATGTATTCCGAGGTGCTGCAGGACTCGACCTTCGACCTGATCGACGCGGGCAAGCTGAGTTTTGCCTCGGGCAGTTCGATCACCCTGTCGAGCCGGCGCAATGCCGACGTGTTCGGCAATCTGGAGCGCTACAAGGACAAACTGGTTCTGCGTCCGCAGGAGATCTCCAACCACCCTGAAGTCGTGCGCCGCCTTGGCATCATCGGCATCAACACGGCACTGGAGTTCGACATCTATGGCAACGTCAACTCCACTCACGTCTGCGGCACGCGGATGATGAACGGCATCGGCGGCTCGGGCGACTTCGCGCGCAACGCGCATCTGTCCGTGTTCGTGACCAAGTCGATCGCCAAGGACGGTGCGATCTCCAGCGTGGTGCCGATGGTCAGCCATGTTGACCACACCGAACATGACGTCGACATCCTCGTGACCGAAGTGGGCCTGGCAGACTTGCGAGGCCTGGCGCCTCGGGAACGTGCCCGGGTCATCATCGACAAGTGCGTGCACCCGGATTACCGCCAAGCGCTGAATGATTACTTCACCACCGCGTGCGCCATCGGCGGGCACACCCCGCACATCCTGCGTGATGCCCTGAGCTGGCACATCAACCTGGAAGAAACCGGGCAAATGCTGAATAAGTAATTGGTACAGATAGCAGCTGGCGCAAACACAGTTTCGTCAGCTTGCTCTTGCTGCTTCACATTATGGAAAAAACTGTACTACTGTACCGGTCATTTCCTAAGGAAAATTCCTACCTCGTCAAGTCAAAATAGCAATTTTGCACCTTAACAGTGCAGACAGGTACAGTTACCTCAAATTCGACCAGTACACCCCCTATAAACAGTTAACTGAGCTCGCACAATACAGGTGAACTGTATCTACAGAGACTAGGCAAACGAGAGGATCATGGGCACCAGTTAAGCCACTACCTAATCCCGCCATAAGCGGAAGGATGAAAACCATGGAACGTACACTCAGTTCCGAACTGTTCTTCGAAGACACCGCTGCAAAAACCCAGGCTTCCCTGCCTCTGCGCGTTATCGCCAACTTGATGCTGTGGCAGCGCCGCATCACCAGCCGCCATCAATTGGCTCGTCTGGATTCGCGTCTGCTGGCTGATGCCGGGATTAGCGAAGCACAACGCTACGAAGAGCTGAGCAAGCCGTTCTGGCGCTAAGTTAGCGTCGCTGGCGACGACCTGAAGGTCCACCGCCAGCAACCCGAATTGAAAAAACAAAACCCGTCGTGGGAAGCCACGACGGGTTTTGTCGTTTTGGCCTGTCAAATCCACTTTTACAGTAGGGAACCCTGAGCACCAGTACAGTTTGCAAAAACTACAAACTGGATGAGTACAATATCGTCGCAGTGTGTCTGCAATGGATATTCGACCGGTGTCAGCATGGAGCCTCCACTTATCAGGACAGGGAACGCGCCATGAGTTCTTTACAGGATGTTTCGACCCCATCAATTCGATCAAGACCTTTCTTGCACCGGGTCAGAGATCTGCTGACTGGATTCTTCGCTAGCCTGGAAAGGGCGAGAACACGACGTTTACTGGCTCAACTCGATGATCGTCAGCTATCGGATCTCGGCATCAGCCACGCTGAGCGCATCAATGAATTGGATAAACCGTTCTGGCGCTGACTACCTGTTTGCATGACGGGCTGTTCGAACTGACACACTCAGGCCTAATATCAAGTCAGAACGTGGCGAGCGCCAAGCGCCTGGCGTCTGACTTTGCAGACACTGCGCCATTTTTCAACTGGTTTACCAAAAGGAGTTACCCATGTCCCGTCTCCGCCTGCTCAGCGCTGCAGCCCTGTTTGCCGTGGCAGCCAATGCCAGCGCAACCAGCTTCATCGTGACCACCGACGCTGTAGTTAACGCGCTCAAAGCCACATCCGATGCGACCTCCGACGTCATATCGTCGTCCTTCAAGGATGACAAGATCGTCCTCGCGGCCCGTGATGACGCTGCCAGCTTCGTCGCCAGCGAAGGTTCCATTCGCGGAGTGAAACTGGAAAGCGCCATCGACCACATTCACCGCCAGGCGCCACAGCTGAACGCAACCGACGCACAACTGGCGCAGGCAATCCTGACGATCTAAACAACTGCACAAGGCATGGGGCACGCCCGACGTGCCCCAATGTTTCGGCGCTGGCTCTAGGGCGGGCCTTGCGCTAGCCTTGGGACTCACTTTCAACTGTCGAGTCTCATGCGTTTTCCTTCAAGTTTCTTGATCGCTCCAGCCTTTCTTACCCTTGGTTACTGCGGATCGGCCCACGCCTATGACGCCTTCAACCTGTCCACCCAAGGCATCGTCGCCAGCGGTTACGCCACAAGTTTGGTGACCTCTGCCCCCTTCGACCATAAACTGCTGCCCGCTGCCCATGATGACGCCGCGGCATTCATTGCCAGTGACGGCCAACTGAGAGGCTCACGACTGGAGGCGGCGTTGCGGTATCTGCGTCGAACCCAGGCAAAACTTCATGCCAACGACCTTGAACTGGCACAAGCAATTCTCGTCCAATAGTTATCCCTGTTTTTTCTGGAGTCATTCCATGCGTAACCCGCTGATTGCTGCCACCTTAGGTCTGCTGCTGTTGGCCGATGTGGCCCAGGCACATACTCTGGTTGCCACCAGTAATATTCTGATCCGTGCTACCCAGCGCACCCTCGATTTCACCTCCGACACCACCACGTCCATTCGCGATTCGAAAATTGTGCGCGAAGCTCAGGACGATGCCGCCAGTTTCGTTGCCAGCAATGGCGACATTCGTGGCGCTCACCTGGAATCCGCCTTCGATTTACTGCGTACCCGTGTGCCGGAAGCTCGTGACGCCAGTGACCAGGATCTCGCCGAAGCCATCCTCGCACTGTGAAGCGCCAAGGTGCCTGGCTGCTGGCCGGGGCCATGTTGCTGCTCGGCAACATGGCCCACGCTGGCCTTCAATTACAGCTCAAGACCGAAGGTCTGACTCCCGCGCAACAGCAAGCCAGCCAGGCGTTGCTCGATGAAGCCATGCAGGCACTGCCGCCACGCTTTATCGAGCAACTCGATCGACGCATCGACGTCGACTGGACGGATGACATGCCGGCCAACGCCTACGGTCAGGCGTCACTGGTGTCCGAACTCGATCTGAACCGCAACTTGCTGGCCAGCCTCACCGATGGCAGCGCCGCGACCAAGAAAACCCATCGCCCCCATGGCACCGTGCGCCGGGAAATGCTGGCCACGGTGGTGCACGAGCTGACGCACATCTACGATCGCTCGCGCCTGTGGTCGGATGCCGAACGCAAGCTGATTCAGCGCTGCACCCAGCGCAACAACAGCTCAGGGCTGGTTGGCATTCCCGACCAATGCCGGGGCCAGTCCGATCGGCGTTTTACCCTCAGTGACGATCCGCGTCTGCTCGACCTCGCTGGCTGGCAGCAATATGTAGGCCGTCGCGGTGAACGCGAACAGCACAATCGCCAGATTGCCCGCAGCCCGGACATCTACGAGACCAGCAGTCCAAAGGAGTTCGTCGCGGTCAACATAGAGTATTTCCTCCTCGACCCGAGCTACGCCTGCCGCCGTCCCTCGCTGTATCGCTACTACCAGGAACATTTCGGCTGGGCGCCTGCCGCCAAAGACACCTGTAGCAAGACCTTCGCGTTCCTCAATGCCGGCAGCGACTTCGCCAAGACACCTTTGGGCCAGGTCGATCCGGAGCGAGTCTATGCCATTGACTATCTGCTGGCCGAGGCCAACCAGAACCTGTTCAGCCGCTGGGGTCACAGCATGTTGCGCCTGGTGATCTGCGCGCCAGGCCGACCACGCGGACCGGATTGCCGATTGGATCTGGACCAGCATCTGGTGCTGTCTTACCGCGCCTTCGTCGGCGACGTGCAACTGTCGAGCTGGGATGGCCTGGTCGGTAAATACCCGTCGCGACTGTTTATCCTGCCGCTATCCCAGGTCATCGACGAATACACCAAGACCGAATTGCGCAGCCTGGCCTCCGTGCCTCTGAACCTGTCGCGCAGAGAGATTGAAGACGTGGTCGGACGTGCCGCCGAGATGCACTGGAGCTACGACGGCAACTACTTCTTCCTGTCGAACAACTGCGCGGTAGAAGAGCTGAAGTTACTGCGTGGCGGCACCAATAACCCGCAATTGGTGGGACTCGACAACATCATGCCCAACGGTTTGCTCGAAGTGCTGAAGGGCCGCGGACTGGCGGACGCCAGTGTGCTGGACGACCCACGAGAAGCCTTGCGCCTGGGTTATCGTTTCGACTCCTTCCGCGAGCGTTATCAGGCGATGTTCGAGATCCTGAAAAAGCACTTGCCGATCAAACAGGAAACCGTCGAAGACTGGCTCGAATTGAAAGCGGCAGAGCGTCGGCAATGGTTCGAGCAGGCCGATTTGCGCACGAGCGCGGCGTTGCTGCTATTGGAACAGGCCAGCTTCCGTCAGCAGTTGCTGCTGGCCCAGGATGAAGTGAAGCAGCGCTATCTGGGCGCCCGAGAACTAAAGAATGGCGGCATGGACAAGGCCAACGAGACGCTCAAGGACATTCTGGCCAACAGTGGCTTTCTCAGCCGGCCGGCAGAACTGCTGGGCACCAAGGGTTATGGCCTGCCGCAACCGAGCGAGTGGGAGCATCTGGAATCGGAAAGCAGCCAGCGCCAGAAGCAGCTCCTGGCGCTGTCCGGGGATCTGGACAAGGAAGTAAGGGCATTGCTTGAACCGGGCCGCGCCGCCGAAATGGCCGCCAACGAGGCCAACGTGAAGCAGATTGGTGAACACCTGCGCAAACTGCACAAGGCATCAGGCGGGATAGAGTTGCCTTGATACCGCAACCTGTGGGAACGAGCTCGCTCCCAAAAGACTTACAGCGTTTAGCCACACATAGCAAAAAGGGCTTCAGAACTCAGTCCTGAAGCCCTTTTTGCTGTTCAGCCTATGCTGCCCGGCTCTAATTCCTCTGTATCAGGAACTTTACCTTCAGCTGACGCGGGCCTTACGCACGCCTTCGGCCAACGCTGAGCACAGGCTCAGTACGCCATCCACGGCTTGCTCCGGGGAGGATGCATTGGCGATGTGATCGATCAACGCCGAGCCCACCACAACACCGTCGGCCAGACGCGCGATAGACGCCGCCTGTTCCGGAGTCCGGATACCGAAACCGATGCTGATCGGCAGGTCAGTATGGCGACGTAGACGGGCGACCGCTTCCTCGACGTGTTCCAGCGTGGCAGCGCCGGCGCCGGTCACACCGGCCACCGATACGTAGTAGACGAAGCCGGAGCTGCCGTTGAGAACGGTCGGCAGACGCACATCGTCGGTGGTTGGCGTGGTCAGGCGAATGAAGTCCAGGCCCGCGGCCTGTGCTGGGTCGCACAGTTCGCCGTTATGCTCCGGCGGCAGGTCAACCACGATCAGGCCGTCAACGCCGGCCTCCTTGGCTTCGGCGATAAAGCGCGGTACGCCGTACATGTGGATCGGGTTGAAGTACCCCATCAGCACCAGCGGCGTTTCGTTGTTGTCCTTGCGGAACTCGCGAACCATTTGCAGAGTTTTCGCCAGATTCTGCTTGGCACCCAACGCACGGATGTTGGCGAGCTGGATTGCCGGTCCGTCAGCCATCGGATCGGTGAAGGGCATGCCCAGCTCGATCACATCGGCGCCAGCCGCCGGCAAGCCCTTGAGGATAGCCAGGGACGTGTCATAGCCTGGGTCACCGGCGGTCACGAAGGTCACCAGAGCGGCGCGATTCTGTTCCTTGAGTTCGGCAAAACGCGTTTGCAGGCGGCTCATCAGTGTTTCTCCTGCTTGGATTGTTCCATGTGGTGCATCACGGTCTGCATGTCTTTATCGCCACGGCCGGACAGGTTGACCACCATCAGGTGATCCTTTGGCAAGGTCGGTGCGCGCTTGAATACTTCAGCCAGGGCATGGGCGCTTTCCAGGGCAGGGATGATCCCTTCCAGGCGGCAGCACTGGTGGAACGCAGCGAGGGCTTCGTCGTCGGTCACCGAGGTGTACTGAACGCGACCGATGTCATGCAACCAGGCATGTTCCGGGCCGATGCCCGGGTAGTCTAGGCCGGCGGAGATCGAGTGGGCATCGATGATCTGGCCATCGTCGTCCTGCAGCAGGAAGGTGCGGTTGCCGTGCAACACACCGGGTACGCCGCCGTTCAGGCTGGCCGCATGCTTGCCGGTCTCGATGCCATAGCCGGCGGCTTCGACGCCGATGATCTCGACACTCTTGTCGTCGAGGAACGGGTGGAACAGGCCCATGGCGTTGGAACCACCGCCGATGCACGCCACCAGGCTGTCCGGCAGGCGACCTTCCTGGGCTTGCAGCTGCTCGCGGGTTTCCTTGCCGATCACGGCCTGGAAGTCGCGAACCATCGCCGGGTAAGGGTGCGGACCAGCCACGGTGCCGATCAGGTAGAAGGTGCTGTCGACGTTGGTCACCCAGTCACGCAGGGCTTCGTTCATCGCATCTTTCAGCGTGCCGGTACCGGCTACCACCGGAATCACTTCGGCACCCAGCAGCTTCATGCGGAACACGTTGGCCTGCTGACGCTCGATGTCAGTGGTGCCCATGTAAATCACGCAATCCAGACCGAAACGCGCAGCAACAGTGGCCGTGGCCACACCGTGCATGCCGGCGCCGGTCTCGGCGATGATGCGCTTCTTGCCCATGCGCCGCGCCAGCAGGATCTGGCCGATGCAGTTGTTGATCTTGTGCGCGCCGGTGTGGTTCAGCTCTTCACGCTTGAGGTAGATCTTCGCGCCGCCGCAGAATTCGGTCAGGCGCTCGGCGAAGTACAGCGGGCTTGGACGTCCGACGTAGTCGCGCTGGAAGTAGGCCAGTTCTTCCTTGAATGCAGGATCTTCCTTGGCCAACTCATATTCGCGGGCCAGGTCGAGGATCAACGGCATCAGGGTTTCGGCAATGTAGCGGCCGCCGAACGCGCCAAACAGGCCGTTGGCATCAGGGCCGTTGCGCAGATTAGTCTGGGTCATGGGGCGCTCCAGTTGAAGGCATGAAGTGATGCATAAAGAGATAGTGGGCTTCACTCTACCCCTGACGCCTCGGCCTGAAAACCGATAAGATCGCCACAACCTGTCAGAAAAACTCACATATCAAATGAGCCATGACCTTCCTCCGCTGAACGCGCTTCGCGCCTTCGAAGCCACTGCCCGCTTGAACAGCGTCAGTCAGGCGGCCGAGCAGCTGCACGTCACCCACGGCGCAGTCAGTCGGCAACTCAAGTTACTTGAAGAACACCTCGGCGTAAGCCTTTTCATAAAGGATGGTCGCGGCCTGAAACTCACAGATGCCGGGTTACGCCTGCGTGACGCCAGCAGCGAAGCCTTCGAGCGCCTGCGCAGCGTTTGCGCCGAACTCACACAAAGTTCTGCCGATGCGCCATTCGTGCTCGGTTGCTCTGGAAGTCTGCTGGCGCGCTGGTTTATCCCAAGACTGGGGAGACTCAATGCCGACCTGCCGGACTTACGCTTGCACCTGTCGGCCGGAGAAGGCGATCTGGATCCGCGCAGACCGGGGCTGGATGCCTTGCTCGTATTTGCCGAGCCACCCTGGCCGGCAGACATGCAGGTTTTTGAGCTGGCCAGCGAACGTATCGGCCCGGTCATGAGCCCGCGGTTCGCCGGCTATGAACGGCTCAAGCAAGCGCCGGAAACTGCACTGCTGAACGAACCCTTGCTGCACACCACGTCACGCCCGCAAGCCTGGCCGAACTGGGCGCAACCACGCGGACTTGACGCCAGGGCGCTGAAGTACGGTCAGGGATTTGAACATTTGTATTACTTGCTGGAAGCCGCCGTCGCAGGTCTGGGCGTGGCGATTGCCCCCGAACCCTTGGTGACGGAGGACTTGAAGGCAGGCCGCCTGGTTGCGCCTTGGGGCTTCAGTGAAACCCCGGCGCAACTGGCGTTGTGGCTCCCCAAGCGCGCCGCGGACGGACGCGCCCGGCAACTGGCGCAGTGGCTCAAGAACGAGCTGCGTCGCGCGGATTAATCACGCTTGCACAACAGATAAGCAGCCAGCAAGCCTAATGCACCCACGGCGACACCAGCTGTTGTCCAAGGATGTTCCTGGGCGTAGTCCCGGGTGGCAATCCCGGTTTCACGAGTTTTGACCTTGACCTCTTCATAGGCGTCGCCAAGCAAATGGCGCGAGTGCTTCAAAGCATTCTCGGCGTTGCTTTTCAAGGTCTTGAGGGTTTTACGCGACTCGTCCGAGGCGTCGTCTTTCAGGCTTTCCAAAGACTTGAGCAGACTCTCGATCTCGGCTTCCATGCTTTGCAATGAGGCTTTGCGTAACGAGGTGTTGGCCATGGTGGCTCTCCTGCATTGATGATGAGTGGCGTGTGTTGATTGGGACTTCATGGGTTCGAGAAAGTGCAGAAAATCTGAACTTCACCCTCAGAACGGCTAACAGAAGAAATAGAAAAAATCACTGCTAGTCTGTAATTCACACGCCGAGGAGAACGCCATGTCTGACCATCACACCTACAAGAAAGTCGAGCTGATCGGCTCGTCCACCAGCAGTATCGAAGATGCGATCAACAACGCGCTGGCCGAAGCCAGCAAAAGCATCAAGTACATGGAATGGTTTGAAGTGACCGAGACCCGTGGGCACATAAGGGACGGCAAGGCTGCGCACTTTCAGGTGACCTTGAAAGTCGGGTTCCGGATTGCCAGCAGCTGACTTTGGGCTAGTCTTCTGAACTTGCACGCCGGTCGAATGCCATAGGGAATGGCAAAGCACAACATGAGTGCGTCCGGCTCACGGCTGGTTACCCCTATGATCCGACCAGGGAATGCAACCGATGAAGAAGTTTATGTTGGCAGTAGGTTTGTTGAGCCTTGTGGGGAGCGCGTTGGCGGGCGGCAAGCCATGCGAAGAGCTGAAAGCCGAAATCGCAGCGAAACTTGATGCCAAGGGAGTATCCGGTTACTCGCTGGAGATTGTCGACAAAGGTGCCGCTGCCGGCGGGAAAGTTGTTGGCAAATGCGAAGCGGGTGCCAAAGTGATCGTCTATAAAAAGTAGGCAGAATTCCGCCTGAAAAAAAGCCGACACCACGGTGTCGGCTTTTTTAAGCCTGCCGTTTGAGTATCAGCCTCGCATGACCTGCGCCAGCAACTCGTAGGAATGCACGCGATCCGAATGTTCGTACAGGTCACAGGTGAAAATCAGCTCGTCAGCCTGGGTCCGTTCGATCAGGACCTCGAGTTTGGCGCGGATTTTCTGTGGGCTGCCGATCATCGCCAGGCCAAGGAAATCGTGCACGGCATCTTTCTCATGGGGCAGCCACAGGCCGTCCATGGTTTTCACTGGCGGACGCTGTACCAGGCTTTGGCCACGCATCAGGGCGAGAATCCGCTGGAACACCGAGGTCGCCAGGAAATCGGCCTGCTCGTCGGTATCGGCTGCTACCAATGGCACGCCGAGCATCACGTAGGGCTTGTCCAAAACGGCTGACGGCTTGAAGTGATTGCGGTAGACCCGAATCGCTTCATGCATGTAGCGTGGTGCGAAATGCGATGCGAAGGCGTAGGGCAAACCGCGCTCACCGGCCAGTTGCGCACTGAACAGGCTCGACCCCAACAACCAGACCGGCACGTTGGTCCCAGTCCCCGGCATGGCGATGATGCGTTGGTCCGGGGTGCGTGGCCCAAGGTAGCGCACCAGTTCCGCCACGTCTTCCGGGAAATCGTCAGCGCTGCCGGAGCGTTCGCGGCGCAGTGCGCGTGCGGTCATCTGGTCGGAACCGGGAGCACGCCCCAAGCCCAGATCGATCCGGCCCGGATAAAGGCTTTCCAGGGTGCCGAACTGTTCGGCGATCACCAACGGTGCGTGGTTGGGCAACATTACCCCGCCCGAACCGACTCGAATGGTCGACGTGCCACCGGCCAGGTAACCGAGTAGCACCGACGTCGCGGAACTGGCGATTCCATCCATGTTGTGGTGCTCAGCTACCCAGAAGCGGTTGTAACCGAACTTCTCGACATGTTGCGCCAAGTCCAGCGAGTTGCGCAGCGATTGGGCCGCGCTGCCGTTCTCGCGAACGGGCACCAGATCGAGGGTCGAGAACTTGATATCGGACAGTCGTTTCATAAACCTGCTTCTCCAATTGAGGGCGCAGGTTTGTTCTTGCGAGCGCAAACCTGCCGAATCCAAAAGCGTACTCATGCAATGTGGGCATATACCCGAGTTTCAATAGCCCGGTAAAAAATCCCGCGAAAAAAGCAGACTGATCGGGCGAGATGAACTTTGCGCCACTGTCTATCCTCACAACCCTGGCAATTGAAAACCACGAAGGCGCGACGTTTCGCGCCAATCTTGAGGAGACAGGCATGGCTATCGTTAAGAAAGCATCGGCCCATTGGGAAGGTGATCTGAAAACCGGCATCGGCTCGATTTCCACTGAAACCGGCGTGCTCCGGGAAGCTCCCTATGGCTTCAAGGCGCGCTTCGAGGGCGGCCGGGGCACCAACCCGGAAGAGTTGATCGGTGCGGCCCACGCCGGCTGTTTCTCCATGGCGTTTTCCATGATTCTCGGTGATGCCGGCCTGAAGGCCGATAGAATCGACACCCAGGCAGAAGTCACTCTGGATCAAGTGGACGGCGGTTTTGCGATCACCGCAGTGAAATTGATTCTGAAAGCGAAAATCCCCGGGGCGACGCAGGCGCAGTTCGAAGAACTCAGCAACAAGGCCAAAGAGGGCTGCCCGGTATCCAAAGTGCTGAATGCGAAGATCAGCCTGGAGGCAACATTGGTCGGCTAGATTCTAATTGAAACGAAAAGATCGCTGCCTTGCGCAACCTGCCGGGATCATTTGGCAAAAGGTGCTCAAGGTTGCGATCTTTTTTGCGTCACCACAGACTCGCCCGCTAAAACTGTGGTCGAATAAATGACAGCAGCGAAAAACACGATTGTGCGTGCTGCCTCAAAGGAGCTTCAACCATGAGACGTTTTGCCTTGGCGGTTATCTGTTGCGCACTTGCCACTTCGGCCTTGGCGGCACCGAAACCCTGCGAAGAACTCAAGGCCGAGATCGAAGCCAAGATCCAGGCCCGCGGCGTATCTTCCTACACGCTTGAAATCGTCACCAACGACGAGGTCCATGACCAGAACATGGTGGTGGGCTCGTGCGAAAACGGCACCAAGAAAATCATCTACCAGAAAAACGACCGCTAACCGCTCACATCAGGCAGTAGGATTCCCGGTCCTCAGCAACGATTTCACGCTTGGCGTTGTACAACCGGGCACCGGGGGTAAATGCAATGGAACGGCCTTCGAGCACGTAACGCTGGCCGGCTTCGAAATGATCGTAATTGATGGTCAGGTAGCACAGCCGTTCCGAGGGGCCGCCCATCATCCCTAATCCGCCACCGGGTACTTCAAAATCGAAACGCACAATCAGTTCATGGCGGCCCGGCGTGACCTCGAAAAAACGCCCGTCGCGCAGGCGTTGTTTATCCAGTCGTTCGGCCATCAACAACTTGTCGTTGGGGAAGGGCGTCGAAAACTCTACCCAGGCCATTTGTGGATTAGGTGTCGGCATCGGGCTTTGGCAGCCCGCGACAACACCGACGGAGAGTAACAGCATCAACCTGCGCATGATGGATGTCCCAAGGGATATGCATCCAGCATAACGCCGATCAGGTGTGTTGACAGCCCGCCGGTGTGCCTTGGCCAATCACTTTGCGCTGTTGATCGTAGAGTCTCGCCCAAGGCCGAAAACCGATGTTCCCCGCCTGTAGTTGATAACGCTCACCCGCGTTGAAGTCGCTGAATTTCACGCTCAACTGACAATCGCGCCACAACGGCTCGGCGTCCGGGCCGATATTGGTGGGCTGGACCGCGAATTGGTAACGGACCGTCAACTCATGGCTACCGGGATGAACCTGGAAATAGCGTTTATCGTCGGTGATTTTGTCATCGACCTCCAGCGCCTGCAGCGCCGTATCTTCCTGCGTCGAATCAAGGTCGATCCAGGCTTGTGCAGGATCATGGTGGGGTATTCCGAAACCAGCACAGCCGGCCAGCATCAGCAGGCCTCCTGACAGTATCAACATGCGCATAGCGGAGCTCCAGTCTGGCGGGATAGTCTTGTGGAAAGACTCTCCAAGGAAGAATTATTGTGATCAGGCCGCTTCCTAGCCTTGGGTTACTTGATCGCGTTTTTCGCGTTTTGTTTCCGAGCCTGCTGTTTTTGTTGCTCAACGGCTGCACCAGCACCAGCTATTACAGCCAACTGGCCAGCGGCCAACTGCAGTTGCTGCGGGCGAGGGAGCCTGTTTCCAGCGTGATTGCCGACCCGGCGCGCGATCAAAAACTGCGCACACACCTGGAACAATCGCAAAAGGCCCGAACCTTCGCCAGCCAGCAATTGCACCTGCCGGATAACCAGAGCTACCGCCTGTACGCGGACATTGGGCGTCCCTTCGTCGTCTGGAATGTCTTCGCCACACCGGAATTTTCCCTCAAGCCCGTAAACCACTGCTTCCCCATCGCCGGTTGTGTTGCTTATCGCGGTTACTACAGCCAGAGCGCAGCCCGCGGCGAAGCGGCTTTGCAACGTTTGCAAGGCATGGATGTGTCGATTGGCGGCGTCGAGGCCTATTCGACACTTGGCTGGTTCAACGACCCGATCATCAGTTCGATGGTGGGCTGGAGCGATGAGCGACTGGCCACGCTGATCTTTCACGAGCTCGCCCATCAGCGTTTCTATGTGAAGGACGACACGGAGTTCAACGAATCCTTCGCCACTTTCGTCGAGCAGGAAGGTACTCGACAATGGCGCGCCTACCGCCACATGCCACCGGATAACAATGCGCAGGCACGTCAGCGCGAGCAGTTCACTGAGTTGGTACTCAAGACCCGCACCCGACTGGAAAAGCTCTACACCTTGCCGTTGCCAACCGAACAAATGCGCCAGCGCAAGGCGGCCGAGTTCGATCGCTTGCGCAGCGAATACCGCCAATTGCGTGACAGTCAGTGGGCCGCAGACAAACGCTACGACGCGTGGATCCATGCCCCCATGAACAACGCCCGGTTATTGCCGTTTGGCTTGTACGACCAATGGGTGCCGGCTTTTGCCGCGCTGTTCCATCAGGAGGGTGGCGACTGGCTCAAATTTTACACCGCCGTGGAAAAGCTCGGCGCCTTGCCGACGGGTGAGCGCAAGGCCGCGCTGAAAGTGTTGGCTGGCGGGGCCGATCAACCAAAGAACCAGTAGCAAACCCCGATAGCACCCAGCACCCCGGCAAGCTCCGCCAGCAATGCGCAGCCAACCGCATGGCGTGCGCGTTGGATGCCCACGGCACCGAAGTACACCGCCAGCACATAGAACGTCGTTTCGGTACTGCCCTGGATTGTTGCTGCCACCAGCGCCGGGAAGCTGTCCACGCCCGAGGTCTTCATGGTTTCAATCAGCATCGCCCGGGCGGCGCTACCCGAGAAGGGTTTGACCATCGCCGTCGGCAGCGCATCGACGAAACGCGTGTCCCAACCGGCCCATTCCACCAGATGACGGATCCCGTCCAGACCGAAGTCCAGTGCCCCGGATGCCCGCAGGACACCCACCGCGCAAAGCATCGCCACCAGGTAGGGCAGCAAGTTCTTGGCGACATCGAAACCCTCTTTGGCACCTTCAATGAAGGCCTCGTAGACCTTCACTTGGCGCAGCGCGCCGATCACTAAAAACAGCATGATCAGGCCAAACAGCGTCAAGTTACCGAGGATCGATGACAGGCCGGCCAGAGCGGTCGCCGAAAGGGTCGCCAGCAACGCCATGAAGCCACCGAGGGCGAGGGCGCCGGGAATCAGGTAGGCCAGCACCACGGGGTCCCAGACGCGCAGGCGCTGCATGAACGCCACCGACAGGAAGCCGACAATGGTCGAGCAACTGGTCGCCAGCAGAATCGGCAGGAACACCAGCGTTGGGTCCGGCGCGCCTTGCTGGGCGCGATACATGAAGATGGTCACCGGCAGCAGGGTCAGCGAGGAGGCGTTGAGCACCAGGAACAGGATCTGTGCATTGCTGGCGACGGTAGCGCTGGGATTGAGTTCTTGCAGTGCCTTCATGGCCTTGAGGCCGATCGGTGTGGCGGCGTTGTCCAGGCCCAAGCCGTTGGCCGCGAAGTTAAGGGTGATCAGGCCGATGGCTGGATGACCTGGCGGGACTTCAGGCATCAGGCGCAAAAACAGTGGCCCCAGGACCCTTGCCAGCCATTCGACGATCCCGGCTTTCTCGGCAATACGCAAAAAACCCAGCCAGAGGGTCAGGGTGCCGAACAGAAGCACCATGACTTCGACCGACAGCTTGGCCATGGCAAAAATGCTTTCCACCATCGCCGCGAATATCCCGGCGTTGCCACCGATCAGCCACTGGGCCAGCGCCGATATAGCTGCCACGATGAAGAAGCCAAGCCACAGGCCATTGAGCATCAGTCAAATCCCCCCAAAAGATCCGCGAATGATAGCGGGGTAGCCAGAAACGACAAACCCCGGATTTCTCCGGGGTTTGTTGTAGGAGCGAACTTGCTCGCGATGGACGTCAATGATGATGCGGGCATTCTGGATAAGTCCGGTGCTCCTGCCACCATCGCGAGCAAGCTCGCTCCCACAGGTTTTGCATCAATTGCTGGAGGTTTCACCCGCCGGCAGTTTTTCCTTGCTGCGCCAGTGCGGCAGGGAGTTCCAGTAGCGCTGGCCCTTGGCGTCGTCGTACATGCCTTCCCAACGAGCGATAACCAGAACGGCCAGGGCGTTGCCAATCACGTTCAGTGCGGTACGAGCCATGTCCATGACGCGGTCGACACCAGCGATGAACGCCAGGCCTTCCAGAGGAATACCGACGCTGCCCAGAGTAGCCAGCAGTACCACGAAGGACACACCCGGTACACCGGCGATGCCTTTGGAGGTGACCATCAACGTCAGTACCAGCAGCAGTTGCTGGCTGATCGACAGGTCGATGCCATACAGCTGGGCAATAAAGATCGCCGCGATGCTTTGGTACAGAGTCGAACCGTCGAGGTTGAACGAGTAACCGGTCGGCACCACGAAACTGCAAATGGCTTTCGGCGCGCCGTAGGCTTCCATCTTCTCAATCACGCGCGGCAGCACGGTTTCGGAGCTGGCGGTGGAGTAGGCCAGTACCAGCTCATCCTTGAAGATGCGCATCAGCTTGATCACCGAGAAGCCGAACAGGCGAGCGATCAGGCCCAGGATCACGAAAGCGAAGAAGGCGATGGCGACGTAAACCAGGATCACCAGTTTGGCCAGCGGTATCAGCGACGCGAAGCCGAAGTTGGCAACAGTCACCGCGATCAGTGCGAACACGCCGATCGGGGCGTAGTTCATGATCATGTGAGTGACCTTGAACATGCTTTCCGAAACGCCCTGGAACATCTTCACGAGCGGCTCGCGCAGATCCGCCTGCAGGCTAGACAAACCAAGACCGAACAAAACAGAGAAGAAGATGATCGGCAACATTTCGCCGCGAACCATGGCCGCGAAGATGTTCGACGGGATCAGGTTGAGGATGGTTTCGATGAACGCGTGTTCATGCTGAACCTCGGCCGCTGTGGCCTGGTACTTGGAAATGTCCACAGTGCCCAGGGTGCTCATGTCGATGCCGGCACCCGGATGGAACAGGTTGGCCAGCAGCAGGCCGACCACGATGGCGATGGTGGTGACGATCTCGAAGTAGATGATGGTCTTGAAGCCGATGCGCCCCAGCTTCTTGGCATCACCGACGCCGGCAATGCCGACGATCAAAGAGGAAATGACGATCGGGATCACGATCATCTTGATCAGACGGATAAAGATATCGCCTGCCGGTTGCAGGACGTTGCTGATCCACCAGGCTTTTTCGGCACTGAAATGGTTGAGCAGCGCACCGATTGCAATCCCCAATACCAGACCGATGAGGATCTGCCAGGCGAGGCTAAGCTTTGCCTTCTTCATATCTTTACCCTTACTTGTTGTTTGACTCAGGGAGATGCGCGAACTGGAACGCTTGTGGCGAAAAAGTCCAGTGCATCTGCCCCCCGTATAAGGTGCCCCGAAGCGCGTGTTTACGGCTCTCTGGCAGGCGAAAAAAGGCGCAACTATTCCGATGCAAGGAAGCGCCGTCTAATGCCGTAAACGCCTACCCCATGCCGAATCGGCATGAGGTTTTTTTACCGAAACGCGCGTCCCAACCGGTTCGAATACGACATTTCGGCAGGCATAAGTGCCGTGAACCGGCCATCACAGAGCAGATTGAATATTTTTCGAGCAGTGGCCGAACGTTGATTTTTGAGCAAAATCGCGCAGGACAAAGGGAAAAATCGCGGCCAAAGAAAGGTGATTTTTCTCGATATACGGTCGCAGATGAAACACCGGGAAAAGTATTTTCCGACGTAACACGGAGAAGGACGGGATAACACTGATGAAATCGAGACGAGCGCTCTATTTCAATATGTTGCTTGATCAAGCCCTTGGCAAGTCCGTCGAGCCTTGGCGGTCCAACGAACTTGCGCAGCAGCTTTTCCTGACCCGGCCCTTGCGCAGGTACCCCCTGTACCCGTAGGTCACTCCGCCCCTGAAACAGGCAGAACGTCCCGACCCCTTGGTCATGCGCCGGCCTTCCTCAGGTGGCGCAGGTAGAAAGAGGCGCTGGCCTCCTTCGTGTACAAATTCTGTTCTATCAGCAGGCCCTGAATGGGGCCTCAGGCATGTCGGGAAAACGCCAGCCCGCATGCCATGGCACTACCGCCCAACAGCAGGGCGGCTGCCAGTGTCTTGAACAACGCTCTCATATCAGCCTCGACCGCGACGGCCAAAGAAGAAGGAGGCAATGAACATCACCAGGAACACGACAAACAGAATCTTGGCGATACCCGTGGCGGTGCCCGCGATACCACCGAAGCCCAGTACCGCGGCGATGATGGCAATGATCAGGAATGTGATTGCCCAGCTCAACATGGTGATTCTCCTTACGCTTCTGTTTAAAGGTGCTGCGTTTCCCGGCGCATGGGGTGCGGCGGAAGTTTTGCCTAGAACACCCAACGCTCTTGATGACGTATCTCACCCACAGGCCCGGCCTGGTCGACATCCATCATGCGCATCGGTGGGCTATCGGCCTGACTGCTGCTGACAGCGCTGAAATGGGTTTGGACCGGATGCGGAATCGACAGGAATGGCACTTCCGGCTGCCGGCTCTGCTCCCAGCGCAGAAACTGCTGGCCACCGATCAGGGTGATCAACAGCGCCAGAACCGCAAACAGTCCTTGCTGGATATACACAGGCGAGAGGTGCAGGTTGGCGACACGTTGACGGTTCATCCTGGATCTCCTGCCACTGGGGTGGCGGTATTCGATAGCGGGCGCTTGTTTTTGAATGCCTTGGTTAACCAGAAGATTGCAGAGCGCATGCCAGCTTTGATTAGAACTAATTTCCTTTAATATCAATATGTTACGAACAACAAAGAAACCACTTCGCGCGCATCCTGCACGATGCCCCTTGTGCAGTCGTGCGTATTGCACGACTGGTTTGAAGGAAGGCGTAAATTTTTTGAATTGAGAGGAGGGTGCGCAGGTCAGAAATTCACGCTGGCCGCTGTCAGAAACCGGGTATCTATTAAAGGACCCGCAAAATCAGGTGGCTAACCAATGCATTGGATGAGAGCTACCCTGCCATGACAGGAATGGCTCAGAATCAATCATGCAACTTGCCCGATTTCTCCGGGACTAAATTAAGATCATTCATTAAGGAGCGTAGGAAAATGGAATCCGCCACTGAGCATCAAGGCCGCATTCTGCTGGTGGATGACGAATCCGCCATCCTGCGTACTTTCCGTTATTGCCTCGAAGACGAAGGCTACAGCGTGGCCACCGCCACCAGCGCCGCGCAGGCAGAAGCCCTGTTGCAACGACAGGTCTTCGACCTGTGCTTCCTCGACTTGCGCCTGGGTGAAGACAACGGCCTCGATGTGCTGGCCCAGATGCGTATCCAGGCACCCTGGATGCGGGTGGTGATCGTCACTGCGCACTCTGCCGTCGACACGGCGGTGGATGCGATACAGGCTGGCGCCGCCGACTATCTAGTCAAACCGTGCAGCCCCGATCAATTGCGGCTGGCAACCGCCAAGCAACTGGAAGTGCGGCAATTGTCGGCGCGACTGGAAGCCCTAGAAGGCGAGGTACGCAAGCCCATGGATGGTCTGGACTCCCACAGTCCGGCCATGAAAGTGGTACTCGAAACCGCCCGCCAGGTTGCCACGACCGATGCCAATATCCTGATTCTGGGTGAATCAGGTACCGGCAAGGGCGAACTGTCCCAAGCCATTCACGGCTGGAGCAAACGCGCGAAGAAATCCTGCGTCACGATCAACTGCCCATCGCTGACCGCCGAGCTCATGGAAAGCGAACTCTTCGGCCACAGCCGCGGCGCCTTCACCGGCGCCAGCGAAAGCACCTTGGGCCGAGTCAACCAAGCTGACGGCGGAACGCTATTTCTCGACGAGATCGGCGACTTTCCCCTGACATTGCAGCCGAAGTTGCTGCGTTTTATTCAGGACAAGGAATATGAGCGCGTCGGTGATCCGGTGACCCGCCGTGCCGATGTGCGCATCCTTGCAGCCACCAACCTCAACCTTGAGGACATGGTGCGCGACGGTCGTTTCCGTGAAGACCTGCTCTATCGCCTGAATGTCATTACTTTGCACCTGCCACCGCTACGCGAACGCCGAGAAGATATTCTCAACCTGGCCGACCGTTTCCTGGCACGCTTCGTCAAGGAGTACGCCCGTCCCGCGCGCGTCTTCAGCGACGAGGCCCGGGAAGCACTGCTGGGCTATCGCTGGCCGGGTAACATCCGTGAACTGCGCAACGTGATCGAACGGGCGAGCATCATCTGTCCGCAGGAGCGGGTCGAGATCAGTCATCTGGGCATGGCTGAGACCCCGGTCAACAATGCACCTCGCATCGGCGCGGCACTGAGCCTGGATGAGCTGGAGAAGGCCCACATCGGTGCGGTCCTCGCCACCGCCGATACCCTGGATCAAGCGGCGAAAACCCTGGGCATCGACGCCTCGACGCTATACCGCAAACGCAAGCAGTACAACTTGTGAGCAATCGCCGATGAAACTGGCGATGAAATTGCGGACCCGGCTTTTCCTGAGCATCTCTGCACTGATCACCGTCGCATTGCTTGGGCTCTTGCTCGGGCTGGTCAGCGTGATGCAGATGGCCGGCAGCCAGGAAGCACTGATCCGCAGTAGCTTCATCACCCTGGACCTGGGGCTCAAGCTGCGTCAGACCCTGGGTGATCAACTGATCATCATGCTCAGCGAGAAACCTGACTCTGCCGCTTTCGCCGCCTCGAAGCAGCGTTATTTCGAACTGCTGGAGGAGGGCATCGCCCAGGAACCGGAGGAAACCGCAAGTGAGCACGGTTTCAGAAAAGCCAAGGCCGACTACGAGCGCTTTATCCAGGCTTATGAAGCGTCCCCGGACCCGTCAAAGGTGCTCAGCAGCAACGATAACCTGACGGAAAAATTCAATGCGCTACGTAATGGCCTGATCGCCGAGCACAAGCGCGCGCTTGATAACATCAGCGATACCGAGCGCCAGGCCCGGGAGCAGGCGCTGCTATTTGCCGGATTGCTTGGCCTGGTGGGGCTGGCGGTGCTGATCATCGGCTTCGTGACCGCACAAGCCATCGCCCGGCGTTTCGGAGAGCCCATCGAGGCCTTGGCCAAGGCGGCGGACAATATCGGCCAAGGCAATTTCGATGTCACCCTGCCGATTTCTTCGGCGGTGGAACTGAACCAGCTGACCCGCCGTTTCGGGATCATGGCCCAGGCGCTGCGTGAACATCAGGCCACCAACGTAGATGAGCTTCTGGCCGGTCAGCAGCGCTTGCAGGCCGTGCTCGACAGCATCGACGACGGACTGCTGATGATCGACCGTCAGGGCCATCTGGAACACCTTAACCCTGTAGCCCAGCGTCAGTTGGGCTGGGAGTCCGATCGTCTGGGTCAGGGGTTGGGTTCGGCGCTGGAGCGCCCCGAGCTCGACGAGCAACTGCAACTGGTGCTACGCGGCGGCACGCTGGAGCGGGCGCCGGAAGACTTGAGTGTCGAAGTTGATGGTGAGTCGAGACTGCTGACCTACAGCCTGACCCCGGTCAGCCATACCCAGGGCCATATTCTGGGTGCCGTGATGGTGCTGCATGACGTCACGGAGCAACGAGCGTTCGAACGGGTACGCAGCGAATTCGTATTGCGAGCCTCCCATGAATTGCGCACACCGGTCACCGGCATGCACATGGCCTTCGGATTGTTCCGTGAGCGCGCTCACTTTGCCCCGGATTCCCGGGAAGCCGACCTGCTCGATACCGTGAACGAAGAGATGCAGCGGCTGATGCAGTTGATCAATGACCTGCTGAATTTCTCCCGTTACCAGAACGGCTTGCAGAAACTCACCCTGACGCCGTGTTCCATCGAGGCGTTACTGGAACAGGCTCGGTCACGTTTTGCCACATCGGCCGAAGAGAAGGAAATCAATCTGCTGGTGGAACTGCAGGGGCCTTTGCCGCGGCTGCAGGCCGACCAGCCACAACTGGAGCGGGTACTCGACAATTTGCTCGACAACGCCTTGCGTCACACTGGCTCCGGCGGGCGGATACGCTTACAGGCCCGGCGTCACGGTGACCGGGTCATCATCAGTGTCGAGGACAACGGCGAAGGTATTGCCTACGGTCAGCAGGGACGGATCTTCGAGCCCTTCGTGCAGGTTGGACGCAAGAAGGGCGGGGCCGGGCTCGGCCTGGCCTTGTGCAAGGAAATCGTGCAATTGCATGGCGGACGGATTGGTGTCTACTCGCGGCCGGGGCAAGGTACTCAGTTCTACATGACGCTGACCGTTTAAGTCACCCTCACGCTTCGTCATCCAGGCGCCGGCCGGCCCGACGACGCCCCCGGGTAATCAACTCAGTGAACTGCACTGCGCTCAACGCGCGGGCGAACAGCCAGCCCTGACCGAACTTTACGCCTTCACTGCACAGGAATGCGGCCTGGGCCTCATGTTCAATGCCCTCGGCAATCACCTTCAGGTGCAGCGACTGGGCCATATGAATGATATGCGGGGCCACACCGCTGCTGGCGGCGTCATGGCCCAGCGCATCAATGAACGCCTTGTCGATTTTCAGGCAATCGACCGGCAGGGTTTGCAAATAGGCGAGACTGCAATAGCCGGTGCCAAAATCATCGATCAACACCTGATGCCCGACATCCCTTAGCGCTTGCAGGTTTTCCCGGGCCACCACCACATCGACCAGCCCGCGCTCAGTGACTTCAAAAGCAATTTGTCGCGCAGCGACGCGATGCAGGGTCAGCAGGCGCGCCATCACCTGGCCAATCCGCGGAACCATCACATCACACGCCGCGAGATTGACCGAGATGTACAGCTGCGGGTTCGCACGCAGCAACTGGCCTAGTTGCTCGAGCAGGCGCTGCAAGACGAAGTCCGTCATCTGGCGAATCTGCCCGGTGTTCTCCGCCATCGGAATGAACAGATCGGGACTGGTCAGAGTACCGTCTGGCCTGCGCCAGCGCAGCAGCGCTTCAGCCCCGACACAGTTGCGGCTATCGAGGTCGAAAATTGGTTGATACAGCACCTGCAACTCGCCACGGCGAATCGCGCCGGTCAGCTCGGCATCCAGTGACTGGCGTTGGCGTACCAGCAAAAACACCAGGAACCCAACGCATATGCCCAGCGCGAGGCTGGCCGGTAGTAGCCACCACCAGACTGCCGGGATATGCATTCCGGTACGCGGGCTGATCAACACCAATTGATACTCCGGGTTGTCGGTGGGCATCCGGTATATCAGACGTGTCTGGGTGATCTGCAGCGCATCACGGTTAATCGGTGGCCAGACTTCAGCCGGCGGCCAGACCTGAGAAGCACCCAGCACCGGAATCGCGCGCGCGCCATGGTCCAGGACTACCAACAGGCTGCTGCCCGGCGACAGGTCGACCATATCGGTCAAATGCCCGCGAGAGGTCGCCACCCGGAAATTCCCGCGCCCGAGCATCAGCGCGGCGCGGTTCTCGTCGGGTTCGGTGGTGGTGTTGAGCCAATAGCTGTAAGTCGGGCCTTTGATGTCTGGTGATCGACTCAACGACAGCCCTTCCTGACGAGGGCGATTGGAGCAGATTCGTGAAGAGTCCATGTAGGCTGCTTCGTAGACGAAGCGATAATTGAACGTAACCTGTTGCAAGGTCGCGATCATTTCAGCATCGCAGCCGCGCAACGGTTGCGCTTCAAGGTCATCAAGGCTTTCACGCAGCTGCCCGAAGAGCTGTTCGAGGCGGGCGAGGAAGCGTTCGCCCTGAGCATTCATTTCTTCGCTTTCGCTTTGCTCGACCTGGTGTATGGCGACGAACAGGCTGCCGGCCATCAATAACGTTGCGCTCAAGACAGTAGACATCAGCCCCAGGAACCAGGGGCGATGGAACCAACTACGGAAGGTCTCTCGAGCAGCGGTCATTGTGTAATATCCGATGGATTACCAATGAGTTATAGCTGCTGATTGAAAAAAAGCCCTGACCGTCGGGCGGGCGTCATTATTTTGTCTGGTTCAACACCAACAGTAGCGCGGCGGTTTGCGCATCCGGTGTGCCATCGAAACGCGCCGGACGGAAATGCATCTGAAATGCCGCTATCACATGTCGTGTCGCGACATCGAGCTCGCCGGTCCGTGGCGAGGCATAGCCCAGGCGAGCCAACTGCGCCTGAAACCAACTGATGCTCGGCAACTGCTCGGCGAACAACATTTGCTGGCGCGCCACCGACTGTTCATTCGGCCAGATGCCCAAGCCTTCGGCAGCCAGACGCTTCCAGGGGAACAGCGGCCCCGGGTCAAGCTTGCGCAAGGGTGCAATATCACTATGGCCAATGATCTCGCGAGGTTGTATGCCGTGACGCTTGCTAATGTCCTTGAGCAACACGATCAATGACTGAACCTGGTCTTCGGTGTAGGGATACCACACGCGTCCGGTCGGGGTGTCCTCGAAGCCCGGGTTGACGATTTCGATACCGATGGAACTGGAGTTCAGCCAAGTGCGGCCATTCCACTCGCTCTCCCCGGCGTGCCAGGCCCGCACATTTTCATCCATCAGCTTGTAGATGGTGGCGCCCTTGTCGTCGCCAATCAGGTAATGGCTGCTGACTTCACCGTGGGTCAGCAATTGCAACGAACGCTCCAGCGAGGCATTGGTGTAATGCACCACCACAAATTGCACGCGGCTGTCGTAATTGGCCGAAGAGTGGCTGGTGTCGAAACGGGGACCGCTGGCACAGCCGGCAAGTACAATCAGCGATAAGATCAGAGCAAAATATTTCATGGCGAAAGGCAGTACACGCAAGACAAGAATGCAACAGTGTAACGTAATGCCTTGCGGGCGGACGGCAATCCCATCGAATTAAACAAAATGGAACAGATAACCGTCAGCTCGGTTCTACTCGGTTCCGGCCAGCATTTTTTGCGCGATACAGCGCCTGATCGGCTCTTTTAAGTGCCTGATCGCTATGTTCACCCGGCCTGAACGCCGTCATTCCGATAGACACGGTGATGGTCACCGGCTCTCCCTTGAAGTGGAATGGACAGGCTTCAATGGAGGCCCGCAAGCTTTCCAGCATCTTCCGCCCCGCCGCCGGCACCGTGGATGGCATTAACAGCACAAACTCCTCGCCGCCAAACCGGGCAATGAAATCTGTCCCGCGCAGTCGCTTGCGCAATACACTGGCGATGATTTTCAGCACTTTGTCACCGGCCAGGTGCCCGTAGTTGTCATTGATGCGCTTGAAATGATCGAGGTCGAGCATGGCCAGCAACAGCGTGTTGCCATGTTGTTGCCATTGCGTGACTTCATGACCCAGGCGCTCGCTCCAGGCCGCGCGGTTGGGCAGCCCGGTCAACGGGTCGACCAATGCCTTCTGTCGTTGCTCTTCAAGGTGCTCGCGGTAACCCTGGGCCTCCTGCTCCATATGGGCGACCCGCTCGGCCAGGCTGTGCAGGCGCGCAGCGACCTCCTGCTCGCGCTCATCGCGCTGTTTCTGGTGCTGGTCCATGGTGCCCAGCAAGCCTTCGAGATGGCTTTCCAGTAAGCGCTTGAGATCTTCCAGGTCCGCAGCTTCCTGCATGCTGTTTTGCAGGCCATCGACCTTTTCGCGGATCTGCGTGTCCATCTGTCGCGCAGCCGAACGGTTGTCGGCGTGTCCCGCGGTGGCGGCCTGCAAGTTGCTCTGGAACGATTCGAGACGCTCGTTCAGTCGTTGCAAATAGGCTTCGAACTCATGCTGGCCGCTGTCGGTAATGGCCAGCATCAATGTGGCGAAGTCGTCGAGAATCGGCAGTAATTCGTACCAGTTCAGACCGTTTTTCAGACGATCGCGCATCGATTCGGCTTGTGGACGATGACGCTCGGGCAGTGTCAGATCGTCGAGCAGCCCCAGCAACGTGTCTTCGATGTGGCTGGCCACCGAGCTGTAGGAGGGCTCAGGGGAATCCGGGAGTGCGTAGAGAATGTCGTGTTCGGATGGTGCCTGATCGACAACGGCCACGTCCTGCATCGGAATCGGAGGTAAGGGCAAGCTATCGGGCGATGCTTGCGCCGTTAGCTCGTCGGGGTTCACTTGCGACTCAGGTGATATCGCGATGGTTTCCGGGGTCGATTTCTCGGCCGTTTCGACTTCTGCAACAGCTGCGCTGAGTGGTTGAGGCTCCGCAGCCGGAGGTGCAAAAACCCCAGTTGACCCGGTCGGCGCAAACTCGTCCTCGACTCGCTCAACAGCGGGTACCTCGCAGCTTGCCGCAGGGTTCTCGGCTACAGGGGCAGCCAGCGCAGGAGCAGCGGCCGTTGATGCCTCCGTCTCCTGCGCTTCACGACCGCCGAACAACCGCTGCAGCAAGCCCGGCCGGCCATTCTCCGTTGGGGTCTCCAGCTGGCTCAGGGCCTTGCCCTGCAAGCCACTCAGTTCGCTGAGCAGCAAGGGTATCTCGCGCGCCTGACTGACCCGCGCATCCAGTTGCTTGGCGAAATTCTTGAGTGGCCGACTCACATCCCGTGGCAATGGCAATGTTTGCAGTTGCGTGACCAGCGCAGTCAAGGCGGCGCTGGTCTGGTTGACTCGGGTTTCCCGACGCTGTTCAGAGTCGAGCACGGCTTTTTCCAGGCGTGGAATCAGCGCAGCCAAGCCGGCGTCCATGTCATCGGTGCGCACGACTTCGCGCATTTCCTTCATGCATTGGTCAACGGCGCGGTCTGTACCTTCCGCTGCCAGGGTGCTGCGCACCAGCCCACGACGCAACAAGTCGAGCCGCGCGTCCCAGCGACGTTCGAGCTTTTCCTGTTGTTCGATGCTTTTGAGGTATTTCTCTTTCCAGCGCTGTGCTTCGTCGCTCATTCATGGGATCCGCGAGGGGCAGGACTCAACGCGGGCAATGCATCGGCCGTGAGCGAACCCGGCAAACGAATCTCTACCGCGACCGGCAGGTGATCGGAAATGGGCTGTGCCAGCACCTCAACCTTTTCCAGGGTCAGGCTTGGGCTCAGCAGGATATGGTCCAGGCAGCGCTGTGGGCGCCAGCTGGGAAACGTCGCTTCCAGCTGCGGCGCGAGCAGGCCGAGATCGCGCAACGGGGAATGTTGCAGCAGGTCACTGGCATGGGTGTTCATGTCCCCCATCAGCACCTGGTGCTTGTAGTCGCCAATCAACTCGCGGATGTAGGCCAGTTGCAGGCTGCGCGCCCGGGCGCCCAACGCCAGGTGCATCATGACCACCACCAGCGCTTCGGGGCCTTCGCCGAACCGTACCAGAATGGCCCCGCGACCCTTTGGCCCCGGCAACGGATGATCTTCAATGGCCCAAGGGCGCAATCGGCTGAGCACGCCATTGCTGTGCTGGGCCAGGCGACCGAGATTGCGATTGAGTTGTTGATACCAGTAGGGAAAGGCGCCGAGCTGAGCCAGGTGTTCGACCTGATTGACGTAGCCTGATCGCAGGCTGCCGCCATCGGCCTCTTGCAAGGCAACCAGATCGAAGTCGCCCAGCAGATTGCCGATTTTCTGCAGGTTATCGGCACGCCCCGTGTGCGGCAGCAGATGCTGCCAGCCCCGGGTCAGGTAATGCCGATAGCGCTCGGTACTGATACCGACCTGGATATTGAAACTGAGCAAGCGCAGACGGCTGTCTGCGGGCAGGCCCGTGGACTCCAGATGATGCTCGTTGACCCGTGGATCATGCAGGCCAACGATGCGTTCAGTACCCCATCGGCGCATGGCAGTGACTGCCCTTAGTTGGCGGCAGCCTTGTTAGCCGCTCGCTCTTTGTCAATCAGTTTGTCGGCCAGTTGCAGGGCCTGTTCGGCGCCGCCGGCAGAACCCACGTCGAAGCGATACTTGCCGTTGACGACCAGGGTTGGAACGCCGGAGATTTCATACTTCTTGGCCAGTTCTCGGGCTTGAACAACCTGACCCTTGATAGCAAAAGAGTCGAAGGTGGCCAGGAATTTATCCTTGTCTACGCCCTGGGTAGCCAGGAAGTCAGCCATGTCATTCTTGTCGATCAGCTTCATTTTTTTGTTCTGGATCGCGTCGAATACCGCAGCATGAACCTTATGCTCAGCACCCATGGACTCAAGGGTCAAGAACATTTGGCCATGAGCATCCCAAGCTCCGCCGAACATGGCCGGAATACGCTTGAAATTCACATCGGATGGCAGCTTTTCAGCCCAAGGATTGATTGTCGGTTCAAAATGATAGCAATGCGGGCAGCCGTACCAGAACAGCTCCACCACTTCGATCTTGCCAGGCACGGCAACCGGAACCGGATTGGCCAGCTCGACATAAGGGGCGGCTGGGGCTTCGGCAGCCTGGGCAGTCATGCCAAACAGGCTGGCAGCGGCAAAAACGGCACTGATGATCAGATTACGCATGCTTTACTCCTGGACAAATTTTTTCGCCGCGCGCGATAGTTTTCAGACAGATCCTGGCGGGCTTGAGTTCTGTAGTGTAACGGCAGCGGCCACAAAAAAGGGCGGCCAAGGCCACCCTTTTTATACTTGCCGAGACGGATTAATCGAACGTTAACGTTGCAGGCGATCAGCACACCGTTCAACGCCCGATCCACCGGCCTTAGTGCAGGCCTTGAATGTAGCTGGACACCGCGGCGATGTCTTCGTCGCTCAGCTTCTTGGCAATGCTCTGCATCGGTTTGGTATCGCCGTCGTTGGTGCGGCCACCTTCTTCCTTGCGGAAATCGACCAGTTGCTTGCCGACGTATTGAGCGTGCTGTCCACCCAGGTGCGGGAAACCGGCAGCCGCGTTACCTGCGCCATTTGGCGAGTGGCAACCGGTGCAGGCTGGCAGACCCTTGGCCAAGTCACCACCACGGAACAAGGCCTCACCCCGAGCGACGATCTTCGGATCGGCGGCACCGACGCTGCCTTTCTGGCTGGCGAAGTAGGCGGCGATGTCCGCCAGGTCCTGATCGCTCAGGTTGGTCAGCAGGCCGGTCATTTCCAGAACGGTGCGCTTGCCCGACTTGATGTCGTGCAATTGCTTGGTCAGGTAGCGTTCACCCTGACCTGCCAGTTTCGGAAAGTTTGGCGCCATGCTGTTGCCATCCGGACCGTGGCAGGCGCCACAGACGGCGGCTTTGGCCTGGCCGGCTTTTGCATCACCCGGTTGTACTGCCTCACCTGCAGCATGGGCCATGCCGGAGATGCCCACGATCAACAGCAGACTCACGATCAATTTCTTCATCAGCTAATCCAACTACGGCTAAGGGTTAAGAGTTATGGACCGGGCTTACTCGCTCATCCAAAGGATGATGGCTTGGTAATCCTCGGCACTGCAGTCCATGCACAAACCACGCGGCGGCATCGCCTTGAAACCCTGGGTCACGTGTTGCACCAGCGTCTCCATACCTTTCGCCAACCTCGGCGTCCAAGCTTCCTGATCGCCTTTTTTCGGCGCCATGGGGAGTTGGCCGGAATGACAGGCACCACAAACACGGTTGTACACAGCTTCCGGATCCTGTGTAGCCTGAGCGCTGTAAAGCGGCATCAATACACCGGCAGCTAGCAGCCATTTCGTCATAAAACGACCTTTTCAGGGTTGAGAGCGAGCTGCGTTCTAGTGCGCAATCAAGGTCTGTCGCTCTCGTGAACTTCATCCTACGCTGGGACAAAGCGCACACAAAATCTGCGGCATTATATACTGGCGTCACTGAAACGGAAGCGACACTGCTTGCCGCACCCATTCCTGGCGCCGCCCACATCGGAAATCCCATGCAACTCAAGAACCCCATCCTCGGTCTGTGCCAACAGTCCACCTTCATGCTCAGCGCCGCCAAAGTCGACCAATGTCCGGATGACGAGGGCTTCGAAGTCGCCTTCGCCGGGCGTTCCAACGCCGGCAAGTCGAGTGCCTTGAACACCCTGACCCACGCCAGCCTGGCGCGCACCTCGAAAACCCCGGGGCGCACGCAACTGTTGAATTTCTTCAAGCTAGACGATGAACGCCGTCTGGTCGACCTGCCGGGCTACGGTTATGCAAAAGTACCGATCCCGCTCAAGCAACACTGGCAGCGTCACCTGGAGGCATATCTGGGTGGTCGCGAGAGTTTGAAAGGTCTGATCCTGATGATGGACATCCGCCATCCGATGACCGATTTCGACCTGCTGATGCTCGACTGGGCCGTGGCTGCCGGCATGCCGATGCATATTCTGCTGACCAAAGCGGACAAGCTGACCTATGGCGCGGCCAAGAACACACTGCTCAAGGTTCAGGCGGAAATCCGCAAGGGTTGGGGCGATCTGGTGACAATCCAGCTGTTTTCGGCCCCCAAACGCATGGGCCTGGAAGATGCCTACACCGTACTGGCTGGGTGGATGGAGCTGGCGGACAAAGGTGCCGAAACAGAGATTCAATAAATATCAAAAACTGTTTGTGGTGCCTGAGCCGCATCACAGACAGTTTTTCTCGGGGCAAAAAAAACCCCGGGCTTCATATGGGGAGGGAGAAGTTCCGGGGTTGAAGCTCTAGACCGCTAGGGCGGGGTCCAGATATCTGCCAACACTTAACACAACATAGGAGCATCGAAGGGCTTCACCAGCCATTCAGTAACTCTGAGTGGTGCTGTGCAAGATTAGTTCAGATTTTTTTCAGATAGCTTTGAAATTACTCTGATAGCCCTCCGGACCAAGCTGTTTTTTTTGCGCCGCTCTGCCGCGGCACTATGCCGCAGCAGAACTCGACAGTTTTCTGTAGGAGCGAGCTTGCTCGCGATGGAGTGTCAGACACATCGATTTCGACTGAAATTCCATCGCGAGCAAGCTCGCTCCTACAAGATGGCTCAGTGAGCCTCATCCCAGTTATTTCCAACACCCACTTCGACCAGCAACGGCACATCCAGCTTCGCCGCCTCGCTCATGTGTACGCGAATTTCATCGCGAACCTGGTCTACCAGGTCTTCACGCACCTCGAGTACCAGTTCATCGTGCACCTGCAAGATGACTTTGGCGTCGAGGCCCGATGCGGTCAGCCAGTTATCCACCGCGACCATGGCTTTCTTGATGATGTCCGCAGCGGTGCCTTGCATCGGTGCGTTGATTGCCGTGCGTTCGGCAGCGGCGCGCTCTTGCGGCTTGTTGGAGTTGATGTCCGGCAAGTACAGGCGACGGCCGAAGAACGTCTCGACATAACCTTGCTCAGCGGCCTGGGCACGCGTGCGGTCCATGTACTGGCGAACGCCAGGGTACCGGGCGAAGTAGGTATCGATGTAAGCCTTGGCGGTCTTGGTGTCGACGCCGATGTCCTTGCCGAGCTTCTGTGCGCCCATGCCGTAGATCAGGCCGAAGTTGATCGCCTTGGCGCTGCGGCGCTGGTTGGAGGTCACTTCGGCCAGTTCGACCTTGAACACTTCGGCGGCGGTCGCGGTGTGTACGTCCAGATTGTGGCGGAAGGCGTTCATCAGCCCTTCATCCCGGGACAGGTGCGCCATGATCCGCAGTTCGATCTGCGAATAGTCCGCAGCCAGCAGCTTGTAACCGACCGGAGCCACGAAGGCCTGGCGGATGCGACGCCCTTCGGCGGTGCGCACCGGGATGTTCTGCAAGTTCGGATCGCTGGAGGACAGCCGCCCGGTGGACGCCACCGCCTGGTGATACGAGGTATGGATCCGCCCGGTACGCGGGTTGATCTGCTCCGGCAGACGGTCGGTATAGGTGCTTTTCAGCTTGCTCATGGAGCGATATTCCATGAGCACTTTCGGCAATCGATAGTCGTCTTCTGCCAGTTTGGCCAGCACTTCTTCGGCGGTTGATGGCTGGCCCTTGGCGGTTTTCTTCAGTACCGGCAGGCCGAGCTTCTCGTATAGGATCACACCTAGTTGCTTGGGCGAACCGAGGTTGAATTCCTCGCCGGCAATCTCGAAGGCTTCACGCTCCAGCGCCACCATCTTGTCGCCCAGTTCGATGCTTTGCACGCCCAGCAAGGCAGCGTCGACCAACGCGCCCTGGCGTTCGATACGCGCCAATACCGGCACCAACGGGATTTCGATGTCGGTCAGTACGCTGGCCAGGCTCGGAATAGCCGAGAGCTTTTCGAACAGGGCATAGTGCAGACGCAAGGTGATATCTGCATCTTCGGCGGCGTAAGGCCCGGCCTGCTCCAGAGCGATCTGGTCGAACGTCAGCTGCTTCACGCCTTTGCCGGCGATGTCCTGGAAACTTACCGCGGTGTGGTCCAGATACTTCTGCGCCAGGCTGTCCATGTCATGGCGGGTGGCCGTGGAGTTGAGCACGTAGGACTCAAGCATGGTGTCGAAGGCGACGCCACGCACAGTAATACCGTTGTCCTGATCGCCGCCGATGGCGCAGTTGGCCAGGATGTTCATGTCGAACTTGGCGTGTTGGCCGACCTTGAGCTTGTTCGGATCCTCCAGAATCGGCTTGAGCGCACGCAGGACCGTGTCACGATCCAGCTGCTGTGGCACACCAATGTAGGAATGGGTCAACGGGATGTAGACCGCTTCGTTAGCCTGAACCGCGAACGACAGGCCCACAAGTTGCGCCTGCTGCGCATCGATGCCGGTGGTTTCGGTGTCGAAGGCAAACAGTTTGGCGTTGTTCAGTTTTTCCAGCCAGGCATCGAACCGCGCTTGATCGAGGATGGTTTCATAGGCGGCTTCAGCAGCGACGGCCGGTGCTTCGGCCTCTGGTTCGCTGAACAGATCGGCGGCCGGTGCTGGCTCGGCGGCAGCGCTCAGTTCCAGGCGTTTGGCATCGCGATCAAGGTCGTTCAGCCAGCTCTTGAACTCCAGCAGGGAGTACAACTCGTAGAGTTTCGCAGGATCTTCCGCGCCCATTTTCAGGTCGTCGAGGCCAACGTCCAGTGGCACGTCAACCTTGATGGTCGCCAGCTGATAGGACAGGAAGGCCATTTCCTTGTGCTCTTCGAGCTTGGCCGGCAGGGTCTTGGCGCCGCGAATCGGCAGGGTCGGCACGATGTCGAGTTGCGCATAGAGTTCGGTCAGACCGCCGTTCACACCGACCAGCAGGCCGGAAGCCGTCTTCGGACCGATGCCTGGAACACCCGGAATGTTGTCGGAAGAATCGCCCATGAGCGCCAGATAATCGATGATCTGCTCCGGAGCGACGCCGAATTTCTCCTTCACGCCCTCCACGTCCATGCTGCTACCGGACATGGTGTTGACCAAGGTAATGTGACCGTCGACCAGTTGCGCCATGTCCTTGTCGCCGGTGGAGATGATCACCGGACGATCCGCCGCCGCGCTGCTGCGGGCCAGGGTGCCAATCACGTCATCGGCCTCGACGCCTTCGACACACAGCAGCGGGAAGCCCAGGGCGATCACGCTCTGGTGCAGCGGCTCGATCTGCACGCGCATATCGTCGGGCATGCTCGGACGGTTGGCCTTGTATTCGGCAAACATCTCATCGCGAAAAGTCCCACCCTTGGCGTCGAACACCACGGCGAACGGACTGTCCGGATATTGCTTGCGCAGGCTCTTGAGCATGTTCAGCACGCCCTTGACCGCACCGGTCGGCAGGCCTTTGGACGTGGTCAGCGGTGGCAGCGCGTGAAAGGCGCGGTACAGGTAAGAAGAACCGTCCACCAGGACGAGGGGGGCTTGGCTCATGAGCAGGATCAACCTTTTCGGCGGGTCCGGCGCTAGAATAGCGGGACCGTTGACGACAAAGGGACAAGGTTATCATGCGCACACTAAATCGCCTGTTGCTGGCTGGCTTGTTTGCAATCACACCAATGGCCGTCATGGCGGCGGACGATGCGCCATCGCCGGAACCGGATGTGACCATTCGCACGGAAGGCGACAATACGATCAAGGAGTACCGCCAGAATGGCTTCCTGTATGCCATTCAGGTAACACCAAAGGGCGGAAAACCGTACTTTCTGGTGCGGGCAGATGGATCGGACGGTAACTTTATCCGCTCGGATCAGCCCGATATGCTGATTCCGTCGTGGAAGATTTTCGAGTGGAAGTAGTTTCTTAATTTCAATCGGCGCTGGCTCAACAGCGGCGCCCGTACTGGCAGCTTAAACATGTCTGTGTTCACCCCCCTGGCTCGGCCCGAGCTGGAAGCTTTTCTCGCCCCTTATGGCCTCGGCCGCCTGCTTGATTTCCAGGGGATTGCCGCCGGTAGCGAAAACACCAATTTCTTTATCAGCCTGGAGCAGGGCGAATTTGTCCTGACCCTGATCGAGCGCGGCCCGGTTCAGGAAATGCCATTCTTCATCGAACTGCTCGACGTATTGCACGGCGCCGACCTGCCGGTGCCTTACGCCTTGCGCACCACAGACGGCGTGGCCTTGCGCGAACTGGCGGGCAAACCTGCGTTGCTGCAACCGCGCCTGGCCGGCAAGCACATCAAGCAAGCCAACGCGCAACATTGCGCGCAGGTGGGTGAATTGCTCGGCCATCTGCACCTGGCAACCCAGGCCAATATGATCAAGCGCAAAACCGATCGCGGCCTGGACTGGATGCTGGAGGAGGGCACGCAATTCCTGTCGCACCTCAGTGCCGAACAGAAAGACCTGCTGCAACGGGCGCTGGAAGAAATCACTCGGCAGAAAGAAAAAATCCTGGCACTGCCACGGGCGAACATTCACGCCGACCTGTTCCGCGACAACGCGATGTTCGAAGGCACGCACCTGACCGGGCTGATCGACTTCTACAACGCCTGCTCCGGGCCGATGCTCTACGACGTGGCGATTGCCTTGAACGACTGGTGCTCGGACGACGATGGCGTAATCGATGGACCACGAGCGCGGGCCTTGCTGGGCGCTTACGCGGCCTTGCGACCGTTCACCGCCGCCGAAGCCGAGTTATGGCCGACCATGCTGCGGGTAGCTTGCGTACGGTTCTGGTTGTCACGTCTGATCGCGGCGGAGTCGTTTGCCGGACAGGATGTGTTGATTCACGATCCGATGGAGTTCCAGTTGCGCCTGGCGCAGCGGCAGACGGTTAATACGCCGCTGCCTTTCGCCCTTTAAAGGCTTTGACCTGTGGGAGCGAGCTTGCTCGCGATAGCGGCGGGTCAGTCAACATTGATGTTGATGTAATGCCGCCTTCGCGAGCAAGCTCGCTCCCACAAAGTCTGGTGTCGGTTACAACGACTCCAGGCACCCCGCCAGATCATTCCCCAATTTCTCCAACACCTGCTCATAGCCCTGGGCAGTCGCTGGCGTGTACCCGCCCAGCGCATCAAGTTCAGCCAGTTTCACCGGCAAACCCGCCACCAGGGTTTCCGCCAGACGGGGCCGCAGCGGCGGTTCGCTGAACACGCAGGTCTTGCCGACTTCCTGCAATCGCGCACGCATCGCCGCGACATGCTGGGCACCGGGTTGCACTTCGGCCGCGACGCTGAACACACCCACGTGCTTGAGGCCGTAAGTGTCTTCGAAGTAGTCGAAGGCTTCGTGGAAAACGAAGTAGGGCTTACCCTGAACGTCGCCCAAGCGTTTCTTCAGGCGCGCATCCAGAGCATCGAGACGCCCGTCGAAGGCTTTCAGATTGCTCTGATAACGTGCGGCATTGTCAGGATCGGCGGCACTCAGATCAGCCGCCATTTTCGTGGCGATGACACGGGCGTTGACTGGCGCCAGCCACAGGTGCGCATCGAGGCTGCCCGGACGGTGATCGTGGTCGTGTTCGTCGGCTTCTTCGGCGTGGGAGTGGCTATCTTCGGCAAAGCGACGCAGTTTCATGCCCGGCAAATCCTGCACGGCGACGTTGGGCAACGTACGACCATTGAGCACCCGTGGCAGGAAACCTTCCATGTCCGGACCGATCCAGTACAGCAGGTCTACCGACTGCACTTTGCGTACGTCGGAAGGGCGCAACGCATAGTTATGCGGTGAGGCACCCGGTGGCAACAAAACCTCGGGGATCGCCACGCCGTCCTGCACCGCCGCTGCGATCAGTTGCAGAGGCTTGATGCTGGTAAGGACCTTGACCTCGGCCTGCGCCGAACCGATCAGCAGAAAACTTGCGATAAATGCGACAAAAACAGAAAAAAGTCGGGACACGATGACCACTCGAAGAGGCGAGAACGGGTAACATAATAACGTCTCTCACAAACCTCGTCGCCGCTCATGCTAAAAACACCGATCGCCAGCCGCCCCCACGACCACTCGCATTGCGTTCACAGCGCTTTGTCCGAGGCCGATGCCCTGTGCGCACGTCAAGGGCTGCGCCTGACCGCGTTGCGCCGGCGAGTGCTGGAGCTGGTGTGGCAAAGCCACAAGCCTTTAGGTGCCTATGACATTCTCGCGGTCCTCAGCGAGCAGGACGGTCGCCGCGCCGCACCGCCGACGGTGTACCGCGCGCTGGATTTCCTGCTGGAAAACGGCCTGGTCCATCGGATTTCCTCGCTAAACGCCTTCATCGGCTGCAACCACCCGGAACATGCTCACCAGGGGCAGTTCCTGATCTGCCGTGAGTGCCACGCCGCGATCGAACTTGAGCAAAAATCCATCAGCGACGCGATCATTGCCAGCGCCAGGGATGTCGGGTTTGTCGTCGAAGGCCAGACCGTTGAAGTGGTCGGTCTCTGCTCCGGTTGCCAGGAGGCTTGATGAGCAACGCGCTAATCCGTCTTGAGCAGGTTGCCGTCACGTTCGCCGGGCAACCGGTGCTGGATAACATCGAACTGAGCGTCGAGCCGGGGCAGATCGTTACCCTGATCGGCCCCAACGGCGCAGGCAAAACCACCTTGGTGCGTGCCGTGCTCGGCCTGTTGAAACCAGACAGCGGCAGCGTCTGGCGCAAGCCGAAACTGCGGGTTGGTTACATGCCGCAAAAACTCCATGTCGATCCAACCCTCCCACTGTCGGTCCTGCGTTTCCTGCGCCTGGTACCGGGGGTTGACCGTGCGATGGCCTTGGCTGCACTCAAGGAAGTCGGCGCCGAACAGGTGATCGACAGCCCGGTGCAAAGCGTTTCCGGTGGCGAAATGCAACGTGTGTTGCTGGCCCGTGCCTTGCTGCGCGAACCGGAACTACTGGTACTCGACGAACCGGTACAGGGTGTCGACGTGGCCGGCCAGGCCGAGCTGTACAGCCTGATCACCCGCCTGCGTGACCGTCATGGTTGCGGTGTGCTGATGGTCTCCCACGATTTGCATCTGGTGATGAGCACCACGGACCAGGTGGTTTGCCTCAATCGTCACGTATGCTGTTCCGGCCATCCCGAGCAGGTCAGCGGCGATCCGGCTTTCGTCGAACTGTTCGGAAAGAACGCACAAAGCCTGGCGATTTATCACCACCATCACGACCACGCCCACGACTTGCATGGCTCGGTGGTCAAGGCGCCCGCGTCGGGCCAACCCCATGTTCACGGAGATAGCTGCAAGCATGGCTGATTTTCTGCTCTACGCCCTGCTTGCAGGCCTGGCCCTGGCCGTCGTCGCAGGCCCGCTGGGGTCTTTCGTGGTCTGGCGGCGCATGGCCTACTTCGGCGACACCCTGTCCCATGCGGCATTGCTCGGCGTGGCCCTGGGTTTTCTGCTGGATGTCACCCCGACCGTTGCCGTCACTGTTGGCTGCTTGCTGTTGGCGGTGATGCTGGTGACGTTACAACAACGCCAGCCGCTCGCATCCGACACACTTTTGGGAATTCTCGCACCCAGCACGCTCTCTCTGGGCCTGGTGGTACTAAGCTTCATGCACGAAGTGCGGATCGACCTGATGGCGTATCTGTTCGGTGACCTGCTGGCGATCAGCCCGACCGATCTGGCCTGGATTCTTGGCGGCAGCACGGCGGTACTGGTCTTGCTGGTTACGTTGTGGCGACCATTGCTGGCGATCACGGTGCATGAAGAACTGGCCAGGGTCGAAGGTTTGCCCGTAGCGGGATTGCGCCTGGCGTTAATGCTGTTGATCGCCGTGGTAATTGCCGTGGCGATGAAAATCGTCGGCGTATTGCTGATTACTTCGTTGCTGATCATCCCGGCGGCTGCGGCACAACGTCACGCTCGCTCGCCGGAACAGATGGCACTGGGCGCGAGCCTGCTGGGCATACTCGCCGTGTGTGGCGGGCTGGCGCTGTCCTGGTTCAAGGACACCCCGGCCGGCCCGTCGATTGTGGTGACGGCCGCCGCGCTATTTCTGCTGAGTTTTGTTCTGCCCCGTCGAGGGGTGTAGACTTGCTCGTTTTTTGCGCAAATAGAGAGTCGCAGGAATGAAGTCGTTCGCCTCCCGTTATCTGCTCCTTGTCGCATTTTCTTTGCTGCTGGGCGCCTGCCAAAGCACGCCACCGGCGGCCACCGAGGCCGCCGATGCGCGGGCCGCGGCCATCGTACAGCTGGAACAAAACATCGCGAGCGATGAACTGGCCATCGCCGAAGACCAATTGGCAGCCTTGCAGGCCGAATCGCCTAACGATGCTTCCCTTGAGCAATACCAGCGGCAGCTGGCCGAAGCCTATCTGCGTCGCAGCCAGATCGTGCTGCAAAAGGGTGACGTGGATGCCGCAGCAACTGCCCTGAGCCGTGCCCGCGCGTTGATGCCCAAGGCTCCGGCACTGACCGGCGGAGTCAACGGCTCGATTGCCCAGGCGCGCAAGGCCGAACTGGAAAGAGCCGAAGCCGCCCTCAAGGCTGCCGAAGCCAAGCCAAAAGCCAAGGTTATCGACCTGACGGCTGAAAGCACCACGGTCGTGCTCAATATCAACGATATGGGCAAACTGCGTCGCCAACTGGATGCCATTGCCGCCGATGTGGTGAATTTTCAGTGCGACGTGAGCATTCAGGCTCCACGCACTAATGATTACCCTTGGCTGGCCAACTTGCTGACCAAACGGGTGAAGAAACTCGATCCTGAGTTTGATCTGAAGCTGGAGCGGCAGATTTTGCGCAGTGTCCCTGCGCAGATGGTTCTTACGCCTCGTAAATCTTAAAAGCATCGCGAGCACGCTCGCTCCCACAGGGTTTCGGGTTGCCCACACATTTTGTGACCAACACTTCTCTACTGTACGAGCGAGCTTGCTCGCGATGGCGGTCTCCCTGGCTCCACAGATCTTCAGGCCGGAATTGCCTTGGCCTTCGCCTCTCTGTCCCAAACCCGATGCTGCCCACCATGTCGAAGTTGCCTTCGGCCTTGGGTGAGTTTCTTCAGCCGTTCCTTTTTTCTGACCTTTGATCGCGTTATTGCCAAATGACAGGATAAATACGAAATAAATGCTAAGAACCTCTATACGGACAGGCTAAAATGCGCGCCCGGCTAACCGCTGATCCTTTTCTAACGCGCCCCACAAGGTTCGCTACGTGATCGAGTTTCAAAACGTCCATAAAACCTACCGCGTCGCCGGTAAGGAAATCCCCGCCCTGCATCCGACCAGTCTGACGATTGAGAACGGGCAGGTTTACGGCTTGATCGGTCATTCCGGCGCAGGAAAAAGTACCCTGCTGCGTCTGATCAATCGCCTGGAAAACGCCAGTGGCGGCAAAATCACCGTCGACGGTGAAGAAGTCACTGCACTCGACGCCAACGGCCTGCGCCGCTTCCGTCAGCAGGTCGGGATGATTTTCCAGCACTTCAACCTGCTGGCCTCCAAGACTGTCGCCGACAACGTCGCGCTGCCTCTGACCCTGGCCGGCGAATTGTCGCGCAGCGAGATCGATTCGCGCGTGGCCGAGTTGCTGGCGCGGGTCGGCTTGTCCGACCACGCGAAAAAGTACCCGGCGCAATTGTCCGGCGGGCAGAAGCAGCGTGTCGGCATTGCCCGTGCGCTGGCGACCAAGCCAAAAATCCTGCTGTGCGACGAAGCCACCAGCGCCCTCGACCCGCAAACCACCGCATCGGTCCTGCAATTGCTGGCCGAGATCAATCGCGAGCTGAAACTGACCATCGTGTTGATCACCCACGAGATGGACGTGATCCGCCGAGTCTGCGACCAGGTAGCCGTGATGGACGCTGGCGTGATCGTCGAGCAAGGCTCGGTGGCCGAAGTGTTCCTGCATCCGAAGCACCCGACCACCAAGCGCTTCGTGCAGGAAGACGAGCAGATCGACGAAAGCGAACAGCGTGACGACTTCGCTCACGTGCCAGGCCGCATCGTGCGACTGACCTTTCAGGGCGACGCGACCTACGCGCCGTTGCTGGGCACCGTCGCCCGGGAAACCGGTGTGGACTACAGCATCCTGGCCGGTCGCATCGACCGCATCAAAGACGTCCCCTACGGGCAACTGACCCTGGCCGTGACCGGCGGTGACATGGAAGCAGCCTTCGCCCGCTTCACCGCAGCCGACGTCCACATGGAGGTGCTGCGCTAATGGAAGCCCTGACAAGTTTCTTCGCCAATATCGACTGGTTCGAAATCTGGCTGGCCACCGGTGACACCTTGCTGATGCTGGGTGGTTCGCTGTTGTTCACCGTACTGCTTGGCCTGCCGCTGGGTGTGCTGCTGTTCCTGTGCAGCCCGCGCCAGTTGCTGGAAGCCAAAGGCATCTACGCGATGTTGTCACTGGTGGTGAACATCCTGCGCTCGCTGCCGTTCATCATCCTGCTGATCGTGATGATTCCGTTCACCGTGTTGATCACCGGTACCTCCCTTGGTGTCGCCGGTGCAATTCCGCCGCTGGTAGTGGGTGCCACGCCGTTTTTCGCGCGACTGGTGGAAACCGCCCTGCGTGAAGTGGATCGCGGCATCATCGAAGCGACCCAGGCCATGGGCGCGACTACACGACAGATCATCACCAATGCCTTGCTGCCTGAGGCTCGTCCGGGCATCTTCGCGGCGATTACGGTGACCGCCATTACACTGGTGTCCTACACGGCGATGGCCGGTGTCGTTGGCGCTGGTGGTCTGGGTGACTTGGCGATCCGTTTCGGTTACCAGCGTTTCCAGACCGATGTGATGGTGGTGACAGTGGTGTTGCTGCTGGTACTGGTCCAGGTACTGCAAACCGTTGGCGACAAATTGGTCGTCCACTTTTCCCGTAAGTAAGACATGAGCCGGCCATTCGCTGGCAGGCGCCAAACGGGCGCCTCACATGGAGTTAGCTGAATGAAAAAACTACTCGTGGCCTTCGCGGCCGTTGCGGCATTCTCTGCCCACGCTGAAACCCTGACCGTCGCGGCCACTCCGGTTCCGCACGCCGAGATCCTCGAATTCGTGAAGCCGGCCCTGGCCAAAGAAGGCGTGGACCTGAAGGTCAAGGTATTTACCGACTACATCCAGCCAAACGTGCAGGTCGCGGAAAAACGCCTGGACGCCAACTTCTTCCAGCACCAGCCGTACCTGGATGAGTTCAACAAGGCCAAGGGCACCCATCTGGTTTCTGTGGCTGGCGTGCATCTGGAGCCCCTGGGCGCTTACTCCAGCAAGTACAAGACCCTCGCTGAACTGCCTGGCGGCGCCAACGTGGTCATCCCGAACGACGCTACCAACGGCGGCCGTGCGCTGTTGCTGATGGCCAAGGCCGGCCTGATCAAGTTGAAGGATTCGAACAACATCCTGTCGACCGTCAAGGACATCACCGAGAACACCAAGGATCTGAAAATCCGCGAACTGGAAGCCGCGACCATCCCGCGCGTGCTGACTCAGGTCGACCTGGCGCTGATCAACACCAACTACGCGCTGGAAGCCAAGCTCGATCCGGCCAAGGATGCGCTGGTGATCGAAGGCAGCGACTCGCCTTACGTGAACATTCTGGTGGCTCGCCCGGACGACAAGGACAGCGATGCGATGAAGAAGCTGGTTACCGCGCTGCACAGCCCGGAAGTGAAAGCCTTCATCCTCGAGAAGTACAAAGGCGCGGTGGTGCCGGCGTTCTGATCAGCTGACGTAAACGAAAAAGGGGATGCCAAGTGCATCCCCTTTTTTGTGCCTGAAAATACGGCCCCTGTGGGAGCGAGCTTGCTCGCGATGGGGCCATTACATTCAACATCCAAGCTGACTGATACACCGCCATCGCGAGCAAGCTCGCTCCCACAGGGTTTGGTGGTGTTTTCAGTTGCGCTTGAGCATCACCGGCAACTGCGCCACCAGCTTCGCATTGTTCAGCGGCGCGCGGATGAAGCCGCGCTGGGTGCCGTCCGGCCCGATCACCGCGAGGTTGCCGCTGTGATCAACGGTGTAGTTCGGCTTGCTCGTGTCCGCCGGAATGAACGGAATGCTCACCGCGTTGGCGATCGTTTGCAGTTCATCGGTCGACGCCGGGGTCAGGCCGATGAACTGTGGGTCGAAGTAGCCCAGGTACTGCTTGAGCTGCTTGGGCGTATCGCGGTTCGGGTCGACGCTGACCAGCACAATCTGCAATTTATCCACAGCCTCGGGTGGCAATTCGCTCTTGATCTGCCGCAACTGGGCGAGGGTGGTCGGGCAGATGTCCGGGCAGAAGGTGTAGCCGAAGAACAGCAGACTCCACTTGCCTTTCAATTCATTGATCGCGACCGGCTGGCCGTCCTGATTGGTCATCATCACGTCCGGCAGATTACGGCTCTGCGGCAGCAAGATGATGCCGGCGTCGATCAGCGCCGTCGGATCGCCCTGGTTTTTCCCGGACAGCACCTTGTTGACGGTCAGGCCCAGGATCAATGCGACCAGGGCGACAAGTATGAAGACGGTTTTCTGGGTTCGAGTCATAGGTTCAACAATAGGTAGTGGTCTACGAGCAGGGCGATAAACAGCAGGAACAAGTAGTAAATAGAGTACTTGAACGTGTTGATCGCCGCGTGCGGCCTAGTGCCACGGTACAGCACCACGGCCCATTGCAGAAACCGTGCGCCCAGCCCGAGCGCGCAGACCAGGTAGAGCGTGCCGCTCATGTGTATCACATAAGGCATCAGGCTGACGGCAAGCAATGCGAAGGTATAAAGCAGGATGTGAATCTTGGTGTAGTGCTCGCCATGGGTGACCGGCAACATCGGGATGTCGGCTTTGGCGTATTCCTCCTTGCGATGGATCGCCAGCGCCCAGAAGTGCGGTGGGGTCCAGGCGAAGATGATCAGCACCAGCAGCAGCGGTTCGGCACTGACGTGACCGGTGGCGGCGGTCCAGCCGAGCAATGGCGGCGCGGCACCGGCCAGACCACCGATAACGATGTTCTGCGGGGTCGCGCGCTTGAGGAATCCGGTGTAGACCACCGCGTAGCCGAGCAACGAGGCGAGGGTCAGCCACGCGGTCAGCGGGTTGGTGAACGCCAGCAGCATGGCTTGTCCGAGGACCGCCAATACCAGCGCGAACGTCAGCGCGGCGGTCGGCGAAACCCGGCCTTCGGCGAGCGGCCGTTTGTGGGTGCGCGCCATCACCGCGTCGATGCGCCGGTCCACCACATGGTTGACCGCCGCCGCGCCACCGGCACACAGGGCGATGCCCAGGTTGCCGAAAATCAGCACCGTCCACGGCACCCCGGCGCGGGTTGCGAGGAACATCCCCACCAGCGAAGTGATGAGCATCAGCACCACGACTTTGGGCTTGGTCAGTTCCAGGTAGTCACGCCAGATCGCCTGACTGGGACGTTCGCCGATCAGAATCGCCATGGCATTTCTCCTTTTATTGTTATGGGCCCGGCTGAGTGTTTACGCGGGCTGAAGTGCCAGCGCGCTTGCTTGACCCGGACCAGACTGGTTCGGGCGTGGTAATTGACCAGCACCATGGTCAGCAACAGCGCCGCGCCGCCCGCGTTATGCGCGACGGCCACCGGCAGCGGCAGATGGAACAACACGTTGCTGATGCCCAGGGTGATTTGTGCGCCGAGTGCGATCAGCACCAGGCCTGCCAGGCGCGTCATGCCAACCGCCTTCAGTTGCCAGGCCAGACCGAGCAATACCAGGGTGACCAGTAACGCGCCGATGCGATGAGTCAGGTGAATGGCCGTCCGGGCATCGCTGTCCAGTTGCCCGCCGAGGTAGTTCGGGCCGATGTGCTGGGTCAGGTGAAAGCCGTTGGCGAAGTCCGCCGCTGGCAACCACTGGCCGTGGCAGGTCGGAAAGTCGATGCAGGCCACGGCGGCGTAATTGGAACTGACCCAGCCCCCGAGGGCGATTTGCCCGATCACCAGCAACAACCCTGCCGTCGCCCAGTGCTGCAAACGTCGTGGCACGGTCAGCGCCGGCAGTACGCCGGACAGGCGCAAGGTCAGCAGAAACAACAGGCTCAAGGTCGCGAAGCCGCCCAGCAAATGCCCGGTGACCACCTGCGGCCAGAGCTTGAGCGTTACCGTCCACATGCCGAACGCGGCCTGGCCAACAACCACCGCCAACAGGAACAACGGCAGCTTCACCGGCTGTCCGGGATGGCGGCGATGCACCCACGCACGACCCGCCAACACCGCGATTAACAGCCCCAGCGTGCCGGCGGAGTAGCGGTGGATCATCTCGTTCCAGCCCTTATGGGCCTCTACCGGAGCGTCCGGGAAATGCAATTCGGCATGGGCCAGTTGGGCTTCGCTTTTCGGCACGCTGATGAAGCCATAGCAGCCGGGCCAGTCCGGGCAGCCGAGGCCGGCGTGGGTCAGGCGCGTGTAGGCGCCGAGCAACACCACAATCAGTGCCAGCAAGGTGGCAAACAACGCGAGGCGAAATCCAGGCTTGACCATGACGATGCCCTTATCCGATGTTCGACAGTTTCAGCAGGTGGCGCAGATCGTTGAGCAAGTCCTTGCCCTTCACCGACGGGTCGTAGCGCAGAACCAGATTGCCGTGGGGGTCGATGATCCACAGGTGCGGCACGTCATTGCTCTGAGCGCCTTTTGTGTAGGCAGGCAAGTCCAGTGAATAACGTTGCAACTGCGGGTACTCGCGTTGAAGTTTAGTCTCGTAATCGCTGTTCAGCGTCTGCGCGGTGGCCAATGCATGGATGGCGCGGGACGCATCGCGGCCCAGGCCGATCTGGATTTGCCGCGCCAGATACACCAGTTGCTGGCAGTCCACCGCGCAATCCCTGGGCGCGGTCACCAGTATCTGCCAACGCTCTTCCTGGGCCTGCACGCCGATGTCCACGCGGGTCTGACCGTTGCCGATCAGTTCGCCGTGATAACTGCGGCCCTCGGGCACCCAGAAATTCAGCTTGTACATGCCGGTGGCAAGGATCATCGGACCGATAACCCCGAGCAGGATCAGCAGCAATTGCATACGGCCCTTGCGCCGGTTCACCAACGGTTTCGCCTCAGACATGCTGGGTGGATTCATGGCCGCTCCCATGGTGTTTCTCCTTTGCGTTGTGCCAGCCGAGATAGAGATAAAGACCGAACAGGACGATCGCCATGGCGAACCACTGCACGGCATAAGCAATGTGTTTTTCCGGGCCCATGGCGACTACGGGCCAATCGGCCTGATAGGTGGCGGGGCCGGTTTCGGCGCGCAGTTCGTAGGCAAAGCCTTCGCGATTCAGTGCTGTCCAGAACTTGTTTGGCTCAACGGCCGTAATCAGTTTCGGCCATGTCAATGTTGTGGGGTCTGCGTGCAATTGGAACGTCGCCCCAGGGGAGACGTAGACCCACGCGTCGAGGCTTACCGCCTCGGTGGGTGTCTTGAATTGCGGTGGTGTGCGGCGCTCCGGCCAAGGCAACCAGCCGCGATTGACCAGCAGCCAAAGCCCGGTCGCCTGATCGTGAAAGGGTTGCAACAGCTCGACGCCAACCCTGCCGTTGCGTTGACTGTTATCCAGCAGCAGGCTGTGTTCGGCATCGAACTGGCCGTACAGGTGAACCCGACGGAAGGCCGGGTCTGTCGTGTGTTGCAGTTCGGTGCTGGTCATCGGCTCGGCGGCCCGCCGCTCGGTGTAGCTTTGCAGCAGCACGCTTTTATCCGCGCCCCGGCTCAACTGCCAGAGCCCCAGGGACACCAGTAGCGGCAGCAACAACGCCACCACCAGCGTTGGCACGATACCTGGCCGAAAGCACTTCATGGCATTGCCAGAAAATCGGTCATCGCGATAGCTATACTCAAATACATCGCTTGTCCCCCCGGAGTCTCACCATGCTCAAAGCAGCCATCGTCCTGATGCTGATTGCCACGGTTGTCAGCCTGTTCAGCGGCCTGTTTTTTCTGGTCAAGGACGACAGCCGCTCAAACCGCCTCGTCATTGCCTTGAGTGTTCGTGTGACCCTGGCCGCCCTTACCCTTGGCTTGATTGCCTGGGGCTTTTTCAGCGGCCAGTTGGTTTCCAATGCCCCTTGGTAACACGCTCCTACGAGCTGCTTTAAAGCACATAGACGAAAACAAACAGCCCGATCCACACCACATCCACGAAGTGCCAATACCAAGTCGCCGCTTCGAAACCGAACTGGTGCTCGTTGTCGAAATGCCCGCGCATGATCCGCACCAGCATCACGAACAGGATGATGGTGCCGATGGTGACGTGGGCGCCGTGGAACCCGGTGAGCATGAAGAAGGTCGCGCCGTAGATGCCCGAGCCCAGGGTCAGGCCCAGTTCGCGGTAGGCGTGCATGTACTCTTCGGCCTGGAAGATGAGGAACGCACTGCCGAGCAATACAGTGAGCGCCAGCCAGAGTTTCAGTGCGCCGCGATGCCCCTTTTTCAAGGCATGGTGGGCGATGGTCACGGTCACGCTGGAACTGACCAGCAACACGGTATTGAGCAGCGGCAGGCCCCAGGGGCTAATGACTTCCTTGGGCGGCGGAAACAGTTTCGAGTCGGGGTTGCTCAGCAACGGCCAGGTGAACTGGAAGTTCGGCCACAGCATGTGCGCCATGCCTTTTGCACCCTCACCACCGAGCGCCGGTCCGGAGATTTGACGCACATAAAACAGCGCGCCAAAAAAGGCGATGAAGAACATCACCTCCGAGAAGATGAACCAGCTCATGCCCCAGCGGAATGAGCGATCCATCTGTGCGCTGTACAAGCCGCCGCGACTTTCCTTGATCACCGTGCCGAACCAGCCAAACAGCATGTAGGCCAGCAACAGGCCACCGACAAAAAAGATCAGCGGCCCGTGGGATTCCGGACGCGCTGCTTTCAGATCATTGAACCAGGTGGCCAGGCCAAACACCGTGACGAACATCCCGACCGTGGCGATGATCGGCCATTTGCTCTGGGCCGGGACGTAATAATGTTCATGAGTTGCCATTTATTGTTCTCCTTATCGGGCACGCTCAGCCGCCAGTGTTTACAGCTACCGGTGGATGTCGGGCGGTGATATCGAACAGCGTGTAGGACAGCGTCAGGTGCTTCACATCCTTGGGCATATCACGGTCAACGATGAAACGTACCGGCATCTCGATCCGCTGACCGGGCTGCAGCACTTGCTGGGTAAAGCAGAAACATTCGGTCTTGTGGAAGTACGCCGCCGCATTGCTGGGCGCGATGCTCGGCACGGCTTGGGCGCTCATCGGTTTATCGGTGGGGTTGTGGGCGATGAAGATCATCTCGTTCACCGCCCCCGGGTTCGCGGTCAATTCGTCATGTTTGGGGTAAAAGTCCCACGGCATGTCGGCGGTGTTGGTCGACAGAAACTGCACGCGCACCTGCCGCGAGGTGTCGACCGTTTGCTCACCCTCGTACTGCCCGCCGGTCTTGCCGTTAATGCCGAAGGCCTTGCACATCACGTCGTAGATCGGCACCAGGGCAAAGCCGAACACAAACATTGCCACCACCACGGTCAGCAGGCGCGTGACCAGTTTCTTCATCGAAATCGAGTCAGCCATGATTTCCACCCCCCCCTGTAGGAGCGAGCTTGCTCGCGAAAAACTTGAGAGCGCCGTGGTGCGTAAGGCTTCCAGCGTCATCGTTGACGACCATCGCGAGCGAGCTTGCTCCTACAAAGGGCCAGGCGTTCATTTCACTTCCGGCGGCGTGGTGAATGTGTGATACGGCGCCGGCGACGGGATGCTCCACTCCAGACCTTCGGCCCCATCCCACGGCTTGGCCGGTGCCGGCGCGCCGCCGCGAATGGTCTTGATCACGATGAACAGGAAGAAGATCTGCGTGGCGCCGAACATGAATGCGCCAATCGACGACACCATGTTGAAGTCGGCGAACTGCAGGTTGTAGTCCGGAATCCGTCGTGGCATGCCCGCCAGCCCCACAAAGTGCATCGGGAAGAAGGCCAGATTCATGCCGATGAACGACAGCCAGAAATGCAGCTTGCCGAGGGTTTCGTCGTACATGTGGCCGGTCCATTTCGGCAGCCAGTAGTAGGCCGAGGCGAAGATCCCGAAGATCGCCCCCGGCACCAGCACGTAATGGAAGTGCGCGACCACGAAGTAGGTGTCCTGGTACTGGAAGTCCGCCGGGGCGATAGCCAGCATCAGCCCGGAGAAACCGCCGATGGAGAACAGGATCACGAACGCCACGGCAAACAGCATCGGCGTCTCGAACGTCAGCGAGCCCTGCCACATGGTGCTGGCCCAGTTGAATACCTTCACGCCCGTCGGCACCGCAATCAGCAACGTGGCGTACATGAAGAACAACTCGCCCACCAGCGGAATGCCGACCACGAACATGTGGTGCGCCCAGACGATGAACGACAGGAACGCGATACTCGCGGTGGCATAGACCATCGAGGTGTAGCCGAACAGTGGCTTGCGCGAAAAGGCCGGAATGATCGAGCTGACGGCGCCGAAGGCCGGCAGGATCATGATGTACACCTCGGGGTGACCGAAGAACCAGAACACATGCTGGAACAGCACCGGGTCTCCGCCACCGGCGGCACTGAAGAAACTGGTGCCGAAGTGGATGTCCATCAGCATCATCGTCACGCAACCGGCCAGTACCGGCATCACCGCAATCAGCAGGAACGCGGTGATCAGCCAGGTCCAGACGAACAACGGCATTTTCATCAGCGTCATGCCGGGGGCGCGCAGGTTGAGGATGGTGGCGATCACGTTGATCGCGCCCATGATCGAACTGATCCCCATCAAGTGGATGGCGAAAATGAAGAAGGTCACGCTTTCCGGCGCGTAGGTCGTCGACAGCGGCGCATAGAACGTCCAGCCGAAGTTCGGCCCGCCACCGGCAGTGAACAGGGTCGACACCAGCATCAGGAACGCCGCCGGCAAGAGCCAGAAGCTGAAGTTGTTCATGCGCGGCAGGGCCATGTCCGGCGCGCCGATCATCAGCGGGATCATCCAGTTGGCGAGGCCGACGAAGGCCGGCATCACCGCACCGAAGACCATCACCAGACCGTGCATGGTGGTCATCTGATTGAAAAATTCCGGCTGGACGATCTGCAGCCCCGGCTGGAACAGCTCGGCGCGAATCACCATCGCGAATGAACCGCCCAAGAGAAACATGGAAAACGCAAACCACAGGTACAGCGTGCCGATATCCTTGTGGTTGGTGGTCAGCACCCAGCGCATCAGGCCTTTGGCAGGGCCATGGGCGTGCTCGGTATGGGTATGGACAGGGTCATCGATGACAGCCGTCATTTCATGTCTCCTGCAAACAGAGAGGCTGGGCGGGCCGGAGCGCATTGCCCCGACCGGTTGCTGGTGTACGCAATAGACCGGGTCATTTGCTTTCCGCCTGTTTCAGCTCCAGCACTTCTTTAGGCGTGACCATGTCGCCCTTGTTGTTGCCCCAGGCGTTACGTTCATAGGTCACGACCGCGGCGATATCGACCTCCGAGAGTTGCTTGCCGAATGCGGCCATGGAAGTACCAGGCTTGCCGTGGAAGACAATGCTCAGGTGAGCATCTTTCGGTCCGGTGGCGATTTTCGAGCCCTTGAGTGCCGGGAACATCGGCGGCAGCCCCTGGCCTTCGGCCTGGTGACAGGCCACGCAGGTGGTGTGATAGACCTTGTCGCCGCGCTCCTTGAGCTCCTCGAGCGTCCATTCCTTACTGGTCAGCTCTTTGAGTTGCGCGGCCTCGGCCTTGCGATCGGCCAGCCATTTCTCGTAATCGGCCTTTTCCTTGACCTCGACCACGGTCGGCATGAAGCCATGATCCTTGCCGCACAACTCGGCGCACTGGCCACGGTAAATGCCGGGCTTGTCGATACGGGTCCAGGCTTCATTGACGAACCCGGGAATCGCATCGCGCTTGACCGCGAAAGCCGGCACCCACCAGGAGTGGATCACGTCGGCGGAGGTCACAAGGAAGCGCACTTTGGCACCGACCGGCAGCACCAATGGCTTGTCGACTTCGAGCAGATAGTGCTCGCCCTTGGCTTCCTTGTTGTGGATCTGATCCTGGGGGGTGGTCAGGTTGCTGAAGAACTCGACGTCCTGGCCCAGGTATTTGTAGTGCCACTTCCACTGGTAACCGGTGATCTGGATGTCGATCTCCGGCTCACTGGCGTCGTACATCTTGATCAGGGTCGCGGTAGCGGGAACCGCCATGGCCACCAGGATCAGGAAGGGCACGATGGTCCAGAGGATTTCGACGGTGGTGCTTTCATGAAATTTGGCGGCCACCTGCCCGGTCGAGCGGCGGTGGAGAATCATCGACCAGAACATGGCACCAAATACGATGATGCCGATCACCACACAGATCCAGAAAATGATCATGTGCAGGTCGAATACTGCGTGACTGATTTCAGTCGCTCCAGGCGCCATATTCACAGTCCAGGCAGCTTGCGCCTGACTGAAAATCGACCACAACAGGAGGCCCATCCAGACATGTGGATGTCGCATCATTGCGGGTTCCCCTTATCGTTCTTGTTATCCCGCCGGCTTTCACCTGCGGCAAGGGAGCGGCTGCATCAGACTACGAACTTGAGCACCGGGCCTTGCTGCATATGCAGTCGGGCGTCATCAGCTAACTCCATTCCACCCCGAGTATAGACAGCGACTCTCACCTCGCAATGCGAAGGCGTAAATGATCTGAAACAGCATTAACTTGCGTTGCAGGGCACGAATGGAGAAGGATGCAGACGAGTGGTGGCAAACCGATATAACGGGACCGTCTCAAGGATGAAATAATTATGACAAATGCGTCTTAGCATTTTTCGTAAGCCAGCTAAGTTATGTCTTCCCTATTTCATTGCCTTGTTTCCTGGAGTTTTCATGAACACCGCCGCATTGCGCGAGCAGATCCAAACAGCCAAACAACACGAAGCCGAGACCGGTCTGCTGGCGCGTCAACTGGAAAGCAAACTGTCTCATCTGCACCCGGCGATCCAATTGCCGGAGGCCGATACCAAAGGCGTACTGACGCGATTTGTCGCCGCCTACATCGAAGAAGTGCCTGATCTGCTGGATGCAGCCAATGAAGTCGCCAGGGAAGCGGGCATTGAGTCACAGATCAAACCGGTGCTGAAAATCGCCGAGCAGTACTTCCTCCAGCCGCCAGTCATCATGGCCGGCCATGCCGGACTCGACAGTCTGCTGGATGAAGCCTATCTGGCGCACCGGTTTGTCGAAGAGGTCAACGACCTGTACATCAAGCATCTTGGCCAGCCACTGATCCCCTTGGACATGACTGTCGCTAATCTGATTGCTCACCAATTGATCGGTGAGCCGTTCGCCAACCAACTGGACGAGGTCGTGCATCACGCCATCGACGAGATGCTCAACGACGAGACCTTCGCACTGGAGTCCGTGGAAGCCTACCGCGAGAAGCTCAACAGCCCGGACACCGGCGCCGCGTGGAAACGCTGGCCGTGCATGTCCCGCCGTTTGGGCGTAGGCCTGGAACTGGATCAACCGGCGGCTTGATCCACCGGTAAACACCCCCTGTGGGAGCGGGCTTGCTCGCTCCCACACTGTTATCTACCCGGCCGCCCCTATGCCGGTATTCGTTCGCACCCGCCCCTCGAGTCTGCGCTTCAATCCCCGCGATTCAATCAACAGCTTCGAACCCTTGGACGCATTCGCCCGCCCCCACTCCTCCAGAAGCTCCAGACACGAATGATCGATGTAGCTCAGGTTATTAAGCGGCACATGCACCGTCGCGCCTGGTGGAATACTACCCAGCACCTTGGTCAACGCCGGCACTTTGAGGAAGGTCGCCGCGCCCACCAGGCGCAACTCCATTTCCCCTTCCTGAGGCAGGTCGATCAGGCTGATTTTCAACCGCGAAGCTTTCAGCGCCAGTTTCACCAGCGTCAGGCCAAAGCCAATCAATACGCCAGTCAGCAGGTCCGTGAAAACGATGGCGAGCGCGGTTGCCGCATAGGTGAACATCGGCGCCCGACCATACCGGCCCAAACCACGGAATACCTTGAGATCCACTAGCTTGAAACCGGTGTACACCAGCACGCCCGCCAGGCTCGCCACCGGAATGCTTTGCAGCACGCTGGATAGCAACAGTACGAACGCCAACAACCACAAGCCGTGGAAAATGGTCGAAAACCGCGTGGTTGCGCCAGCCTGAACATTCGCCGAACTGCGTACGATAACGCCGGTCATCGGCAACGCTCCAAGCAAGCCACACAGCATGTTGCCGATACCTTGCGCCGACAATTCCCGGTCGAAGTCCGAGCGCTGACCACTGTGCATACGATCAACCGCGGCGGCTGAAAGCAACGTTTCGGCGCTCGCGATGAAAGCCACGGCAAACGCCGCGATCAGCAAGGTCGGATCAGCCAGGTTGAGCAGATCCGCTGGCTTGAGCCAGTCGATGGCCTCCGTCAGGTTGGCCGGAACCTCAACCCGTTTGACCTGCAACGCCAGCATCAGGCTGGCAAGCGTGGCCAGACCGACGCCCAGTAGCGCACCAGGAACGAAACGCAGGGATTGCGGACGGAATTTATCCCATAGCCACATGACGGCGATTGTCGACAAACCGAGCAACCCGGCTTGCCAGCCAAACGTGGGCAACGCCAGAGAGAGCGCCGCCGGGAAGGCTGCCAGGTTATCCAGACCCGAAGGTTTGGGCACGGCATCCAGCATCACATGCACCTGAGACAGGATGATCAGCACGCCAATCCCGGCCAGCATGCCGTACACCACTGCGGGTGCCGTCACTCGAAACCAGCAGCCCAGCTTCAATCGGCCAGCCACCAGTTGCAGCAAACCTGCCAACAACAGTATCGGCCCGAGCATGGCGATGCCGTGCTGGCGGACCAATTCGAATACCAGAACGGCCAGGCCCGCCGCCGGTCCGCTGACTTGCAGTGGCGAACCGGCCAACCAGCCGACCACCAGACCACCGATGATGCCGGTGATCAGGCCTTTGGCCGGCGGCAGCCCCGAAGCAATCGCGATGCCCATGCACAGAGGCAGGGCGACCAGAAACACAACCACCGAAGCCAGCAGCTCCCGTGGCAGAACAGCTTTGAGTCGAGCAGCACGCATGGTGAGTCTCCCGAAATTTTTCTTCAGGCATGGCAAAGCCAGGCTGCCTGAACGGCAGCCTCGGCTGAACCACACAACGATTTAGGAGGATTTAGAAGCGCGCTTTGGGCGTCGCCACGGGAATTGGCAGGCTGCCATTGAGCGGCAGGAAACAGCCTTGATCGGCGTCGTACGCTTTGATTTCGCTGGTTTCGATGTTGTAGACCCAGCCGTGAATAAATAGCTGACCGTTGGCCATACGCGAAGCCACCGACGGATGGGTGCGCAGATGCTGCAACTGGGCGATCACATTCTCTTCAGTGAGGATGTGCATGCTTTCGCTTTCGCTAGAGCAGTTGCAGTTCTCTTGCACCATGGTTTTGGCCACTTCGGCATGACGCAGCCAGGCTTTGACAGTGGGCATTTTTTCCAGACTGTCCGGGTTGAGCACCGCGCGCATGGCGCCGCAGTCGGAATGCCCGCAAATGATGATGTGATGCACCCCAAGAGCCAGTACGGCGTACTCGATGGCCGTGGAAACACCACCGTTCATTTGCCCGTAAGGCGGCACGACGTTGCCGACGTTACGGGTCACGAACAAGTCGCCGGGGGAGCTCTGGGTAATCAACTCGGGAACGATGCGCGAATCGGCGCAGGCGATGAACATCGCTCGTGGCCGCTGGGCCGTGGCGAGTTTCTTGAAGAGCTCTTCCTGTTGAGGAAAGACCTCATGATGAAAATGCAAAAAGCCGTCAACGATATGCTGCAACGCTGCATCGGCGGTTTCGGCCTCGGGTTGGGCTGAAGCCGACGCAGCCAACGGCTGTTTATCCTTGTCACTCATCAATTCATCCTCATTAGCGGGCTCAGGGAGTCATCCCGTGTGGTCCGGTGTGAAGCCAGTGGCTGGTTAAAAAACATCCAGGCCAAACATCTCGACCCATCAGTCACTCGATGAACAAGGTAGCGGCCGAATCTTAATTGAAACTGAATAAAACGCTCTAGAATGCGTGTTACAGGTCACAAAAAACGTGACCAGCCTAAGACGCGAGCGCGATCCTCAGTACTCAACCATAGGCCAATTGTCCTCAAATCAACGACATTTGGCGACCGGGCGGACAAAAGGCATCGCAGTCCAGGTCAAAGCCTTCCCGGCGATTGAGCCCCAGGCGCTTGATGGCTTTGGCAAAACGCTGTGCCAGCAGGTCGGCGAAGGGACCTTCGCCGCGCATTCGAGCGCCAAAGCGGCTGTCGTAGAGTTCACCGCCACGGCTCTGGCGAATCAGGCTCAGCACATGCGCCGCCCGTTGCGGATAGTGGGCTCCCAGCCATTCTTCGAACAGCGGCGCCACTTCCAGCGGCAGACGCAGCATCATGTAGGCGGCGCTTTGTGCTCCGGCGCTGTGAGCCTCGGCGAGCAGGCTTTCGAGTTCGCTGTCGTTGATCATCGGAATCATCGGTGAACACAGGACGCCCACCGGAATGCCCGCCTCGCGCATGACCCTGATCGCCCGCAACCGGGCCTTGGGCGCTGCGGCGCGGGGTTCAAGGATGCGTTTGAGTTCGTCGTCCAGGGTGGTCAGGCTGATCATCACCGCCACCAGGTTTTGCTGTGCAAGTTCGGTCAGCAGGTCCAAATCGCGAAGGATCAGCGAGCCTTTGGTGACGATGGTCACGGGATGACGATATCGCAGCAGTACTTCGAGGGTTTGCCGGGTGATCCTGTACTCACGCTCGATCGGCTGATAGGGGTCGGTGTTGGAGCCGAGGTTGATCGGCGCACATTGATAGCCGCGTTTGGACAGTTGTTGCTCCAACACATCCACAGCGTTGGTCTTGGCGATCAGCTTTGTCTCGAAATCCAGCCCGGGCGACATGTCCCAATAGGCATGGCTTGGCCGCGCGTAGCAGTAGATGCAGCCATGCTCGCAACCGCGATAGGGATTGATTGATCGATCGAAGGGCAAGTCCGGTGACGTGTTGCGGGTAATGATGGTTTTCGCCGTTTCAATGCTCACCTCGGTGCCCTGGGTGAGCGGTACTTCCTGATACCAGCCGTCATCCTCAACCACCGAATGGCTGGCGGCAAAGCGGTTATGCGGGTTGGTTGCGGTGCCGCGGCCGCGGGGAGGCAGAGAGCTTACCATCGGCGGACTCCTTGATCTGTATATCCATACAGTAACCGACCCACTGCCTGTTGACCAGTACCGCTCAGCCCCTCATCTGACAAAGGGGCATCATGATGCTTACTTGTTCATTAATAATCAGAAAACTAAGGAAACATATAGTCAGTGGTTGGATTCAATACCCACCCGTATATTCAACCCAACAGGCAATACTCTCAACAGCAATCAAATAAAAGGATTTATTAATGTCTTTCTTTAATCAGCGCGGTATTTTCCTTCAACTCATGCAACCAAGCCCTTCGGAACCCAACACCCTGGTTTCTTTGCAACTGGCTCGCAAAGAGCTGAGTTGGGATGAGGAAAATGAAATTCAAATTGAGAAACTGGTCGACTCAACTTACTACACAGCCACTTCCACCGACCTTGGCAACTCTTTCAGCATCCGGAGCGTGGGCAAGGATGTCGATGGAGACGGAACCATCGGTGCCGACGACAAAGCCAAGTTACAGGCGCTGGCGAAGGCTTATGCCAGTATCGTCAATCCCTGAGCCCTGACTTTCCGATCACTGGAAAGTGCTATTGCCGAATGCATGCGGGCTCCCGCATGCATTCCAGACAGCCTGGAAGATAAAAATGTCAATGCTCATAAAAACCGGTGTTTATCTACAACAGATAGAAACGACGAAAGGTGTGCAGGTAATCATCAAGCTAATAAGGGCAGGCGAGTATCCGAACAAAACAATGGAGCAATTCGCTGATATTCTCGCAAGCGCTCCATCAGTGACACTCCATATAAAAGACGAAGGCAAGACTTCAAAGCTCGATTTTGATCCTTGGTCCGATATCAATGTCACTCCAGACAATGGCATCGACGAAAAGGACATTGCCGCCCTTACACAACTTGCACTCGCTTTTTATCATCAACAAATAATTACTCCAGAGGGCATAGCGTACCTTTATCGTCTTCCTGCTGAATCACCCGAGCTTCGAGTAGACGTTGAGGAATTTGAAATTGACGAAGATGATCATCAACTGTATAGCCTCGGTGTGTACGAGACTAAATCTGCGAATGCCGGCTCGTCTTTTGAAGGTCGCAAGCGCAACCCTTTAACTGGACAGGTGTTTAACTATGGGGTCGGACTGAACGAGCTGCTCAAATCCTTCATCAAACTGAAACTATAACCTGAGCGCAGACTTCACGATTCTTTGACAGTCAGCTCACAGGCCTTTGACCGTGCATGGCTAATCCTTGCCACCATCTTCCCGTCCCTTTCTGAACGGTCGCTCAAGCATGCTTTTTCCACGTTTTTTATCTGCAATATGCTTGTCGCTGGTTGTGCTCGCTAACCTGACACCGGCACTTGCTGACGACAGTGTGATGCAGCGTCCAGCAGACTGGGCTCAACAGATAGAGAAGCAATACAACCTCTTCCAGATGTCGCCGACGCTCTATCGCAGCGCCTTGCCGGACAAGGGCGCGGTGCCGCTGCTGGAGAAACTCAAGGTGGGCACTGTGATCAATTTCCTGCCCGAAGCAGACTCCAGTTGGTTGTCCGCGCCAGGCATCACGCAAGTACAACTGCCTTATCGCACCAACCATGTGGATGACGCCGATGTGCTCAAGGCCTTGCGCGCCATTCGGTCCGCCGAAGCCAAAGGCCCGGTGCTGATGCACTGCAAACACGGTTCCGACCGTACCGGCCTGATGGCCGCAATGTACCGGACTGTCATCCAGGGCTGGACCAAGGAGGAGGCCCTGAATGAAATGACCCAGGGCGGCTTTGGCGACAGCACCCACTTCAAGGACGGAATTCGCTACATGATGCAGGCCGACGTGGAAAAACTGCGCACGGCCCTGGCCAATGGCGATTGCAGCACCAGCCCATTCGCTGCGTGTTCAATGAAGAGCTGGTTCAAGTCCGCTCACATCGAATAAAAAAAGCCCCCGCTGCATTGCGCAACGGGGGGCTTTTTTCACTCAGTTTTGTTCGTCAGGCTTTTTCTTCAGCTTCGGATTCGGGAAGAACTGAACCGGCTGAACCTTGGTGTCGGCAGGTTTTGGGGCGCTGGTGTTCACCCGCGTACCCAACTCCTTGGGCACCGACAGCCCTTGCTCATTGAGTGTGTCGGAGTAACCGCAGGCCACGCACTCTCGGTGCGGGACCTGGTCTTCATTCCACATCATCAATTTGTCCGGCTCGCTGCATGCCGGGCAGACCGCCCCGGCGATAAAGCGTTTTTTCGTAATCACAGGTCCCTCACTCATGCTGCAGCGCCCTCACTCAGGCCGCTGTGGCGCAAGAGTGCGTCAATTGATGGCTCACGACCACGGAAGTCGACGAACAGCACCATCGGCTCCTGGGAGCCGCCACGGGCCAGGATTGCTTCGCGGAACGCACGACCGGTGTCGGCGTTGAGCACGCCTTCTTCTTCGAACTTCGAGAACGCATCGGCCGACAGCACTTCAGCCCACTTATAGCTGTAGTAACCCGCGGCGTAACCGCCAGCAAAGATGTGCGCAAAACTGTTGGGGAAGCGGTTGTAGGCCGGCGGACGCATCACCGAAACCTCGTCACGCACGCCTTCAAGCACTTGCAGCACGCTGCGGCCGTCGCCGTGGGTGGCGTGCAGTTCGAAGTCGAACAGCGAGAACTCCAGTTGGCGCACCATCATCAGGCCGGACTGGAAGTTTTTCGCCGCAAGCATCTTTCCGAGCAGGTCCTGAGGCAGCGGTTCGCCGGTTTCATAATGACCGGAAATCAGCGCCAGGCCCTCCGGCTCCCAGCACCAGTTTTCCATGAACTGGCTCGGCAGCTCGACCGCATCCCAAGCCACGCCGTTGATGCCGGACACGCCAGCATGCTCGACGCGAGTCAGCAGGTGATGCAGGCCGTGACCGAACTCGTGGAACAGGGTGGTGACTTCGTCGTGGGTCAGCAGCGCAGGCTTGCCGCTGTCGGCCGGGGTGAAGTTGCACACCAAGTTGGCCACCGGGCTTTGCAATACACCGCCAGCGGTGCGACGACGGTCGCGGGCGCCATCCATCCAGGCGCCGCCACGCTTGTTGGCGCGAGCATAGAGGTCGAAAAAGAAGCGGCCGACGTGCTGGCCGTTTTCCTTGATTTCAAACAGGCGAACATCCGGGTGCCAGGTGTCGAAGCCTTTCTGCTCGGCAATCTCGATGCCGTACAGGCGCTGGACGATGGCGAACAGACCGCTGAGTACCTTGTCGATCGGGAAGTAGGCGCGCAGGGCTTCCTGAGCGACGCTGTAACGCTGTTCACGGAGTTTTTCGCCGTAGAAACCGCTGTCCCAGCTTTGCAGATCCGGGCAGCCCTGTTCGGCGGCGTAAGCCTTGAGCTGTTCCAGATCCTGGGCAGCGAACGGTTTGCTGCGCTTGGCCAGGTCGCGCAGGAAACTGAGCACCTGATCGCTGGACTCGGCCATTTTGGTCGCCAGGCTCAACTCGGAAAAACTGCTGAACCCCAAGAGTTTTGCCAGTTCCTGACGCAGGTCGAGGATTTCTTCCATGACCGGGCCGTTGTCGTTCTGGCCGGCATTCGGCCCCTGGTCCGACGCCCGGGTGCAGTACGCGGCGTAGACTTCTTCACGCAATGCGCGGTCCTGGGCGTAGGTCATCACCGCGTAATAGCTCGGGAATTCCAGAGTGATCAGCCAGCCGTCCAGATCCTTGGCCTGAGCCGCGGCGGCCATTTGCGCTTTGGCCGAATCGGTCAGGCCGGCGAGGGCGGCTTCATCGGTGATGTGCTTGGTCCAGGCCTGAGTGGCATCGAGCAACTGGTTGGAAAAACGGCTGCCCAGCTCGGACAGCTTGCTCTGCACTTCGGCGTAACGCTTTTGTTCGGCTTCCGGCAGGTCGATACCCGACAGACGGAAGTCACGCAGGGAGTGTTCCAGGATAGTTTTCTGCGCCACGTCGAAACCGGCGGCCTCCGGGCTGCTGGCCAGGGCTTCGAAAGCCTGGAACAGTTCGCGGTTCTGACCCATTTCAGTGGAATAGGCGCTCAAGGCCGGCAGGCACGACTCGTAGGCTTCACGCAGTTCGGCGCTGTTGCACACGGCATTGAGGTGGCTGACCGGGCTCCAGGCGGCGCCCAGACGGTCGTTGAGTTCGTCCATCGCCAGCACCAGGCCAGCCCACGTTGGCTGTTTGACCTGGGTCTTGAGGATCTCGACGATAGCGGCACGGTTGTCAGCCAGGATCTGTTCAATGGCCGGTTGTACGTGTTCGGCGCGGATGGCGGAGAACGGCGGCAGGTCATAGGACTGCAAAAGAGGGTTGTTCACGCTCACGGTTGATACCTTGGCTGGAGAAACATGCAGCCATCTTAATTACAATCGACGTTCACCGCAGCTATCAGCAATAGAGAGAAACCCTATCGTGAACCTTCGCAAGTATCAGAACCATACGCCGCTGCTGGGTAAAGGCGCTTTTGTCGACAGCTCGGCGGTGGTGATCGGCGACGTTGAGGTCGGCGAAGACAGCTCGGTCTGGCCGCTGACGGTGATCCGTGGCGACATGCACCGCATCCGCATCGGCGCGCGCACCAGCGTGCAGGATGGCTGCGTGCTGCACATCACCCACGCCGGCCCGTTCAACCCCGATGGCTTCCCGTTGCTGATCGGCGATGACGTGACCATCGCCCACAAGGTCATGCTGCATGGCTGTTCGGTGGGCAGCCGGGTGTTGATCGGCATGGGCAGCATCGTCATGGACGGTGCGGTGGTCGACGATGAGGTGATCATCGGTGCCGGCAGCCTGGTGCCGCCGGGCAAGCATCTGCAAAGCGGCTTTCTGTATGTGGGCAGCCCGGTGAAGCAGATCCGCCCGCTGACTGACAAGGAACGCGCGTTTTTCACCTACAGCGCGGCGAACTACGTGAAGCTCAAGGACCTGCATCTGGCCGAAGGCTACGACCAGCTTTGACCCGGCCCCTTACTCAGGATTCGACATGCATTACCAAACCGTTTTGTTCGACCTCGATGGCACCCTGACCGACCCACGTGAGGGCATTACTCGTTCGATCCAGTTCGCCCTGAGCAAACTGGGTATCGATGAGCCGGACCTGGCCAGACTCGAACACTTCATCGGCCCGCCGTTGTTGCAGGCATTCATGCAGTTCTACGACTTCGATGAAGCCAGGGCCTGGGAAGCGGTGAATTTCTACCGCGAGCGCTTCAAGGTCACCGGCCTCTACGAAAACCGGGTGTTCGATGGTGTCACGCCACTACTGGAGACCCTGGGCGGACAAGGACGACGGCTGTACATCGCGACCTCGAAACCGTGGGTGTTCGCCCGGGAAATCGCCCGGCATTTCGACTTTGCCAAACACTTCAAGGTGATTTACGGCAGCGAACTGGACGGCACCCGGACCAACAAGGTCGAGCTGATCGCTCACCTGATGGCCGAAGAAAACCTGGACCCGGCCAACACTTTGATGATCGGCGACCGCAAGCACGACCTGATCGGCGCGCGCAGCAATGGCCTGGACGCGGCGGCGGTAGGTTACGGGTTCGGCAGCCATGAAGAGTTGAGCGCCGAAGCGCCGGCGTATCACTTTGAGACGCTGGAAGAGTTGCATCAGGCGTTTTTGCCGAGCTGATCAGGCCGACACAAATCAACTGTGGGAGCGAGCTTGCTCGCGATAGCGGTGTGTCAGGCACATTGATTGTGAAGGTGCCTCAGTCATCGCGAGCAAGCTCGCTCCCACAGGACTGCGCAAGTCCTCAAGGTCTGGGCGGCGGGGCGAGTTTCTGTCCTTGCTCAACCGCCCAGCTCACCACCTGCACAGTCAACTGATCACTCGCCTGACCGAACCCGGCCACCACCGCCGGGACCTGCACATCGCTGAGTGGCTGGCGCACTTCAAAGCGGCGGCTGGCGAGGATGCGCTGGTCGTAACTGCGCACCAGCAATGCATCCAGACGCACGACCGCGCTGGCATTCATGCCCTGGTATTCAGTCTGGAACGACTGCAGGCTGCCGCCCAATTCAAGATCGGTCTGGAAAATGCTGTCATCGGTGCTCAGCAGCGGCACCCGCCCGTCATGCTGGAAACCTTCCAGCAGGCGATTGCGCACCAGCACCGGCGCCGGGTCGCTCCAGCGTGAACCCTTGTAGTGGCTGATCACATCGCCTTGGGGAATTACGGCAATGCTCGGACTGTTCAACGCTTCGCTGGACTGGAATTTGCTCAGGCGCAGCGACCAGCGCTGCGGCGTGCCATGGCTGGCCGATGCGCTCTGGGCCGACGGCAATCGATAGACCTCGAAGGGTTCGGGCTTGGGCAGGATCGAGCACGAACTGATCAATGTGAAGCCAGCGAGGAGGACAATCCGAATCAGCTTCATGGCGTAAATTCCTTGGTCTTGTCACTGCCCAGCAGGTAACCGCTGGGGTTGGCTTCCAGGCGTGTGGTAATGGTGCGCAACGAACTCAGGGTTTCGCGCATTTCACGGACCGCCGGGCCCAGGCCATTAAGGCCTTGCATGCCGCTGTTGAGCGAATCCTGATTGGCGGTGATCAGTTTGTTGAGGGTGGCGCTGCTCTCCTGCAGCGACTTCATCGCCTGCTCGGCGCTGCCCAGCGCTTCCTTGCCATGCTCGTTGAGCAGCCCGTTGGCATTGCGCATCAACACCGTCGTCTGCTCCAGCATGGTGTTGGCCTGCTTGCCCACCGAGGCCAGTTGCTGCATGGCCTGGCGGATATCGCCGCGCTGATCGGCAATGGCCCCGGTGGTTTGCTCCAGGTGCTCCAGGGTGTTGCTGATACGCTCGATGTTTTCCGTGGAGAACATCAGATTGGCGTTATGCATCAACGTACTCACCCCGGCCATCAGGTCTTCGCTGTCATTGAGCAGCCGGGCGATGGGCGAGGGAGAGGCGACGATGGTCGGCAGGTTGCCGTCCTTGCCCTTGAGCGTCGGGCTCTGTGGTGTGCCGCCGCTGAGTTGGATGATCGAAGTCCCGGTGACGCCGGTCAGGGCCAGTTTGGCCTGGGTGTCCTCCTTGACCGGGGTATCGCCGGCCAATCGAATTCGCGCCAGCACCCGGCGCGGGTCTTTCGGGTCCAGGCGTAGCGAGATCACGTCACCGACCTTGATCCCGCTGTACTGCACCGAACTGCCCTTGGACAAACCGCTGACCGCCTCGTTGAACACGACCTCGTAGTCCTTGAACTCGGTGTCGACACTGGACTTGGCCAGCCACAGGCCGAACAGCAGCGCAGCCGTCACCACAATCACGGTGAACAGGCCGATCAATACATGATGGGCTCGGGTTTCCATGTCAGACCTCGTTGAGCTGTTGGGCGGCCGTCAATGCCGCGCGGCCACGAGGGCCATGGAAGTATTCGTGAATCCACGCATCGTCGGTTTCCGAAACCTTGTCGATGGCGTCCGCCACCAGCACTTTTTTCTGCGCCAGCACCGCCACCCGGTCAGTGATGGTGTAGAGCGTGTCGAGGTCGTGGGTCACCAAAAAGACACTCAGGCCCAAAGCATCGCGCAGGGTCAGGATCAATTGGTCGAACGCGGCGGCGCCGATCGGGTCGAGACCGGCGGTGGGTTCGTCGAGAAACAGTATGTCCGGGTCCAGTGCCAATGCCCGGGCCAGCGCAGCGCGCTTGATCATGCCGCCGGACAGCGACGAGGGGTACTTCTCTGCGGCCGACAGCGGCAACCCGGCCAGAGCCATTTTCACCGCCGCCAGGTGCTCGGCGTCGTTGCGGCTCAAGCCGGCATGTTCGATCAGCGGCAGGGCGACGTTCTCGGTCACCGTCAGTGAAGAGAACAGCGCGCCTTTCTGGAACAGTACGCCGAATCGCCGCTCCACCCGCGAGCGCTCGTGTTCGGACAAGGTCGGCAGGTTTTTCCCGAAAACTTTCACCACGCCTTCGCTGGGCTGGCGCAACCCGACAATACTGCGCAGCAGCACCGACTTGCCGCTGCCGGAGCCGCCGACCACGGCGAGAATCTCGCCCTTGTACAAATCCAGGTCGAGGTTCTCGTGCACGCTCTGGCTTCCGAAGCGGTTGCACAGCCCACGGACTTCAATCACCGCCTCGGAGGGCGCTCTGGGGATACGACTCACCAACCCATCTCCATGAAAAACATCGCGGCGATCGCATCCATCACGATCACCACGAAAATCGATTGCACCACACTCGACGTGGTGTGCGCGCCCACAGACTCAGCGCTGCCACTGACCTTGAAGCCTTCGAGACAACCAATGGCGGCGATGAGGAAGGCGAACACCGGCGCTTTGACGATCCCCACCAGGAAGTGCTGAACGCCGATGTCCGTTTGCAGCAGCGACAGGAACATCGCTGGCGAGATATCCAGCGCCACCGCGCAGACCACGGCACCGCCGATAATCCCTGACAGCATCGCCAGGAAGGTCAGCATCGGCAGGGCGATCAGCAACGCCAGGACCCGCGGCACCACCAGCAACTCCACGGGATCGAGGCCCAGCGTGCGGATGGCGTCGATTTCTTCGTTGGCCTTCATCGAACCGATTTGCGCCGTGAACGCACTGGCGGTGCGCCCGGCCATCAGGATCGCGGTCAGCAGCACACCGAATTCGCGCAGGAAGGCAAACCCCACCAGATCCACGGTGAAGACGGTGGCGCCGAAAGTGGCCAGCACCGTCGACCCGAGAAACGCCACCACGGCGCCCACCAGAAAAGTCAGCAACGCAACGATGGGGGCGGCGTCGAGACCAGTCTGTTCGATATGGGCGATCATCGGCGTGACGCGCCATCGCTTGGGACGGAACAGGCCGCGGACGATGGTTTCGATGATCAGGCCGATGAAACCCAGCAGTTGCAGGGTGTCCTGCCAGACAGCGTTCACCGCGCGGCCAATGCGGGTCAGCAATTGAATGGAAACGCTGACTTCCGGTTCCTTGATCGGTACGCAGAAATCGGTCAACGAGCAGTAGACGGTTTGCAGCAACGCCCGATCAGCGGCAGAGAGTGTGCAATCAGGATGTTCGGCAGAACGACCGAGGCGCTCGGAGCCGAGCAACTCGACCAACAGCGAGGCACCGGCGGTGTCAAGGGCACCGAGACCATTGAGGTCGATGGGGGTGTTGGCGTCGTACTGGCCGTGAAGTTTTTCGCTCAACAGCTTGAGGTCAGCGTAATGGGCAAGCGTCCAGTCGCCCGTCACCCGCAACCGCGCAGGGGTAATCGAGGAGTCCAATCGGGCGTTGCCGGCCATCGTGCTGCTGATCATAAGCTCCGTGCTTGTTCAGTGATTACGCAGTTCTACGTAATAGCACGAACCGGACTACTTTTCTTTGATCGCTGTGCTGTCCGTGACTTTGAAGCGCAGCACGCCAATGACCTGGCCATCTTCGGTCAAGACCCTAACCTGCCATTTACCGGCCGGGTTGCCCGGGAAGTTCTGCTTGTGGGTCCAGGCCCGGTAACCTTCCTTGCGCCCGCCACGAATATCCAGGGGAATGCGGTCGACTTCTTTACCGTTGAACTTCCAGACGTGATAAATCCGTTCGTCCAGGCCACGCGGGGCGTTGATCGCCGTGTACGCGTAAAGCCCGCCATTACGGATCTGTTCGGCGCTGACTTCGTCGAGGCTGGCGCCAGGTGTACGATCCTGCATTTGCGTACTGATGGCTACATCGGTCATCCACAGCGTCGCCGGCGGCACCCACGAGCGCAGCTCCCAACCAACGGCGCCGATGCCCAGGGTGATACTCAAGATCGCCAGCGCATTGCGCAGGGTACGAATCGGGAAGATCGACGCCAGGCTCGGGAACGACAGCAGCACCGAGATACCCAGTGCCCATTTGAAACTTTGCGCGGTGGTCAGGTGCATGATCACCGGCAATGCGGTGAGCAGCGCGGCGAACAGGGTCAGAGTGTGCAGGGCCAGAAACGCCCAGCGCCGTGGGGCCAGCCACTTGTAGTAGAGCGGGTCGACGATCGAAATCAGCGCCGCGACGCCCAGCAACCCGGTGAAAAACAACTGGCCGCTGTTCCACGTCGTGGTGATGAAGAAGAACGGCAGGACAAAGAACAGGCTTTCCTGATGGATCATCTGCGTTGCGTAACGCAACAACGGTTCAGGTATTTCGCGCTTGAAGATGCGCGTGAACAGCTTGGTCAGGCTGTTTTCCAGCATCAGCCAGATCCAGCTGATCAGCATGATGGTGGTGATCCAGCTCGCCAGGCCTTGCTGGCGATCGACCAGAATGAAACTGCCCACCCCGGAGATGAAACCAAAGAGCGCAATGACCCCAGGGTACCGCTTCATCAAATCAAGGATGCGCTGTACGAAAAGGGATAGGTTTTGCATTCGTTGGTTTCACAGTCGTCGTAGGAAAAAACCTCGACAGGGTACCGCTGGTGCGGCGCTGTGGCGAGGGTTCGCGATGAGGCCGGCACATCCAACATTTTCGGCGGCTGACAATCCGCTATCGCGAGCAAGCTCGCTCCCACAGGGAACCGGCAAGGCCTCTCAGTCCGTTGTCACATGGAATGGTTACTTCCTGCGGTGCAAACGCCAGCCCACCAACATCAACACAATCAAGCCCACCCCACCGACCACCAGCCACATCAACTGGTCATAACTGAACAAAGGCTTCTCGATCCGCAAATACCCCGGTTGCAGGAGCAATTCGCGCACGGCCTTGTTCGCTTCTTCCAGGGTCACCCCTTGCAGCTCCCGGGCCGGGTTGGTGAAGTGACCGTCCTCGTAGTTACCGATCGCGCTCCAGTAGTAGTCGGCCAACGCGCTGTTGCCTTGTACGGCCCAGGCCTGGCGGGCAATCGCGGCCTGCTTGAGGCGGTTGAAGGTGTCGGCATTGAGGCCGTCCTTGAGCAGGCCGGCCTTCAGGTCCTCGAGTACTTGTTCGGCATCGGCCACGGCGTCGCGCTCAAGGTCGGCGTTGAGGCTCATGAAACCTACGCCTCCGAACACCTCGCGCTCCGCCCACGGGCCGTAGGACAAACCGTGAGCCAGGCGTAACTGGCGATAAAGCGCCCAATCCAGATAGTCCTTGAGCAAATCGAAGGTTTCATCGTGCCCATCCTCCAGTACCGGCTCCGGCACCAGCCAGTGCAACTTGGCGCCGTTGCCGACCAGACTGTGGGTCAAGGTGCGCTCATGGGTGGCGCTGGCCTGGATTTGCGGCAGCGGCGGATGCTCGCCAGGGGTGATCGCTTCCAGCGCGCCATACGCCCGCTCCAGATAGGCTGGCAGCAACTTGTCGAGGTCGCCGACCACGATCAGGGTCATGTTGTTCGGCGCATACCAGTCCTTGCGCACCTGCTCCAGTTGTTCACGGGTCAGGTCATCGACTTGCGCACGCTCCGGGCATTTGAGGCCCAACTCCACGGCCAGTTGTTTGCTGGCCGTGTGGCCGAGGTCCTGACGATCGAGCCAGCGTTGCAGGTGCGAGTAGTGGCCGCCGTCTTCACGCTCGACCACTTGCTTGGCCGCTTTGATGGCGCTGTCATCGAAGCGGGTCTGGGTCAGCAGCGCCAGCAACAGGTCGAGCACCTTGCGCTGGTTTTTCGCCGGGGCTTCGATGACGAAAGTCGTATCGGCATTACTGGTGAACGCGTTCCACTCGCCGCCCAGAGCCTGCATGCTTTCTTCCAGGCCGCCTTCGCCGCTGGCGTCGATACCGCTGAACAACAAGTGTTCCAGCAGATGCGGCAACTCCTTTTCTTCGCACTTGAAATCGTCCAGGCCAACGCCGACCACCAGCCGGATCGCCACATGCCCGTGGTCAGTGCCGGGCTTGAGCAGCAACTGCAAACCGTTGCGCAGGGTGTAGCCCTCAACCTGGAAGCGATCCAAGGCGAATGACGGGAATGAACCAAGCAACAGGCAGGCGAACAACAGACAACGCATAACAAGCTTCCATACGGCTAGCCTAAGTTCAACAGACTTCAGCCAACTCTGGACGTTCAGGGTGAATGAGTGATGTCGCTCAAATCGTCGACCACCAGCGCACCTGTGTCCGATGTTTCCAGCACCACGTAGGCACTGCTGCAAAACAGCGAATTAAGACGCTTCATGTCGGCGATCAGCTCCAGGTGCAACGAACTGGTTTCGATACTTTGCACGATTTTACGTTGCAAGCGGCTGACATGAGCGTGAGCCAGGCGCCGTTCCTGTGCGCGGAAACGACGTTTTTCACGCACCAACTGGCGGGCACTTTCCGGGTCGCCACTGAGAAACACCGACATCCCGAGCCGCAGGTTGGAAATCAACTGAGTTTGCAGTCCGGTCAATTCGTCCAGCCCCACCTCGGAAAACGACCGGCGCTGCGAGGTTTTCTGCTGCTGGACCTTGCGCAGCATGCGTTCGATCAAGTCGCTGGCCAGTTTCAGGTTAATCGCCAGTTCGATGATTTCCGCCCAGCGTCGGCTGTCCTGATCGCTGAGATCTTCCCGGGGCATTTGCGCCAGATACAACTTGATCGCGCTGTAGAGCGCTTCGACATCGTCGGTCAGGCGCCGCATTTCCTGGGTGACGGCGGTTTGCTTTCCGCGCAACACGTCGAGCATGGCTTCGAGCATGTTGTCGATCAGGTCGCCTATGCGCAGGGTTTCCCGGGCTGCGTTGGCCAGCGCCAAACCGGGGGTGACCAACGCCGTGGGGTCAAGGTGTCGGGGCTTGGCCGTACCGTTGGCTAGCGGGCGCTCCGGCAGCACCCAGGCACAAAACCTGGCCATCGGCCCAACACTGGGCAGCAAGATCAGGCAACGCGCGATGTTGTAGAGCAGGTGAAAGCCAATGACCATTTCCTGAGGGCTGAAATCCAGGCCATCGAGCCAGTGCACCAGCGGATCGAGCACTGGAATGATCAGTAAAAGACCAATCAGTTTGTACAGCAGGCTGCCCAGCGCCACTTGGCGCCCGGCGGCGTTCTGCATGCTGGTGCTGAGGAAGGCGAGTACGCCGCTGCCGATATTGGCGCCGATCACGAGCCCGATGGCCACCGGCAGGCTGATCACGCTGGCGCCCGCCAGGGTCGCGGTGAGCAATACAGCGGCCAGGCTGGAATAGGAAAGCATCGCGAACAGCGCGCCGACCAGGGCATCGAGCAGGATATCGCCGGTGAGCGAGGCGAAAATCACCTTCACCCCTTTGGCATGGGTAATCGGGTGCGCGGCTTCAACAATCAGTTGCAGCGCCAGAATGATCAACCCCAAGCCAATGGCGACACGGCCCATCTGTCCGAGTCGAGTCTGCTTGCGCGACAGAAAGAAAATCACCCCGGCAAAAATCAGCAACGGCGACAACCACGACAGATCGAACGTCAGCACCCGCGCCATCAGGGCCGTACCGACATCGGCACCGAGCATGGTGACCAACGCTGGCGTAAGCGCCATCAGGCCCTGGCCGACAAAGGAGGTGACCAGCATGGCGGTGGCGTTGCTGCTCTGAACCATCGCCGTCACGGCGATCCCGGATAGGAAAGCCAGCCAGCGGTTGGACATGTTATGGCTGATGACATGGCGCAAGTTGGTGCCGTAGACCCGCAGGATGCCGGTTCGGACGATGTGCGTGCCCCAGATCAGCAGGGCCACGGCAGAAAGCAAATTGAGCAGGGTGAGCATAATGACCCCCTGTGGTGTAGCGCCCCAAAGGAGCAAGTTGACGGTACCGCGTGACGTTCTACGTTCTGTACTTAAGCTGTAGTTGGCTAACGGTCTGCGCGCCAGCATCGCATAGCCAAAGACGCGATTGAAACAAAACTGTCATGAAAAGAGCGATCTTCCAGCCACACAAAGCACTGTGGGAGCGAGCTTGCTCGCGATGAGGCCATCAGGTTCAACATGGGTGTTGACTGACAGACCACCATCGCGAGCAAGCTCGCTCCCACAGGTTTTGCGTATTGACCGCTACCGGGTTACTGGCCCGGAATGTCCTTGCGCAGCTTTACCGGATCCTGCTGTTTCTTCTTTTTCGCGATGGCGGTGCGCATCCTGATGTTGATCGCTTCCACCGCCAGCGAGAACGCCATGGCGAAGTAGACGTAGCCTTTTGGCACGTGCACGTCCAGGGATTCGGCAATCAGCACCGTACCGACGATCAGCAGGAACGACAGCGCCAGCATCTTCAGCGATGGATGCTTGTCGATGAACTCACTGATGGTGCCAGATGCCCACATCATCACCAGTACGGCTACGATGATTGCCGCGACCATGACCGGTACGTGAGAGACCATGCCGACTGCGGTGATCACCGAGTCCAGGGAGAACACGATGTCGATGATCGCAATCTGGATGATGGTGTAGAGGAAGTTGCCGCCCTTGCCCGAAGGCTCTTCGTTGGTTTCGTCTTCACCTTCCAGCGCGTGGTACATCTCTTGCGAGCTTTTCCACAACAGGAACAGACCACCGAAGAACAGGATCAGGTCGCGTCCGGAAATACCCTGGCCGAATACTACGAACAGGTCCGCCGTCAGGCGCATGACCCAGGTGATCGACAGCAGAAGCAGGATTCGCGTGATCATGGCCAGCGCCAGACCGAAAATCCGGGTGCGCGCCTGCATGTGTTTGGGCATGCGGCTGACCAGGATCGAAATCATGATGATGTTATCGATACCCAGGACGATTTCCAGGGCGGTCAGGGTGAAGAAGGCAACCCAGATTTCAGGGTTGGTCAGCCATTCCATGTGTATTCCTTTGAGCGATTGTTAAACCAAAACGGGCCCGGGCTTCAAACAGCGAAGCCTGGACCCGAAGTGGTGAGTCTTGGGCTTATAGAGTGCTGAACACCGGGAAAGTCCCCAACAGCAGTGCAGCAATCAGTATGCAGATACAAACCAGCACTGCCCACTTCAGGGTGAAGCGCTGGTGGTCACCGAAGTCGATGCCAGCCAGGGCCACCAACAGGTAGGTCGATGGAACCAGCGGGCTCAACAAGTGGACGGGCTGACCGACGATCGAGGCACGTGCCATTTCCACTGCGGTTATACCGTAATGGCTGGCGGCTTCGGCAAGTACCGGTAACACGCCGTAATAAAATGCATCGTTCGACATGAAGAAAGTGAACGGCATGCTTACCAACGCCGTGATCACTGCCAGGTACGGGCCGAGGAAGTCCGGAATCACCGCCAACAGGCTCTTCGACATGGCGTCGACCATCCCGGTGCCGGTCAGGATACCGGTGAAGATACCGGCCGCAAAGATCAACCCGACCACCGCCAGTACGCTACCGGCGTGAGCCGCGACGCGATCCTTCTGCTGTTGCAGGCAAGGATAGTTGACGATCATGGCGATACTGAACGCCACCATGAACAGTACCGGCAACGGCAGCAGGCCGGCGATCAGGGTGCACATCAGGGCCAGGGTCAGGGCGCCGTTGAACCAGATCAGCTTCGGACGACGGGCATCCGGGAACTGCGAAACGCTGATTTCACTGTGGTCGATTTCCTCGCCCACCAGGTGCAGTTCACCCAGGCGTGCACGTTCACGCTTGCCGTAGAAGTAGGCAATGACCAGGATCGCCACCACACCAGCCAGCATCGCAGGAATCATCGGTACGAAGATGTCGGACGGATCCACATGCAACGCACTGGCGGCGCGAGCGGTCGGGCCACCCCATGGGGTCATGTTCATCACGCCACCGGCGAGGATGATCAGGCCGGCCATGATTCGCGGGCTCATGCCGATACGGCTGTAGAGCGGCAGCATGGCGGCCACGCAGATCATATAAGTGGTCGCGCCGTCACCATCGAGGGAGACAACGAGCGCCAGAACGGCGGTGCCGACCGAAACTTTCAGCGGGTCGCCCTTGACCAGTTTGAGGATCTTGCGCACGGCCGGGTCGAACAGGCCGGAGTCGATCATCAGGGCGAAGTACAAGATAGCGAACATCAGCATCACGCCGGTTGGCGCCAGCTTGGTAATGCCTTCGAGCATCATCGGACCGATCTTCGGCGAAAAACCACCGAACAGGGCAAAGATGATTGGAATGATGATCAGGGCGATCAGCGCGGACAGGCGCTTGGTCATGATCAGGAACATGAACGTGATGACCATGGCGAAGCCAAGGAAAGTCAGCATGGGAATACTCCAGGCGTAGCGCGGCTAGGGAATGGGCGGATCAGGCGGGATCAGCGCAGAACGGGAAGCACGAGACGTACGGGCGGAGTTGCAGCGAAGCGGCGGATGGAAGAGGACATCAGAATCACCATTGTTGTTGTTAAATGGGCTGTGCGAGCGATAAAACGCTGGCATTGGCCAACCGGTCTGTTGCCGGTAGTGGGGGCGATCCTAATCGGGGAAGCTTTCAGCCAGCTTTCGCCAATGAAAGCAAGGACCGGATGTGCAACCGATCGTCGGATTGGGTTTCAAGTCCCTGAACACAGGGCGGGAGGTTGAACATGAGCGAACTTCACACCGGCGGCTGCCATTGCGGGCAACTGCGCTATCAATTCAGCGGGCCGCTGCACGATATCGCCCACTGTCATTGTTCGATTTGCCGACGGGTCAGCGGCGGCATCGTGACTACCTGGATAACCGTGCCGGCATCCGCCTTTCAATGGCTGGCCGGGACGCCGTCGCGGTACGATTCTTCATCCACCTGTGCACGATATTTCTGCGGCCACTGTGGGGCGCAACTGGCACTAGCGACGCAACTAAGCCCGGAAAGCATCGACTTGACCATCGCCACCCTCGACCATCCTGAGCAAGCACCAGCCGAGCGGCACATCTGGACCGACAGCCGCTTGCCGTGGCTGCATCTGGACGAACATTTGCCCGGTGAGGCTGAAGAAAAACCCTGATCAAAAAACAGACAGGTCCAGCGGCCGAATCGCGCCCATCCAGATCGCGTGCTCGGTGTGGTCAAGCAAATCGTCGCCGGTGTCCGGGTGCAGGAACACCACCAACCCCTTGCGGTTCAGCGCCAGCCACGGCAGAACGTCGCCCAGCACCTGCGGTTCGAACGCCAACTGGCAGCTCCAGTCCGGGTGCGGACCGACCGGGCGCTCGTGCACGCGGCCCATTTTCAATGGAAACAATTGCGCCGCCCGTTCACATAAGGCCCGCGCCTGCGAGATCGTGTTGGCATCGAAATAAACGTGGGCGTGGTAGCCCGTTATCTGCTGCATCTGAATCCCTCTGAAAGCTGTTCGAACCCTCGCCGTTTCCTGCGGGTCTCACGTTATATAGACGCTGGAAAACAGGAAGCCCAGCCATGAAAAATGCCGAAACCCCCCTCGTGAAAGTAGTGCTTTATGGTGCCATGAGTAGCCTGGGCAGCGCGCTGATAGCCGAAATGCTGCGACGCCAGCATGAAGTGATCGCGATTCTCGATGAACTGACGGCGCTGGCACCCCGTCCGGGGCTGCGCACCAAGACTGGCGACCTGTTCGACGCGCAACGGGTCAAGCAGAGTGTGGCCGGCAGTTCAGTGGTTATCTGCTTACTGGACGCACCAGGGTTACCGCTCAATAGCGAACACGTGGAAAAAACCATCGTGCCCGGCCCGGTCGAGCAGGTGCTGGCAGTGGATGCGCTCATCGATGGCATGCAGGCAGCAAACATCGCCCGATTGTTTCTGGTGGGTGATTTCGACGTGCTGGACGACCCGGAAACCGAGGATAGCTTGCAACGTCACGCCGCCGAGGAAATCCGCGAGGCACTGCAAAGCAGTCCTTTGAAATGGACGCTGGTTAACGAACCGCGCGGGGTACCAGGGCTGACCATCGAACACTTTGCCAACATCGGTGGCAACCCCGAACCGGGGTTGGCTGAACCGCTCAAACGGCTGGCCCGCACTGCCGTGGGCATTGCCGATGAATTGCACCTGAACCTGCACATCGGCGAGCACGTCAACTTCATCGCAACCGACAGTTAAACCGCAATGGACGGCAGCGTCAGGCCGTTGAGCGATTGCGCACTGCTGGCCTGTTCCGCCATCAACCAATCCACAAACTGCTGGATCAATGCTCCGCGTCTTTTGCGCTGGGGCAGAACCACGTAGTAACCCAGTCTCGACATCACCGTTTCGCCGATCGGTCGACACAACAACCCTTGCGCCAGCAAGTTATCCACAAGGTGGCGCCAGCCGATGGCCACGCCCTGGCCGCCAATCGCCGCCTGAATCAGCAAGGTGTAATTATCGAAGCGCAACTGCCCGGGCGCCGGTGGCGAAGTGATGCCCAGTTCGCGGAACACACCACTCCAGTCGAACCAGTTACTGCTGTGTTCCCCACGCAGGTGCAACAAAGGAAACTCCAGCAATGCCTGGGCTGGCAAGGGCAGTGGACGCTCGCTCAACAACTGCGGGCTGCACACCGGAAACACTTCTTCGCTGAACAGCCAATGGCTTTCACCCTGCTTGAAGCGTCCATCGCCGAACAGCACCGCCACATCGATATCGGTACGTAGCATGTTATGGCTGCGTTCACTGGTGACCAGGCTGACATCCACCTGCGGATTGGCCGCGTGAAAGCGGTGTAGGCGCGGCATCAACCAATAGGCAGCGAAGGCAAAATCCGTGGCCACCTGCAGCACTTCATGCTGTTGCTGTGCGCTGATTGCGTTCAATCCTGCGTCTATATTCTGCAAACCGAGCTGAACCTGCTCAAAAAGTATCTGCCCAGCCTCTGTCAATTCGATTCCGCGATAAATGCGGTCGAACAGGCGTGTTGCCAGTTGTTCTTCCAGGCGCTTGATCTGCTGGCTGATGGCCGGTTGCGTGGTACCCAGTTCAACCGCCGCCGCTGTGAAGCTGCGCTGACGGGCCGCCGCTTCGAAGGCGCGAAGCAGATCCAGTGACAGGTCACCAAGGGCGTCATACATAAGCTGTGCTTATCCTAGTCATTGCCGCGTATGGGCTTTACCGCAAGGTGCGGGGGTTTCATTCTCAAAGCCAGCACTCTCGCATAAACATCCACTATGGAATGCCGCGATCACATGAAGCGCAAGAACATTCTTTTCATCATGGCCGATCAAATGGCCGCGCCAATGTTGCCGTTCTACGGCCCATCGCCCATCAAACTGCCTCATCTGAGCCGCCTCGCCGCACAAGGCGTGGTGTTCGACTCGGCTTATTGCAACAGCCCCCTGTGCGCGCCGTCGCGCTTCACCCTGGTCAGCGGCCAGTTGCCGAGCAAGATCGGTGCCTACGACAATGCCGCCGATTTCCCCGCTGACGTACCGACCTACGCCCACTACTTGCGCCGCCTCGGCTACCGCACAGCCCTGTCGGGCAAGATGCATTTCTGCGGGCCAGACCAACTGCATGGCTACGAAGAACGCCTCACCAGTGACATCTACCCGGCCGACTACGGCTGGGCGGTGAACTGGGATGAACCGGACGTGCGCCCGACCTGGTATCACAACATGTCGTCGGTGCTGCAGGCCGGCCCTTGCGTACGCACCAATCAACTGGATTTCGACGAAGAGGTGGTGTTCAAGGCCCAGCAGTACCTGTTCGATCATATCCGCGAGGATGGCGACCAGCCGTTCTGCCTGACCGTTTCGATGACTCACCCGCACGATCCGTACACCATTCCCAAGGCTTTCTGGGATTTGTACGACGATGCCGATATCCCGCTGCCTACAATCCCGGACCCGCATGACCTCGATCCGCACTCGCAACGTCTGCTCAAGGTCTACGACCTGTGGGACAAGCCACTGCCTGTGGATAAGATCCGCGATGCCCGTCGCGCCTATTTCGGCGCGTGCAGCTATATCGACAGCAACGTCGGCAAACTCCTGCAAACACTCGAAGATACCGGGCTGATCGATGACACCATCATCGTGTTTTCCGGTGACCACGGCGACATGCTCGGTGAGCGCGGCCTCTGGTACAAAATGCACTGGTATGAAATGGCCGCACGGGTGCCGCTGTTGGTCAGCGCACCGGGGCAGTTCGGCGCCGGCCGGGTCAGCGCCAGTGTTTCCACGGCAGACCTGTTGCCGACATTCGTCGAACTGGCCGGCGGCTCGCTGGAACCGGGCTTGCCACTGGACGGCCGCTCGCTGGTTCCGCACCTGCAAGGGCAGGGCGGCCATGATGAAGTGTTTGGTGAATACATGGCCGAAGGCACCGTCAGCCCGTTGATGATGATCCGCCGCGGTGCCTATAAATTCATCTACAGCGAAGACGACCCTTGCCTACTCTTCGACGTACAGAATGACCCTCGCGAACAGGAAGAACTCAGTCATTCGCCGCAACATCGCCAGTTGTTCGACGATTTTCTCGCCGAAGCGCGGGCCAAATGGAACATCCCGGCGATTCACCAGCAGGTGCTCGCAAGCCAGCGGCGCCGACGCTTCGTGGCCGAGGCGCTGACCCTCGGCAAGTTGAAGAGCTGGGATCACCAGCCGCTGGTGGACGCCAGTCAGCAGTACATGCGTAACCACATCGACCTCGACGATCTGGAACGTAAAGCACGTTATCCACAACCCTGCCAAAACCAATAATGTTAAGGGGAAGTCCATGCAAAGGTTATCCACAGTACTGACGGTCGGGCTCCTGGCTCTGGGCAGTGCCTCGGCGTTTGCCGATCAGAGTTGCGAGACGGTGAAGATGGCCGACCCGGGCTGGAGCGACATCGCCGCGACCAACGCCATCACCGGGTTTCTGCTGGACGGCATGGGCTACAAGGCCAAGGTCGACACCCTCGCGGTACCGATCACCTTTGGCGGGTTGAAGGACGGCCAGGTCGATGTGTTCCTGGGCAACTGGATGCCGGCGCAGCAGGGCTTCTACGACAAATTCGTCGCAAGCGGCGATGTCACGCAACTGGCGAAGAATCTCGACGGCACCGAATTCACCCTCGCTGTCCCGGACTACGTATGGGACGCTGGTGTGCATAACTTTGCCGACCTGAACAAATACGCCGACAAGTTCGACCGCAAAATCTACGGCATCGGCTCCGGCGCGCCGGCGAACATCTCGCTGCAAGAGATCATCAAGAAAAACGATTTCGACATGGGCCAGTGGAAACTGGTCGAGTCCAGCGAGCAGGCGATGCTGGCGGAAGTGTCCCGCGCGGTGAAAAAACAGAAATTCGTGACTTTCCTCGGCTGGACCCCGCACCCGATGAACGTGCAGCTGAAAATGCACTATCTGAAGGGTGGCGAGAAATACTTCGGTGACACCGGCAGCGTGCATACCCTGACCCGAAAAGGTTATGCACAGGCCTGCCCGAACGTCGGCAAACTGCTGACCAACCTGAGTTTCACTCAGGAGATGGAAAACAGCATCATGGCCGAGGTGGTGAACAAGAAGGTCAGCAATACCGACGCGGCCAAGGCGTGGATCAAGGCCAACCCGACAGTGCTGGAAAAATGGCTCGATGGGGTGAAGACCGTGGATGGCAAGGATGCGTTGCCGGCGGTCAAAGCCAAACTCTAAACCAGAAGCGAAATGGTCTTTGTGGCGAGGGGGCGTGTCGGACCGCCGCACCGCCACAATGATCGCCTTGTCCTGCTACCCTTGCGCAAAATCCCCACCCGAGAGGACCCATGGCCCTTCCCAGCCGCCATTCAGTCTTTCCATTCCTCACCTGGCTACCCCGGCAAACCCGTGCCAGTGTCGGGCGCGACCTGATCGTCGGCCTCAGCGGCGCGATCCTCGCGTTGCCGCAATCCATTGCCTACGCACTGATCGCCGGCCTGCCGCCGGAATACGGCCTGTACGCCGCAATCATCCCCGTGCTGATCGCCTGCCTCTGGGGGTCGTCGTGGCATTTGATCTGCGGTCCTACGGCCGCCATCTCCATTGTTCTGTATGCCAGTGTCAGTCCTCTGGCCGTTCCAGCGTCGCAGGACTACGTCATGCTGATCCTGTTGCTGACGTTTCTTGCTGGCATCTTTCAGTGGCTGCTGGGTTTGCTGCGGTTCGGCGCGCTGGTGAATTTCGTCTCGCACTCGGTGGTACTCGGCTTCACCCTGGGTGCTGCCGTGGTGATTGCCATCGGTCAATTGCCTAACCTGCTGGGGCTGGACTTGCCCAGCCAGGCCACCGCGTTGGATAGCTTCATCACGTTGTTGCGCCATCTCGGCGAAATGGACAAACCTTCGCTGGCGCTAGGTCTGGCGACCGTGGTGGTCGGCGCTATTCTCAAACTGCTGCTGCCACGCTGGCCGACGCTCTTGATCACCCTGATTCTCGGCGGCTTGCTGGTTTGGCTCTGGCCATCAATGTTCGGCCATGTGCAACTGGTAAGCGCCTTCACCGGCAAACTGCCGCCCTTCAGCCCATTGCCCCTGGACCTGGATCTGATCCTGCGCCTGCTGCCCAGCGCGGTGGCGGTCGGCATGCTCGGGCTAGTAACCAGCCTGTCGATCGCCCGCTCGATCTCGGCACGTTCGCAGCAACTACTCGACGCGAATCAGGAAGTCCGCGCCCAGGGCTTGTCGAATATCATCGGTGCGTTTTTTTCCGGATCGCTGTCGGCCGGCTCCTTCACTCGCTCAGGCCTGAGCTACGAAGCGGGGGCCTGTTCGCCGCTGGCCGGGATTTTTTCGGCATTGTGGGTGGCGCTGTTTGCGATCTTCGGCGCGAGCCTGATTGCGCACATCCCGATTCCAGCCATGGCGGGCAGCATTCTGTTGATCGCTTGGGGCCTGGTGGACCATCGCGGCATCCGTGCGTTGTTGCGGGTCAGCCGCGCCGAATTTTTGGTCATGGCGCTGACCTGCGTCGCAACGCTGCTGCTGGAGTTGCAGACAGCGATCTACGCCGGCGTGTTGGCCTCGCTTTTTTTCTACCTCAAACGCACATCGCAACCACGGGTGCAGCATGTGCGAGATGGCGAGGAAGACATTCTACGAGTGGGGGGCTCGATTTTTTTCGGCGCCAGCCATTACCTGCAAGTGCGCCTGCAACGCATGCACGGCGCGCGTGTGGTGATCGAGGCGCAGCAGATCAACTTCATCGACTACTCAGGGGTGGAAATGCTGCATCAGGAAGCGCGGCGCCTGCTTCGCCAGAACCGCAGCCTGACCTTGCGCCGGGCCCGGCCGCAGGTGGTGGAAGAGTTGAGGAAGCTGGAAGGGGCGGAGAAATGCCCGATCCGGTTTGAGGATTGAAACACCGCTCACTGTAGGAGCGAGCTAGCTCGCGAAGGTCGTGAACGATTACACGCAAAACCAGATGCCCAACAGCGCCCTCAGATTTTTCGCGAGCAAGCTCGCTCCTACAAGTAGGTTACAAGGCCAATTGCCGGCGGAGTTCAGCCAGCACCGGCGCCGTATCCGGGCGCACGCCGCGCCACAGAAAGAACGCTTCCGCCGCTTGCTCGGCCAGCATGCCCAAGCCATCCATCGACACCGCCGCCCCGTGTTCGCTGGCCCAGCGGCAGAACGAGGTCGGTTCCTTGCCGTACATCATGTCGTAGCACACCGTTTTGCCAGGCTCAATCAAGCTGGGGGCAATAGGCGGCACATCGCCGGTCAGGCTCGCCGACGTCGCGTTTATGATCAGGTCCACCGACTCCTGCAACCAGTCGTAGCCGCTGGCCGAGACCGGCCCCAGATCGCAGAACAGTTCCGCCAGCAGCTCAGCCTTGTCCACCGTGCGGTTGGCGATGATCACCGAGGCCGGTTGCTCGGCCAGCAACGGCTCCAAAGCACCTCGCACCGCACCGCCAGCACCGAGCAACAGGATGCGTTTGCCCTTGAGGCTGAACCCGGCGTTGACCGTCAGGTCCCGCACCAGCCCGGCACCGTCGGTGTTGTCGCCCAGCAGACTGCCATCGTCCAGTTTGCTCAAGGTGTTGACTGCACCCGCACGCTGCGCCCGCGCGGTCAGGCTGTTCGCCAATCGATAGGCCTCCTCCTTGAACGGCACCGTCACATTGGCGCCGCGCCCTTCGAGGAAAAAAGTCCGGGCACAGGTGGAAAAGTCGTCGAGTGGCGCCAGCAGCGTGCTGTAATCCAGTTTCTGTGCGGTCTGCTCAGCGAACAGGCGATGGATCAGCGGAGATTTGCTGTGGCCAATCGGGTTACCGAATACGACATAACGGTCCATCAGGTTTCCTCGTTCAGGCTTTGGCCAACCAATCGCGGTCTTGCAGGAAGTACTCGGTCAGACGCGCTTCTTCACTGCCAGGCTCGGCTTTCCAGTCGTAACCCCAGCGTACTTGCGGTGGCAGCGACATCAAGATCGACTCGGTACGCCCGCCCGATTGCAGGCCGAACAACGTGCCACGGTCGTAGACCAGGTTGAATTCAACGTAGCGGCCACGGCGGAACTCCTGGAACTCACGCTGTTTGGCGGTGAACGCATCGTTCTTGCGGCGCTGCACGATCGGCAGGTAGGCGTCGATGTACGCGTCACCAATAGCGCGCATGAAAGCGAAGCTGGTGTCGAAGTCCCACTCGTTCAGATCGTCGAAAAACAGCCCGCCGATGCCACGCGGTTCGTGACGATGCTTGATGTGGAAGTAGCTGTCGCACCAGGCCTTGTAACGCGGGTAAACATCCGGGCCGAACGGCGCACAGGCTTGCTCGGCGACGCGGTGCCAGTGGATGCAGTCTTCTTCGTTGCCGTAATACGGGGTCAGGTCGAAGCCGCCACCGAACCACCAGACCGGCTCTTCACCTTCTTTTTCGGCGATGAAAAAACGCACGTTGGCGTGGGAAGTCGGCACATGCGGGTTGTGCGGGTGGATGACCAGCGACACGCCGAGGGCTTCGAAGCCGCGGCCGGCCAGCTCTGGTCGATGGGCGCTGGCAGATGGTGGAAGACCACTGCCGAAGACATGGGAAAAGTTGACGCCACCCTTTTCAATCACCGCGCCGTTTTCTATCACACGGGTACGACCGCCACCGCCCGCCGGCCTGGTCCAGGCGTCTTCGACGAATTGCGTGCCACCGTCTTCGGCTTCCAGGGCGGCGCAAATACGGTCTTGCAGGTCGAGCAGGTAGGCTTTTACGGCCTCGGTGCGGGTCGTCATGTCATCACCTTGAATCGGGCAAAACAACGCGGCGCTCCATTGGAGCTCAGCCTGCGCAAATGGGCGCGTAGCATACCATCGCAAGTCACCCCGCCGCAGTTGACGAAGATCAAGCTTAGGAGTCCGATAGGGAGCTTGGTAAAACGACCTATGGAGAGTTCTGATGGCAAAGCGTATCCAGTTCCGCGCCCATGGCGGCCCCGAAGTGCTCGAATATGTGGATTACCAACCCGCCGAGCCAGGTCCGAAGGAAGTACGCGTGACCAACAAGGCCATCGGCCTGAACTTCATCGACACCTACTACCGCAGCGGTTTGTATCCACCGCCGTCCCTGCCGTCGGGTGTCGGTTCAGAGGGTGCGGGCGTGGTCGAGGCAGTGGGCAGCGACGTGACCCGCTTCAAGATCGGCGATCGCGTAGCCTATGGCAGCGGGCCGCTGGGCGCCTACAGCGATGTTCACGTCTTACCCGAAGCCAATCTGGTGAAACTGCCGGACGCCATCAGCTTCGAACAGGCCGCCGGCGTCATGCTCAAGGGCCTGACTGTGCAATACCTGCTGCGCCAGACTTATGAACTCAAGGGTGGCGAAACCATCCTGTTCCACGCCGCGGCGGGCGGTGTCGGCTCCTTGGCTTGCCAATGGGCCAAGGCCTTGGGCGTGAAGCTGATCGGCACTGTCAGCTCGGCGGAGAAAGCCGCGCTGGCCAAGGCCAACGGTGCCTGGGCGACCATCGACTACAGCCACGAAAACGTCGCCCAGCGCGTACTGGAATTGACCGACGGCAAAAAAGTCCCGGTGGTGTACGACGGCGTTGGCAAGGACACCTGGCTGACTTCACTCGACAGCGTTGCGCCGCGTGGGCTGGTGGTGAGTTTCGGCAATGCGTCCGGCGCGGTCGACGGCGTGAACCTGGGGATCCTGGCGGGGAAAGGCTCGCTGTACGTGACCCGGCCAACCCTGGGCACTTATGCGAACAACGCCGAGAACCTGCAACGCATGGCCGACGAGTTGTTCGAGATGATCATCGGCGGCAAGCTGACCGTGGACATCAGCCAGCGTTATCCACTGGCTGACGCGGCGAAGGCGCAGACCGAGTTGTCGGCGCGGCGTACGACGGGCTCGGTTGTTTTGTTGCCCTGACTGACGCCATCGCGAGCAAGCTCGCTCCCACAGGGGATTTGTGTTCGACACAGAACCCCTGTGGGCTTGCCCGCGATTGGGGTCAACTCGGTCTCAATCGGGGCGCACAACCCTGCCGGTCGCCAGATCGCGAATCACGCTCGGGTTCTTGCGTCCGCCCAGGTTTCCGCCCAGCACCAGATCCACCTGGCCACGGAAATACTGTTCGATGCGAATCCGCGTACGTGCCGCCGGACGCCCCTGCGGGTTGGCCGACGTCGACACCAGCGGCCCGACCAGCGCGCACAAATCCCGCACCAGCGGGTGATCGCTGACCCGCAGCGCCACGGTTTCATGCACACCGGTAATCCACTCCGGCAGCAGGTTCTGGTGCGGCACCAACCAGGTGTTCGGACCCGGCCAGGTACTGGCCATGCGGTCCATCCACAACTCGGGGAAGTCTTCGAAGAGGAAATCGAACTGACGGATGTTGTCGGCGACCAGAATCAGCCCCTTTTCCACAGACCGGCCCTTGATCAGCAGCAGACGCTCCACCGCATCGATGTCCCACGGGTCGCAACCCAGGCCCCAGACTGCTTCGGTTGGGTAGGCAATCACCGCCCCGGCGCGAATTGCTTGCGCGGCTTGTTGCACACGCCAACTGTTGACCATGAAAAACACTCCAGACTAAGGCTCTGCGCAGTTTACCGATCTTGTTTATAAAACCTAGCTCACCCGTGCAAACCAGCGCCCGTTTTCGCATACGGCGCTGCCATCCATTTCCAGTTCCGTCAACGCCGCCAGCACTTTCGGCAAGGCCCAGCCGCTTGCGTCGGCCAGCGCTTCACTGGTGTGAGGGGCGGCATGCAGCAGCTTCAGCAGTGGGTGAGTAGATACCGCGGTGCAGGTTTCTGTGGATAACGGCAGTCGCTGCCAGCCGCGCAAGGCTTCGAGGATATGCTCAATGGTTTCCACCAGCACCGCACCGTCACGAATCAACTGATGGCAGCCCCGGGCGCCGGGATGATGGATCGACCCGGGCATCGCAAACACCTCGCGCCCCTGTTCCGCCGCCAGCCTCGCGGTGATCAGTGAACCGCTGGCGACACTCGCTTCAACCACCAGCACCCCGAGTGACAAACCACTGATGATCCGGTTGCGCCGAGGGAAGTTGCCGGCGCTGGGACCTGCATCCAGCGGAAACTCCGAAAGCACTGCGCTGCCCGAAGCGATCATGGCGTCCGCCAGGCGTCGATTTCGCTGTGGATAAAACTTCTCGAGCCCCGTACCGAGCACACCGACCGTTTGCCCGCCGACGTCCAGCGCAGCCTGGTGCGCGGCGGCGTCAATACCCAGGGCCAGGCCGCTGGTAATCACAAAACCGGCACCCGCCAGGCTACGGGAAAACGCGGCAGCGGTGTCCATTCCTGGCCGGGAAGCGCGGCGGCTGCCGACCATCGCCAATTGTGGTTTTTCCAGAACGCCCGGATCGCCCGCGACAAATAACAGCGGTGGTGCATCGCTGATTTGTGCCAGCAGTGCCGGGTAGTCCGGTTGGTCCCACATCAGTAAATGCTGGGCCGGGCGCTCCAGCCAGGCCAATGTATGACTGGCGCCGTCACGGATCTCAGTGCTACGCCTGACCTCGGAACAGGCCAGTGGCAAGCCCAGCGCGCGCCAGGCACTGGCTGGCGCGCTGATGGCTTTGGATGCCGAACCGAAGGCTTCGAGCAATTTCTTGAAACGCGCAGGACCGAGTTCCGGCAAACGGTGCAGACGTAATCGAGCTTCCAGTTCCGCGGGGGAAACCGGTGTAACAGTAGGCATCGACATGGATCATCCTTGATCGTTATGAGCATCCGTACAAACGGGAATAAGCTGTGGATAACTCTGTTGGTAACTTGTGAAGCACTCTTACGGATTTCGTACCTTGTCCATCACCGACAGTGAGCGCGAGGCGCTGAGCACCAGCCCATAACTGAGTTTGTCGTAGGTACGGAAAACCATCAGCAAACCGGCGCGCTCATCGGGAATTTTCAACGGTTGGCCAGTGATCCGGTCCCTCACGGTTTCACCGGTTTTCATTACCGCCAGCAGATTGCCTTCGGCTAGGCCGTCGCGCTGACCCTTGTTCAGCGTTACCACGTCCAACTCGCCAATCTGCGTGACCCCACGCGGCACATCGATGATCAAACCGTTGATTTCGTGGCTCGGTGCGCTGGGCGTGAAGGTCGAGTTGATCGCGCGCTCTTCACCGCTGAACAAGCGATCGCCGAGGCGGACCTCCTGAGTCGTACGCAGCAACTCCAGGGTAGCGACATCACCTTCGATGGCCACGACATCGCCGCCGCCGATATCGTCGGCGTTGATCCCCAGGATTTCCTTGCTCTGCGGATCGGTGTAGACCTTGCCTTGGCGGAAGATACCGTACGCCGGTTGCGCCGGATCGAAATGGCCGCGGGCAAAGATGCGGTCACCCGCGCCGCTGAGCACCCGTTCGGAATCACCAGCGACGATGTAAGGCGCCTTGTCGAATTCCTCGGCCTTGTCGACGATGCGGTTACTCAGCAGAAAGCTGTTGATCGATTTCAGAGCAACGCTGGGGATAGCCTCGTTCACCGGGCTGCTGCGAACCTTTGGCGACAGCTTTATGGTGGGAATCTCTTCCCGAAGCAGCACTTGCCCGTACGCCCAACTTGCCGAAGCCAGGAGCAGCAGGGCGAGTAGTGATTTCCTCATGCGGTGAATCCCTTTATTATGTGCATTCGCGTGAAACGCCAGAGCCCTCGGCGGCTCGCTCCCGGCTTGCTTGTCAAAACTTGCTTGTCAAAAGAATGGAGCTACGTTTTACAACGGTAGCCTGTATGTCTTCGGACCCGCCAGGCCATCGACCCGACCTTACTTCACACGTGCACTAATCAAGCTTATGGCCATTTTAAACATCCTCGAATTCCCTGATCCGCGTCTGCGCACTATCGCCAAGCCAGTGGCCGTAGTGGACGACGAAGTGCGTCAGTTGGTCGACGACATGTTTGAAACAATGTATGAAGCGCCTGGCATCGGCCTTGCCGCGACCCAGGTCAACGTGCACAAACGTATCGTCGTGATGGACCTCTCCGAAGACCGCACCGAGCCTCGAGTGTTCATCAACCCCGAGCTCGAAACGCTGACCGACGAGATGGGCCAGTATCAGGAAGGCTGCCTGTCGGTGCCGGGTTTCTACGAAAACGTCGATCGCCCGCAACGGGTCAAGGTCAAAGCACTGGACCGCGACGGCCAGCCTTACGAACTGATCGCCGAAGAATTGCTCGCCGTGTGCATCCAGCACGAATGCGACCACCTCAACGGCAAATTGTTCGTCGATTACCTGTCCACGCTCAAACGCGACCGCATCAAGAAGAAACTGGAAAAGCTTCATCGCCAGAACGCCTGATGCCCATCTTCAAAGGCTTGCTACGGCAAGCCTTTTTCTTTTCAAGAGACGTCACCCATGACTGAGCCACTGCGCATTGTCTTTGCCGGCACCCCGGAATTCGCCGCCGAACACCTCAATGCCCTGCTGAGCAGCCCTTACGAGATCGTCGCGGTCTACACCCAACCGGATCGTCCGGCCGGTCGCGGGCAAAAACTGATGCCGAGCCCGGTCAAGCAGCTTGCTCTGGAGAACAATATCCCCGTGCTGCAACCGCCCACTCTGCGCAACGAAGATGCTCAGGCTGAACTGGCTGCACTGAAGCCGGACTTGATGGTGGTGGTCGCCTATGGCCTGATCCTGCCGCAAGTGGTGCTGGATATTCCGCGTCTGGGTTGCATCAACAGTCACGCCTCGCTGCTGCCACGCTGGCGGGGCGCGGCGCCGATCCAGCGCGCCGTGGAGGCGGGCGACGCCGAAAGTGGCGTGACCGTGATGCGCATGGAAGCCGGCCTCGACACCGGGCCGATGTTGCTGAAAGTCGCCACGCCAATCAGCGCCGAAGATACCGGCGGCAGCCTGCATGATCGTCTGGCAGAAATGGGCCCGCCAGCTGTAGTCCAGGCGATTGCCGGCCTCGCCGCCGGAACCCTGGAGGGCGAAATGCAGGACGACAGCCTCGCTACCTATGCGCACAAATTGAACAAGGACGAAGCACGCATCGACTGGAGTCGCCCGGCGGTTGAGCTGGAGCGTCTGGTCCGTGCCTTCAACCCATGGCCGATCACCCACAGCACCTTGAACGGCGAAGCCCTGAAAGTACTGGCCGCAAACCTCGCCGAAGGCAAAGGCGCCCCGGGTGAAATCCTCGGCTCCAGCAAGGACGGTCTTATCGTCGCGTGCGGCGAGCAGGCCTTGTGCCTGACCCGCCTGCAATTGCCCGGCGGCAAGGCGCTGAACTTCAGCGATCTGTTCAACAGCCGTCGCGAGAAATTCGCCACCGGCACTGTCCTCGGTCAAGTGGCGGACGCTCAATGAATCCGCGTCTGGCCGCCGCCAAGGCACTCGCTGCCGTCCTGAACGGAAAAGCCTCGCTCAACAGTTCGCTGCCTACGCAGTTGGACAAGGTCGAGGACCGTGATCGCGGCTTTACCCAAGACCTGGCGTTCGGTACCGCGCGCTGGCAGCCACGTTTGTCGGCGCTGGCGGCCAAGCTGCTGCAGAAGCCGTTCAAGGCTGCCGACGCCGATGTCGAGGCGCTGTTGCTGGTTGGTCTCTATCAGTTGCTCTACACCCGTGTCCCGGCTCATGCGGCCATTGGTGAAACCGTCGGTTGCGCCGACAAGCTGAAAAAACCATGGGCCAAGGCGCTGCTCAACGCTGTGCTGCGTAATGCTCAGCGCGAAAGCGAAACGATTTTCGCCGAGTTGGAACGTGATCCGGTGGTGCGCACCGCTCACCCACGCTGGCTGCAGAAATCTTTGAAAGCGTTCTGGCCAGATCAATGGGAAGCCATTTGCGCGGCGAACAATGCGCATCCGCCTATGATCCTGCGAGTCAACCGTCGCCATCACACCCGTGATGCCTACCTCGGTTTGCTGACTGACGCGGGAGTTGCCGCTACGCCGTGTGTCTACAGCCGCGACGGCATCGTGCTTGACGCCGCCGCCGACGTGCGCAGCCTGCCGGGTTTCGCCGAGGGCTGGATCAGCGTGCAAGACGAAGCCGCGCAACTGGCTGCCGATCTGCTCGACCTCGCACCGGGTCAACGGGTGCTCGACGCTTGCTGTGCACCAGGTGGCAAGACCTGCCACATCCTCGAAGCCGAGCCAAAACTGGCCGGCGTCGTGGCGGTAGACCTGGAAGCCAAGCGGCTGGTGCGGGTGCGGGAAAACCTCGAACGCCTGAAACTTAGCGCCGAACTGATCGCCGCCGACGGCCGCGACACTCAGGCATGGTGGGACGGCAAGCCGTTCCAGCGCATCCTGCTGGACGCTCCATGTTCGGCCACCGGTGTGATTCGTCGTCACCCGGATATCAAACTGACCCGCCAACCCGACGACATCGCCGCGTTGGCGCTGCTGCAGGGCGAGTTACTCGATGCCATGTGGAGAACCCTGGAGGTCGGTGGCATCCTGCTGTACGCCACCTGTTCCACGCTGCCGACCGAGAACACCGAAGTCATCGAAGCCTTCCTCGCCCGCACGCCGGGTGCCCGGGAACTGGACCTCGCGATGGCGGCCGGCATCAAGCAACCTCATGGTCGCCAGTTGCTGGCCCAGGAAGGTGGCCACGATGGCTTCTACTACGCCAAGCTGATCAAGATCGCCGCCGCGCGCGGTTAAATGGATTCAATGGAGTGACTGGATGAAAATCATCATCCTCGGTGCAGGGCAAGTCGGCGGTTCGCTGGCGGAACACCTGGCCAGCGAAGCCAACGATATTACTGTGGTCGACACCGATGGCGAACGCCTGCGCGACCTTGGTGACCGCCTGGACATCCGCACGGTACAAGGTCGTGGCTCGTTCCCGACCGTGTTGCGCCAGGCCGGAGCCGATGACGCCGACATGCTGGTCGCGGTGACCAACAGCGACGAAACCAACATGGTCGCCTGCCAGGTCGCCCATACTCTGTTCCACACCCCGACCAAGATCGCCCGGGTTCGCGAAGCCGCGTACCTGACCCGCGAAGAGCAGTTGTTCCAGAACGAAGCGATTCCGGTGGACGTGCTGATCAGCCCGGAACAAGTGGTCACCAACTACATCAAGCGCCTGATCCAGCACCCCGGTGCCTTGCAGGTAATCGACTTCGCCGAAGGCAAGGCGCAATTGGTGGCGGTGCGGGCGTACTACGGCGGGCCGCTGGTGGGCCAGCAACTGCGGCAGTTGCGTGAACACATGCCGAACGTGGAAACCCGCGTTGCGGCGATTTTCCGTCGTGACCGGCCAATCCTGCCCCAGGGCGACACGGTGATCGAGGCCGACGACGAAGTATTTTTTATCGCCGCCAAGGCGAACATTCGTGCGGTGATGAGCGAAATGCGCCGTCTCGACGAAACCTATAAACGCATCGTCATCGCCGGTGGCGGGCAGATTGGCGAGCGTCTGGCCGAGGCCATCGAAAGCCGCTATCAGGTGAAAATCATCGAGATGAACCCGGCACGCTGCCGTCATCTCTCCGACACACTGGACAGCACGGTGGTGTTGCAGGGCAGTGCTTCGGACCGCGACCTGCTGATGGAAGAGAACATTGCCGACGCCGACCTGTTCCTGGCCCTGACCAACGACGACGAGGCCAACATCATGTCTTCGCTGCTGGCCAAGCGCTTGGGTGCGAAGAAGGTGATGACCATCATCAACAACCCGGCCTATGTCGATCTGATCCAGGGCGGTGACATCGACATCGCCATCAGCCCGCAACTGGCGACCATCGGCACCTTGCTGGCCCACGTGCGCCGGGGCGACATCGTCAGCGTGCACTCACTGCGCCGGGGTGCGGCGGAAGCCATCGAGGCAATTGCCCATGGTGATGCGAAATCGAGCAAGGTGATCGGCAAGGCAATCGAGAACATTGGCCTGCCGCCAGGCACCACCATCGGTGCGATTATCCGCGACGAAGAAGTGATCATCGCCCATGACGACACCGTGATCGAAGCGGGCGACCATGTGATTCTGTTCCTTGTGGATAAAAAGCATATTCGCGATGTGGAGAAGTTGTTCCATGTGGGGCTGAGCTTCTTCTGATGCGGATTTAGCGCCGGCCTGCCTTTGTAGGAGCGAGCTTGCTCGCGATGAACCCGAGAGCGACGCGGGGTGTCTGGTTTCCAGCATTATCGTTGACGGCCATCGCGAGCAAGCTCGCTCCTACAACAAATCAACCCATGACATGCCTCAGGCAAGGAATCCACCGATGATCGAATCCCTGGAAAAAATGCTCGCCAAGGGTGTGGATAACTCATTGCTACGCTTCGGTCTGGGCAAGGGCTATCTGGATCTGGGGGAAAACGCCAAGGCGGCGGAGCATTTCCAGCGCTGCGTCGAATTCGATCCGAAGTATTCGGCGGCGTGGAAACTACTGGGCAAGGCCCATCTGGCACTGGCGGACGTTACGGCCGCGCGCCAAGCCTGGGAGCAAGGCCTGGAAGCCGCTCGCGCCCATGGCGACAAGCAGGCCGAGAAGGAAATGACGGTGTTCCTGAAGAAGCTCGAGCGTCAGGCGCACTGACTCAGAGATAACGCAAACCGATGCCCTCGGCGTCCACCTGCACCACTTCCATGCGCACCCGCGGCGCGCCTGTGGGTAAGCCCTGCACCTGACCGTAAACCACCGCGCCTTTGGGCAGAGTCGACAACCCAGGATGCTTGACGTAGACCCCCGTGGTCGACAGATTGCGCGTCTGGCCCAGGCATTCGCCAAAGCTTTCATGACTGATCTTGATGCGAAATGATTTGCGGTGTTCGGACATCTTTTTGCGCCCTAATGAACGGTTGTGGATATGTGTAGGAGCGAGCTTGCTCGCGATGGATGCCAGGGTGCCGCGTTCAACCTGGCAGCCCATATCATCGTTAACGTCCATCGCGAGCAAGCTCGCTCCTACAGGTTATCCACAGAGCGTGCCAAGTCAGTCAGTACCAACGCTCTTCACCCGGTGGGCGCTTCTTGAAGCGCTTCATGCTCCACATGTACTGGCTCGGGTAAGCCCGCACATAGCGCTCGACCACTTGGCTCATGGCCGCACAGGATTCTGCCGTATCGGTGCTGTACATGGCCTCTGGCGCGGCTTCAAGGATCACTTTGTAGCCCGAACCGTCCGGCAGGCGCAGGGCGTGCAGGAACACGCCGACCGCTTTGCCGCCGGCCAGCATGTTCGGCACGAACTTGCTGGTCAGCGCCTGAGTGGCGAAGAACGGCACGAAGATCCCGGCGGATTCGGACGGTTCCGGGTCAGCGGGAATGCCCACTGCACCACCTTTGCGCACTTCCTTGATGACACTGAGGATGCCTTCCTTGGTGGAAGCCGCGACCTTGTTACCCAACTGCACCCGCTGCTTTTGCAGCAATTCATCCACTGCCTTCAATTTCGGCGGACGGTAGAAAATGATCGGTTTGCACTGGCTGCAATAGAAGTGATTGAGCACTTCCCAGTTGCCCAGGTGGCTGGTGATGCCGACCACGCCTTTGCCGGAGGCAAGGGCGTCCTTCAATACGTCGAGGCCTTCGACTTCGCGCACCAGGTCGATGGAGCGCTGGGCCGGCCAGATCCAGGCGCAGGCACTCTCGGTCAGGGACTTGCCGATGTCTTTCAGGCTCTGGCCCACCAGGCGTTCACGCTCGGCGGGGTCCATGTCCGGAAAGCACTTGGACAGATTGATCCGTACCACGTCGCGGGAACGGTTCGGGGTTTTCCACATAACCCAGCCAATCGCCGAGCCCACGGCCTGCACGGCCCACCACGGAAGCAGGGCAAACAGCCGCAGAGCGCCTACCAGCAAGGCGCCTTTAAACTTATCCACAGGTCACTCCTGATCTTGTGCTGTGCGCGAGGCGGCCATTCTAACCGCCGTTCGCCAGCTGCGCGTAGCGGTCGCAATCGCGGGTGTGATCCATGACCATGCCCGAGGCCTGCATCAGCGCGTAGCAGATGGTCGGCCCGACGAACGTGAAACCGGCCTTTTTCAAGCCTTTGCTCATTTCCACGGCAGTCGGCGTCACGGCCGGGACCTCGCTGCGATCCTTGAAATGATTGATCACAGGCGTGCCGCCGACGAATGACCACAGAAACGCCACCGGATCCTCCAGCGCCAGCCAGGCCTGGGCATTGCGCCGGGCCGCGTTGAGCTTGAGTCGGTTACGGATAATGCCGGGATCGAGCATCAGCTCGTCAATTTCGGCATCGCTCATCTGCGCCACGCGCTGCACGTCGAAGCCGAACAAAACTTCGCGATAACGCTCGCGCTTGCGCAGCACGGTGATCCAGGAAAGCCCGGCCTGGAACCCTTCGAGCAAAAGCAACTCGAACAATCCCTGCGCATCCCGTAGCGGCGTGCCCCACTCCTGATCGTGATAAGCCATGTACAGCGGATCTTCGGAACACCAAAAGCAGCGTGGCATAAGGCTCCAGGGGGCGTGCGCAGCAATGAATCGGGTATACTCCCGCTCTTTAAATCGCAGCCCAAGAAACAGGTGAATTTCGTGAGCCAGCCTACGCCAGCCGTGCGTACCTTCCAAGACTTGATCCTCGCCCTCCAGCAATACTGGGCCGAGCAAGGTTGTGTGGTACTTCAGCCCTACGATATGGAAGTAGGCGCCGGCACTTTCCACACCGCAACATTCCTGCGCGCCATCGGCCCGGAAACCTGGAACGCCGCCTACGTGCAGCCAAGCCGCCGTCCGACTGACGGCCGTTACGGTGAAAACCCGAACCGTCTGCAGCACTACTACCAGTTCCAGGTGGTCCTGAAGCCGAACCCGGACAATTTCCAGGAACTGTACCTGGGCTCTCTCAAGCACGTTGGCCTGGACCCGCTGGTCCACGACATTCGCTTCGTCGAAGACAACTGGGAATCGCCGACCCTCGGCGCCTGGGGTCTGGGCTGGGAAGTCTGGCTCAACGGCATGGAAGTGACCCAGTTCACCTACTTCCAGCAAGCGGGCGGCATCGAGTGCTACCCAGTGACCGGCGAGATCACCTACGGCCTCGAACGTCTGGCCATGTACCTGCAAGGCGTGGACTCGGTCTACGACCTGGTGTGGGCTGACGGTCCGTTCGGCAAAGTGACCTATGGCGACGTGTTCCACCAGAACGAAGTGGAGCAGTCCACTTACAACTTCGAACACGCCAACGTCGACAAGCTGTTCGAACTGTTCGATTTCTACGAAAGCGAAGCCAAGCGCCTGATCGAACTCGACCAGCCGCTGCCGTTGCCAAGCTACGAAATGGTGTTGAAGGCTTCCCACACCTTCAACCTGCTGGATGCGCGCCGGGCGATCTCGGTGACTGCGCGTCAGCAATACATCCTGCGTGTACGCACCCTGGCGCGTTCCGTTGCGCAAGCCTACCTGCTGGCTCGCGCCAAGCTGGGCTTCCCGATGGCGACCCCGGACCTGCGTGATGAAGTACTGGCCAAGCTGGAGGCTGCACAATGAGTGCTCTGGATTTTCTGGTTGAACTGGGCACTGAAGAACTGCCACCCAAAGCCCTGAACACCCTGGCCGAGGCGTTCCTCGCCGGTATCGACAAGGGCCTGCAAGCTGCCGGCCTGGACTACGAGAGCAAAACCGTTTATGCCGCTCCGCGCCGCCTGGCCGTGCTGATCACCGCACTGGCCACCCAGCAGCCGGATCGCAGCATCAACCTCGACGGCCCGCCACGTCAGGCCGCGTTCGATGCTGAAGGCAACCCAACCCAGGCAGCATTGGGCTTCGCCAAGAAGTGCGGCGTCGAGCTGAGCGAAATCGATCAGAGCGGCCCGAAACTGCGCTACAGCCAGAGCATCGCTGGCAAGGCGACTGCGAGCCTGCTGCCGACCATCGTCGAAGATTCGCTGAACGACCTGCCGATCCCGAAACGCATGCGTTGGGGCGCGCGCAAGGAAGAATTCGTTCGTCCGACCCAGTGGCTGGTGATGCTGCTCGGTGACCAGGTCATCGACTGCACCATCCTCGCCCAGAAGGCCGGCCGCGACTCCCGTGGCCACCGCTTCCATCACCCGGAAAACGTGCGCATCGGTTCGCCGTCCAGCTACCTGGCCGATCTGCGTGCCGCCTACGTTTTGGCCGACGCCAACGAGCGTCGCGAGATCATCAGCAAGCGCACCGAAGAGCTGGCCACCCGTCAGGAAGGCACGGCAATCGTTCCTCCAGCGCTGCTCGATGAAGTGACCGCGCTGGTCGAATGGCCGGTGCCGCTGGTGTGCTCGTTCGAGGAGCGCTTCCTCGACGTGCCGCAGGAAGCCTTGATCACCACCATGCAGGACAACCAGAAGTACTTCTGCCTGCTGGACGCCGACGGCAAGTTGCTGCCACGTTTCATTACCGTGGCCAACATCGAGAGCAAGAACCCACAGCAGATCATCGCCGGTAACGAGAAAGTGGTTCGCCCACGCCTGACCGACGCCGAGTTCTTCTTCAAGCAAGACAAGAAGCAAAAGCTCGAAGACTTCAACCTGCGCCTGCAAAACGTGGTGTTCCAGGAAAAACTCGGCAGCGTCTACGACAAGGCCGAACGCGTTTCCAGACTCGCCGCCTACATCGCGGCGCGCATTGGCGGCAACGCTTCGTGGGCTGCTCGTGCCGGCCTGCTGTCCAAGTGTGACCTGTCTACCGAGATGGTCGGCGAGTTCCCGGAAATGCAAGGTGTCGCCGGTTACTACTACGCCCTCAACGACGGCGAGCCGGAAGATGTCGCACTGGCGCTGAACGAGCAGTACATGCCGCGCGGTGCCGGCGCTGAACTGCCAAGCACCCTGACCGGTGCGGCAGTGGCCATTGCCGACAAGCTCGACACCCTCGTGGGAATCTTCGGTATCGGCATGCTGCCGACCGGCAGCAAAGACCCGTACGCCCTGCGCCGTGCTGCACTGGGCGTGTTGCGTATCCTGATCGAGAAGCAACTGGATCTGGACTTGAACGACGCCGTGGCCTTCGCTGTGAATGCGTTCGGTACCAAGGTCAAGGCTGCGGGCCTGAACGATTCGGTGCTGGAATTCATCTTCGACCGCCTGCGTGCCCGTTACGAAGACGAAGGCGTCGATGTTGCGACCTACCTGTCGGTACGTGCCCTGAAGCCCGGTTCGGCCCTGGACTTCGACCAGCGCGTGCAAGCGGTACAGGCTTTCCGCAAACTGCCGGAAGCTGCCGCCCTGGCCGCCGTGAACAAGCGCGTGTCGAACTTGCTGAGCAAGGTCGAAGGCTCCGTTCCGACAGTCGTGGAAGCCAAGTACTTCGACAACGCCAACGAGTTCTCCCTGTACTCGGCGATCCAGCAGGCTGACCAGGCTGTACAGCCGATGGCCGCCTCGCGTCAGTACAGCGAATCACTGGCACGCCTGGCTGCGCTGCGCGAACCGGTGGATGCGTTCTTCGAAGCCGTGATGGTCAATGCGGAGGACGCAAAGGTCCGCGCCAACCGCTATGCGTTGCTGGCACGTCTGCGTGGGCTGTTCCTCGGCGTCGCCGACATTTCGCTGCTGGGTTGAGGGACTGCTGTTGAAACTGCTGATTCTCGATCGGGACGGAGTGATCAATTACGACTCCGACGCTTACATCAAGTCGGTGGAGGAGTGGATTCCGCTCCCCGGATCGATCGAAGCCATCGCGCAGTTGAGCAAGGCCGGCTGGACGGTAGCCGTCGCTACCAACCAGTCGGGCATCGCTCGCGGCTATTACGACCTTGCCACCCTGAATGCCATGCACGAGCGCTTGCGCGCGTTGGTGGCGGAGCAGGGCGGTGAAGTCGGCCTGATCGTCTACTGCCCGCATGGGCCGGACGAAGGTTGCGATTGCCGCAAGCCGAAACCCGGGATGTTGAAAGCCATCGCCGCTCATTACAACGTGTCGCTGACCGATCTCTGGTTCGTCGGCGACAGCCTTGGTGACCTGGAAGCCGCCAAAGCCGTCGATTCACAGCCAGTTTTGGTAAAGACCGGGAAAGGCGAAAAGACTTTGGGCAAGACCCTTCCGGTTGGCACATTGATTTTTGACGATCTGGCGGCGATTGCCGCAGAACTTATCCACAATTAGAGTGCTTCTGAAATTCCTGATAAAGGACCCATCAGGAGTGCGCTTTATACAGGCGGGCAATTCCCGCAACGGTAAACGTCACCATGTCGATATTGCAGGCCATCAGAACCTTCCTCTTTTACCTGCTGCTGGGCACCAGCTCATTGCTGTGGTGCAGCCTGAGTTTTTTTATCGCGCCGTTTCTGCCCTTCAAGGCACGTTATCGCTTCATCAACGTGTATTGGTGCCGTTGTGCCCTGTGGCTGAGCAAAGTGTTCCTTGGTATTCGCTACGAAGTGAAGGGTGCCGAGAACGTACCTGAACGGCCTTGCGTCATTCAGTCGAACCACCAAAGCACGTGGGAGACGTTCTTTCTCTCCGCTTACTTCTCACCGCTGAGCCAGGTGCTCAAACGTGAATTGCTCTATGTGCCGTTCTTCGGTTGGGCCATGGCCATGTTGCGACCGATCGCCATCGATCGCGACAACCCGAAAGCCGCGCTCAAGCATGTGGCTCAAAAAGGTGATGAGTTGCTCAAGGACAATGTCTGGGTGCTGATCTTCCCGGAAGGCACGCGCGTTCCTTTCGGCACCGTCGGAAAGTTCTCGCGCGGTGGCAGCGCCTTGGCGGTTAACGCCGAATTACCGGTGCTGCCGATTGCGCACAACGCAGGCAAGTTCTGGCCGAAAACCGGTTGGGCGAAGAAGCAGGGCGTCATTACTGTGATCATTGGTGAGCCTATGTATGCCGCAGGCACTGGACCACGAGCCATTGCTGAATTGAACGACCGGGTCCAGGCGTGGAACGAGCAAATGCAACGGGAAATGGGCTCTCTACCACCGGCTCCGCAAGCACCGGTTTCAAACGATCAGGTGGTTGTCTGAAATTCTGTGGATAACCTGTGTACCGTTTCATTGAAAAGCGTCGATTCTTGTACGTAACATTATGATTTTTTTACATATTTCTTAGAATGATAAAAACCATAAAAACGTGCATAAGTTTTTTTTGGACGTAAAAAAACCGGCAGATATAGCCGGTTTTTTTATGCCCATAACAATCGCTGATTGTCGACATGACAAGGCGAACCCATCGTCATGACCGAACGTGAATACCGCCTGGCGCATTGCCTGCTCAGCAACGGCAGCGCGTGAGTGAATGGCAGGCAATAAAAAAGGCCAATGCAGATGCATTGGCCTTTTCGTTGGCGCCGACCGGGATCAGAAGTCCAGGTTGGACACCGCCAGGGCATTGCTTTCGATGAAGTCACGACGTGGTTCGACCGCATCACCCATCAGGGTGTTGAAGATCTGGTCAGCGCCAATGGCGTCTTCGATAGTCACTTTCAGCATGCGACGCACGCTTGGGTCCATGGTGGTTTCCCACAGCTGGTCCGGGTTCATTTCGCCCAGACCTTTGTATCGCTGAATGGTGTGGCGCTTGGTGCTTTCAGCCATCAGCCAGTCCAGGGCTTCCTTGAACTCGGTGACCGACTTACGGCGTTCGCCACGCTGGATGTACGCGCCGTCGTCCAGCAGGGTGCTCAGTTGAGCGCCCAGGGAAACGACGGTCTTGTAGTCGTTGCTGCCGAAGAAGTCGCGGTTGAAGGTGACGTAGTTCGACAGGCCGTGGGAGATCAGTTCAACCTCTGGCAGCCACACGCCACGCTCGCGATCTTCACGCAGGCTGGCCTTGTAGACCAGACCCGACTTCTCGACAGTACGCAGACGCACTTCGTACTGGGCCAGCCAGTCCTGCATCGCTGCATGATCGGACAACTGATCCATGCTGACAGCCGGCAGGTAGATGAAGTGCTCGGTCAGTTCCTGTGGGTACAGGCGCGACAGACGCTTGAGGGTCTTCATCACCAGACGGAAGTCATTCACCAGACGCTCAAGGGCTTCACCGGAGATACCCGGTGCCTCCTCGTTCAGGTGCAGGCTCGCATCTTCCAGAGCCGACTGCGTCATGTACTCTTCCATGGCGTCGTCGTCTTTGATGTATTGCTCTTGCTTGCCTTTCTTCACTTTGTACAGTGGCGGCTGAGCGATGTAGATGTAGCCACGCTCGATCAGCTCCGGCAGCTGACGGAAGAAGAAGGTCAGCAGCAGGGTACGGATGTGCGAACCGTCGACGTCAGCATCGGTCATGATGATGATGTTGTGATAGCGCAGCTTGTCGATGTTGTACTCTTCGCGACCGATGCCGCAGCCCAGCGCAGTGATCAAGGTGCCCACTTCCTGGGAAGAGATCATCTTGTCGAAACGTGCTTTCTCGACGTTCAGGATTTTACCCTTGAGGGGTAGAATCGCCTGGGTCTTGCGGTTACGCCCCTGCTTGGCAGAGCCGCCCGCGGAGTCACCTTCCACGAGGTACAGTTCGGAAAGGGCAGGGTCCTTTTCCTGGCAGTCGGCCAGTTTGCCGGGCAGGCCTGCGATGTCCAGCGCGCCTTTGCGGCGGGTCATCTCACGGGCTTTACGTGCTGCTTCACGGGCACGGGCCGCGTCGATCATCTTGCCGACGACCAGCTTGGCTTCGTTCGGGTTTTCCAGCAGGAAGTCGGAGAAGTACTTGCCCATTTCCTGTTCGACCGCGGTCTTCACTTCGGAAGACACCAACTTGTCTTTGGTCTGGGAGCTGAACTTCGGATCCGGCACCTTCACCGAAATGATCGCGGTCAGGCCTTCACGGGCATCGTCACCAGTGGTGGCGACTTTGTGCTTCTTCGCCAGGCCTTCCGCTTCGATGTAGGTGTTCAGGTTACGCGTCAGTGCGGAGCGGAAACCCACCAGGTGAGTACCGCCGTCGCGCTGTGGAATGTTGTTGGTGAAGCACAACAGGTTCTCGTTGAAGCTGTCGTTCCACTGCAGGGCAATTTCCACGCCGATGCCGTCTTCACGCTGGACGTTGAAGTGGAACACCTGGTTGACCGGGGTCTTGTTGGTGTTCAGGTATTCAACGAACGCACGCAGGCCGCCTTCGTATTTGAACAGTTCTTCCTTGCCGCTGCGCTCGTCCTTGAGGACGATACCGACACCGGAGTTGAGGAAGGACAGTTCACGAATCCGCTTGGCCAAGATGTCCCAGCTGAAGTGGATGTTCTTGAAGGTTTCGCTGGAAGCCTTGAAGTGGATCTGTGTACCGGTGGTTTCGCTGTCGCCAACGATTTTCATCGGTTCTTGCGGAACACCGTGGACGTAAGTCTGTTCCCAGATCTTGCCGCTACGGCGAACGGTCAGGACCAGCTCTTCCGACAGGGCGTTAACTACCGACACACCCACACCGTGCAGACCGCCGGAAACCTTGTAGGAGTTGTCGTCGAATTTACCGCCGGCGTGCAGCACGGTCATGATGACCTCGGCTGCCGAAACGCCTTCTTCTTTGTGTACGTCTACCGGGATGCCACGGCCGTTGTCGCGAACGGTGATGGACTCATCCGGGTGGATGATGATGCTGATGTCGTCGCAGTAGCCGGCGAGCGCTTCGTCGATCGAGTTGTCGACCACCTCGAACACCATGTGGTGCAGGCCGCTGCCATCGTCGGTATCACCAATATACATACCGGGACGTTTGCGTACGGCATCCAGGCCTTTCAGCACTTTAATGCTCGTTGAGTCGTACGTATTTTCTTCGCTCAATGCCTTCACTCCCGATGGTCGTGGGTCTGGGTGATACGGCCCTGTTCCACGTGGAACAGAGCGACTGGCGTTTCCGTCTGCCAGCCTTCCCTCAATAATTCGTGATCTACACAGGTGATAAATACCTGGCAGCGTAAGTCTTCCAACAAGCGGCAAAGCGCGCGACGGTGGTGCTCGTCCAGCTCGGACGGCAAGTCATCCACCAGATAAATACACTGACCGCGTCGAGCCTGGCTGACCAAGTGCCCCTGGGCAATCCGTAATGCGCAAACCACCAACTTCTGCTGGCCACGGGACAAGATGTCCGCGGCGTTGTGCGCGCCCAGTCTGAGACGCAAATCAGCACGTTGTGGTCCGGCCTGGGTATGCCCCATTTGCTGGTCTCGCTGAAGAGACCCGGCGAGCACAGCACTCAGTTCACGGTCCTTGTCCCAGCCGCGGTAATAGCTGAGCGTCAAGCCTTCAAGCTCAACCAGTTCGCTCAAGGTTTGTTCAAAGACTGGTTTCAAGGCTTTGATATAAGCGCGGCGGTATTCATCAATTTCAGCGCTGGCCTGGCACAGTTCCCTGTCCCAAACCGCTTGCGAAACGGCGTCAAGTGTACCATGCCGCAGCCAAGAGTTTCTCTGGCGCAGGGCCTTCTGCAAGCGCTGCCAGGTTGACATGAAACGCGGTTCCACGTGGAACACACCCCAGTCGAGAAACTGCCGGCGAATCTTCGGTGCGCCTTCCAGCAATCGAAAGCTATCCGGATTGATCAGTTGCAGTGGCAAGATCTCGGCCAGTTGCGCGGCGCTGCGCGCATTCTGCCCATCGATACGGATCTGGAATTCCCCTTGGCGATCCCGTGATATGCCCAAGGCGCTATGCCCACCCTCCGCCAGTTCAACCTGGCCAAATACCGTACAGGCAAGCTGTTCGTATTGAATGACCGGCAACAGACGGGTGCTGCGAAACGAACGGGCAAGCCCCAGCAGATGGATGGCTTCCAGAACACTGGTTTTGCCGCTGCCGTTGGCGCCGTAAAGAATATTGATGCGGGGGGAGGGGGAGAAGGTCACCGGGTGCAGATTGCGCACCGCGGTGACCGAGACGCGACTTAAGGACATCTAGCTTCTGCTGAACATGATTACAGACGCATCGGCATGACAACGTAGGCCGAGTCGTCGTTATCCGATTCCTGCACCAGCGCGCTGCTGTTGGAGTCGGACAGGATCAGACGAACCTGCTCGGTGGTCATCACGCCCAGTACGTCGAGCAGGTAGCTCACGTTGAAGCCGATTTCCAGAGAGCCTCCGTTGTATTCAACGCCCACTTCTTCTTCCGCTTCTTCCTGCTCCGGGTTGTTCGCCTGGATCTTCAACTGACCGCTGGCCAGTTGCAGACGGATACCACGGTACTTCTCGTTGGACAGAATCGCGGTACGGCTGAACGCTTCGCGCAGAGCCTGGCGATCGCCAAGAACCAGCTTGTCACCGCCTTTTGGCAGAACGCGTTCGTAGTCCGGGAATTTGCCGTCGACCAGCTTCGAGGTGAACGTGAATTCACCGGTGGTGGCACGGATGTGGTGCTGGCCCAGCACGATGCTGACATTGCCGTCCGGCTCGGTGAGCAGGCGTGCCAGTTCGAGGATACCTTTGCGCGGCACGATGACCTGGTGACGATCCGGCTGGCCGATGTCGGCCTGCATCGAGCACATGGCCAGACGGTGACCGTCGGTGGCTACGGCGCGGATGACGCCAGCAGAGACTTCCAGCAGCATGCCGTTGAGGTAGTAACGCACGTCCTGCTGGGCCATGGCGAAGCTGGTGCGTTCGATCAGACGACGCAGCTTGCTTTGCTCCAGACTGCAGGTCAGCGAACCCGGGCCTTCTTCCACAGTAGGGAAGTCGTTGGCCGGCAGTGTCGACAGGGTGAAGCGGCTGCGGCCAGCCTTGACCACAAGCTTCTGCTCGTCGACCTTGATGTCGATCAGCGCATCGTTCGGCAGGCTTTTGCAGATGTCCATCAGCTTGCGCGCCGGCACGGTGATGGAACCCGGATCCGCCGGCTCTTCGAGTTGAACACGACCAACCAGCTCGACTTCCAGGTCGGTACCGGTCAGCGACAATTGCTGGCCTTCGACTACCAGCAGCACGTTGGAAAGTACCGGCAAGGTCTGTCGGCGTTCGACGACGCCTGCGACCAGTTGCAGGGGTTTCAACAGGGCTTCGCGTTGAATGGTGAAATGCATGGTCTAGTCCCTTGCCTTAATAAGCTGCGCTGGTGTTCATCAAGTGGTCAGCGTACGCAGCAGGTTCTTGTAGTCCTCGCGGATGTCCGCGTCGGATTCCTTAAGTTCGTTGATCTTGCGGCACGCGTGCAAGACCGTTGTATGGTCGCGACCGCCAAACACATCGCCGATCTCCGGCAAGCTGTGGTTGGTCAGTTCCTTGGACAACGCCATGGCGACCTGACGCGGACGAGCTACCGAACGCGAACGGCGTTTGGACAGCAAGTCGGAAATCTTGATCTTGTAGTACTCGGCGACCGTGCGCTGAATGTTATCCACAGAGACCAGTTTATCCTGCAACGCCAACAAGTCCTTAAGGGATTCGCGAATCAGCTCGATGGTGATATCGCGGCCCATGAAGTGCGAGTGGGCGATCACACGCTTGAGCGCGCCTTCCAGCTCACGGACGTTGGAGCGAATGCGTTGGGCAATGAAGAACGCGGCGTCGTGAGGCAACTCGACTTTGGCCTGATCGGCCTTCTTCATCAGGATCGCCACGCGGGTTTCCAGCTCCGGCGGCTCGACCGCTACGGTCAGGCCCCAGCCAAAGCGGGATTTGAGGCGCTCTTCAAGGCCTTCGATTTCCTTCGGGTAGCGGTCACTGGTGAGAATGACTTGCTGGCCACCTTCGAGCAGGGCGTTGAAGGTGTGGAAAAACTCTTCCTGCGAACGTTCCTTGCGGGCGAAGAACTGAATGTCATCGATCAACAACGCATCCACCGAACGGTAGAAGCGTTTGAACTCGTTGATCGCGTTCAGTTGCAGGGCCTTGACCATGTCCGCCACGAAACGCTCGGAATGCAGGTATACGACCTTGGCATTCGGGTTCTTCTTTAATAGATGGTTACCCACAGCGTGCATCAAGTGGGTTTTACCCAGGCCGACGCCACCATAAAGGAAGAGCGGGTTGTAACCGTGCTTGGGGTTGTCAGCCACCTGCCAGGCGGCGGCGCGCGCCAGCTGGTTGGATTTACCTTCAACGAAATTCTCGAAGGTAAAAGTGCGGTTCAGGTAACTGGTGTGCTTGAGCGCACCTTCGACCTGCACGGTACGTTGCTCGGCGCGCACAGGTGCCTGTTGCGAACTGGCACCAGCCATCGGGTCGAAGCTGTCACGGGAAGGTTCTTCCTCGGTGACCTCGGCCACTTTTTGCGTCGTACGCTTGGTCGACGCAGGGGCAGGTGCCGGCGGCGGACTGGCAGGCGCTTGAACAGCCAGGGCCTGGGAAGCCGCGGCGGCCAGGGGAGCATTGGGCGCAGCACGGGGTGCTGAACTGCGTTTGCTGCCTATTAATAAGGAAAGCGCAGGCGCCATGCCATTGCCGTGCTCATCGAGCAATTCGAGAACACGCCCCAAGTATTTTTCGTTGACCCAGTCCAGTACAAAACGATTGGGCGCATAGACACGCAACTCGTCGCCTTCGGCTTCGACCTGTAGTGGACGGATCCAAGTGTTGAATTGTTGGGCAGGCAGCTCATCGCGCAGAAGCTCCACGCACTGCTGCCAAAGTTCCACTGACACGGATATCCCCTAAGTTGAAAGCCGGTGAGGCAAAAACAAGCGGCCATTGTAGCGACCAGACGCCGACTTATCCACACGAAGGTGGCTCATAGACCAAGAAGAATCACCGTTTCCTTCTCAAAAAAGGCGACAAGTGGTCTGTGCATAAGCTCTGTGGATAACCGGGGTTAAGGTCATTGCACAAGTGGGGGCGAAACTCAGTGGATAACCGGCCTGTGGATAAGGTGACCTTTCACACACAGGTTATCCGACAGCGCAGCACAGGCTGAACACTGTTTTCCACTGTAGTTGTCATTCTCTATACATCAGGTAAAACAAGGTCTGAATCGAGTTATCCACAGAAGAGTGCGACCCTAGCTTTTATAAGCTTTACAGAAAAGCTTTAAATACTTTCCTTTCTTATTTTTATATCTACGCAAGGTGCAAACGCCGAAAAGCCTCTGGAGATCTATTTATAAGGAAACGCTGGTTGGAAATTGACCTGAAGGCTTGCTTTCTCTAGAATCCCCGGTCTCTTAAAACGGGGGCCATTCCGGCCCGTTGTGGACGAACCAGGTAACACGACAATGAAACGTACTTTCCAACCAAGCACTATCAAACGCGCTCGTACCCACGGTTTCCGTGCTCGCATGGCTACCAAGAACGGTCGTGCCGTCCTGTCGCGTCGTCGCGCCAAAGGTCGTGCGCGTCTGGCAGTTTGATAATCCGGCACTGGAGGTGAGTCAGGACTTCAGTCGGGAAAAGCGTCTGCTTACCCCCCGGCATTTCAAGGCAGTCTTTGACTCCCCTACCGGCAAGGTTCCGGGGAAAAATCTCCTGCTCCTTGCGCGCAACAACGATCTTGATCACCCCCGTCTCGGGTTGGTTATCGGGAAAAAGAGCGTGAAGCTCTCCGTCGAGCGCAATCGCCTCAAACGTCTGATGCGCGAATCGTTTCGCCTGAACCAGGATTCTCTGGTCGGCTGGGACATTGTTATCGTCGCGCGCAAAGGTTTGGGCGACGTAGAAAACCCCGAATTGATTCAGCATTTCGGCAAACTCTGGAAACGACTGGCTCGCAGTTCGCCAGTACCAGCAGTCAAAACCGAAACTGTAGGGGTAGACAGTCCAGATGCGTAAACTGGCACTCGTTCCGATCCAGTTTTATCGCTATGCCATTAGTCCCCTGATGGCCAGTCACTGTCGTTTCTACCCCAGTTGTTCCTGCTACGCGTTAGAAGCCATCGAAAATCATGGCCTTCTTCGCGGTGGCTGGCTGACCTTTCGTCGTTTAGGTCGCTGTCATCCGTGGAATCCCGGTGGTTATGACCCGGTTCCACCTATCCCTACCTCCCGTTCTTCTTCGATGGCCGAGTAATCATGGATATCAAACGCACGATCCTGATCGTCGCCCTGGCAATCGTGTCCTACGTTATGGTTCTTAAATGGAACCAGGACTATGGCCAGGCTGCCCTGCCGACTCAGAATGTTGCCACCAATACGACTGCATCGGGCCTGCCGGATACGGCATCTGGCTCCAACGCTTCCGCCAGTGACGACATTCCACGTGCTGCAAGCGACACCAGCGCACCTGCCGAAACGCCGGTGGCTGTGAGCAAGGACCTCATCCAGATCAAAACGGATGTACTGGACCTGGCTGTCGACCCACAAGGTGGCGATGTTGCCCAGCTGACCCTGCCGCTGTATCCGCGTCGTCAGGATCACCCGGAAATTCCGTTCCAGCTGTTCGATAACGGCGGCGAACGTACTTATCTGGCGCAAAGCGGTCTGATCGGCACCAACGGTCCGGATGCAAATCCGGCCGGTCGTCCGGTTTATTCCTCGGAGAAGAAGGTTTATCAGCTGGCTGATGGTCAGGACCAATTGGTCGTGGACCTGAAGTTCAGCAAGGACGGCGTCAACTACATCAAGCGTTTCACCCTGAAACGCGGCCTGTATGACGTAACCGTTTCCTATCTGATCGACAACCAGAGCGCCCAGCCCTGGACTGGTGCGATGTTCGCCCAGTTGAAGCGCGACGCCAGCGCCGACCCTTCGTCGACCACGGCTACCGGCACCGCGACTTACCTGGGCGCCGCCCTGTGGACAAGTTCCGAGCCGTACAAGAAAGTGTCCATGAAGGACATGGACAAGGCACCGGTTAAAGAAACCGTCACCGGCGGTTGGGTTGCCTGGTTGCAGCACTACTTCGTGACCGCATGGATTCCGGCCAAGGGCGAAAACAACGTCGTCCAGACCCGTAAAGACAGCAAAGGCAACTACATCATCGGCTATACCGGCCCATCGATGAGTGTTGCACCGGGTGCCAAGGCTGAAACCAGCGCTGTTCTGTACGCAGGCCCGAAAAGCCAGGCCGTACTGAAAGAGTTGTCCCCAGGTCTGGAACTGACTGTCGACTACGGCATTCTGTGGTTCATCGCCCAACCGATCTTCTGGTTGCTGCAACATATCCACGCCATTGTGGGTAACTGGGGCTGGTCGATCATCTTCCTGACCATGCTGATCAAAGGGATCTTCTTCCCGCTGTCGGCTGCCAGCTACAAATCCATGGCGCGCATGCGTGCAGTGGCACCGAAACTGGCCGCGCTGAAAGAACAACATGGCGATGACCGGCAGAAAATGTCGCAAGCCATGATGGAGCTGTACAAGAAAGAGAAGATCAATCCGCTGGGTGGTTGCTTGCCAATCCTGGTGCAGATGCCAGTTTTCCTCTCGCTGTACTGGGTTCTGCTGGAAAGCGTCGAGATGCGTCAGGCGCCGTTCATGCTGTGGATTACTGACCTGTCGATCAAGGATCCGTTCTTCATCCTGCCGATCATCATGGGTGCAACCATGTTCATCCAGCAGCAGCTGAACCCGACTCCTCCGGATCCGATGCAGGCCAAGGTGATGAAGCTGATGCCAATCATCTTCACCTTCTTCTTCCTGTGGTTCCCGGCCGGTCTGGTGCTGTACTGGGTTGTAAACAACGTGCTGTCCATCGCACAACAGTGGTACATCACGCGTAAAATCGAAGCGGCCGCTAAAGCAGCTGCCTGATTTACACTGTGGATAACCACTCAAAACGCCCCCTAGTGGGGCGTTTTGCTATCTGTCACTTTTGTCTGGATACCGGTTTATGAGCGTTCCTCGCGAAACCATCGCAGCCGTCGCCACTGCTCAAGGTCGCGGCGGTGTAGGCATCGTACGTATTTCCGGGCCGTTGGCCAGCGTTGCGGCCAAGGCCTTCAGCGGTCGCGAGCTCAAGCCGCGATTTGCCCACTACGGTCCGTTTTTCAGTGAAAACGACGAGGTGCTGGACCAGGGCATTGCCCTGTATTTCCCCGGCCCGAACTCGTTCACAGGTGAAGATGTGCTGGAGCTGCAAGGCCATGGCGGTCCGATTGTTCTGGATATGTTGCTCAAGCGCTGCCTGGAACTGGGTTGCCGTCTCGCCCGGCCGGGGGAATTCAGTGAGCGCGCCTTCCTCAATGACAAACTGGACCTCGCCCAGGCCGAAGCCATTGCCGACCTGATTGAAGCCAGTTCTGCCCAGGCTGCGCGAAACGCGTTGCGCTCCCTGCAGGGGGCTTTTTCGTCACGTGTGCATAACCTCACCGAGCAACTGATCGGCCTGCGAATCTATGTCGAAGCGGCCATCGATTTCCCGGAAGAGGAAATCGACTTCCTCGCCGATGGCCACGTCCTGAGCATGCTCGACAAGGTGCGCGACGAGTTATCCACCGTCATGCGCGAAGCCGGGCAGGGCGCCTTGCTGCGTGACGGTATGACCGTTGTCATTGCCGGTCGTCCGAATGCCGGCAAATCCAGCTTGCTCAATGCCCTCGCCGGGCGTGAAGCGGCGATCGTGACCGAAATTGCCGGCACGACCCGTGACGTGCTTCGCGAACATATCCACATCGATGGCATGCCGCTGCACGTCGTGGATACCGCCGGTCTGCGCGATACCGATGATCATGTGGAAAAAATCGGCGTCGAGCGTGCCTTGAAAGCTATCGGCGAAGCCGATCGGGTACTGTTGGTGGTTGATGCCACTGCACCGGAAGCCCTCGATCCTTTCGCACTCTGGCCGGAGTTTCTCGAAATCCGTCCCGATCCCGCGAAAGTCACCCTGATCCGCAACAAAGCCGATCTTACGGGCGAAGCCATTGCGCTGGAGGTCAGCCAGGACGGCCATGTCACCATCAGCCTGAGCGCCAGGTCGGGTGGTGTCGGGCTGGAGCTGCTGCGTGATCACCTCAAGGCCTGCATGGGCTATGAACAAACGTCCGAAAGCAGCTTCAGCGCTCGCCGGCGACACCTTGAGGCGCTACGTCATGCCAGTGCGGCCCTCGAGCATGGCCGTACCCAATTGACCCTGGCCGGTGCTGGTGAGTTGTTGGCCGAGGATTTGCGCCAGGCTCAGCAGTCGCTGGGTGAAATCACCGGTGCTTTCAGTTCCGATGACCTGCTGGGGCGGATTTTTTCCAGCTTCTGTATCGGTAAGTAGCCCTCCTGTTATTCACAGACAGGCCATTCGTGCCTGTCTGTTCTCTCCTTTTCTGAAAAACTTCCAGTGCCGAGCGGACTTCGTCTGCTTGAGCGGAATTCCTGCACCCGAATTTCGAGCGAATGGCACTTTTCTGTGGATTAAGCCCTGTGAATAACCGCGGCTAAGGTCAGTTGATAACAGGGCTCGAAAACTGGACATAACCGCCCCTGTGGATAACCACCCCTTTCATCCACAGGTTTAAACCGGTTATCCAAGGGCCTCATTGGCACATGAACACAGGGTTTTGAATCTCTGTACACATTGAAAATAAAGGGCTATAGCAATATATCCACAGAAAGGTAGGTGCATAGAAATAAACATAAAAACAAAGATTTAATAAATTTCTTTCTTTTTAATTTCTATAACTCCGACTTGTCCACAGCTGGTTAAATTTTGTGCAAAGGGTTCTTTAGGAAGGGCGAAGTCCCTATACTTGTCGACCAGGTCCAAAAACCTGAGCTCAAACTATTCCTGAATTACCTACTTAAGCAGGCACGAGGTGCGTGGTGGATTTCCCTTCCCGTTTTGAAGTGATCGTCATCGGCGGCGGTCATGCCGGTACCGAGGCAGCACTGGCCTCAGCACGTATGGGGGTTAAAACCCTATTGCTGACGCATAACGTGGAAACCCTCGGTGCCATGAGTTGCAACCCGGCCATTGGCGGGATCGGCAAAAGCCACCTGGTCAAGGAAATCGACGCCCTCGGCGGCGCGATGGCCATGGCTACCGATAAAGGCGGTATCCAGTTTCGCGTGTTGAACAGCCGCAAAGGCCCGGCCGTGCGAGCAACCCGCGCGCAGGCAGACCGGGTTCTGTACAAGGCAGCTGTCCGCGAAATCCTGGAGAACCAGCCGAACCTGTGGATATTTCAACAGGCCGCTGACGATCTGATCGTCGAGCAGGAACAGGTCCGTGGTGTTGTCACCCAAATGGGCCTGCGTTTCTTCGCTGATTCCGTGGTGTTGACCACCGGTACGTTCCTCGGTGGACTTATCCACATCGGTTTGCAGAATTTTTCCGGCGGTCGCGCCGGTGATCCGCCATCGATCGCGCTGGCTCACCGTCTGCGTGAACTGCCATTGCGGGTGGGTCGTTTGAAAACCGGTACTCCGCCACGTATCGACGGTCGGTCTGTGGATTTTTCGGTGATGTCCGAGCAACCGGGTGATACGCCGATCCCGGTGATGTCGTTCATGGGGTCAAAAGAGCAGCATCCGAAGCAAGTCAGCTGCTGGATTACACACACGAATGCGCGCACCCACGAAATCATTGCCGCGAACCTCGACCGTTCGCCGATGTATTCAGCTGCCGGTGAGATCGAAGGGATCGGCCCGCGTTATTGCCCGTCGATCGAAGACAAGATCCATCGCTTCGCCGACAAGGAAAGCCATCAGGTGTTTATCGAACCGGAAGGTTTGACCACCCATGAGCTGTATCCGAACGGTATATCCACAAGCTTGCCGTTCGACGTGCAATTGCAGATCGTGCAATCGATCCGCGGCATGGAAAACGCGCACATCGTGCGTCCGGGCTACGCGATCGAGTACGACTACTTCGATCCACGGGATTTGAAATACAGCCTGGAAACCAAAGTCATCGGCGGCTTGTTCTTCGCCGGGCAAATCAACGGCACAACCGGTTACGAAGAAGCCGGTGCCCAGGGTTTGCTCGCCGGGACCAACGCTGCACTGCGTGCGCAAGGCAAAGAGGCCTGGTGCCCGCGTCGCGACGAAGCCTATATCGGCGTGTTGGTCGACGACCTGATAACCCTCGGTACCCAAGAGCCGTACCGGATGTTCACCTCACGTGCCGAATATCGCTTGATCCTGCGCGAAGACAACGCCGACCTGCGCTTGACCGAAAAAGGTCGCGAACTGGGTCTGGTGGATGACGTGCGCTGGGCGGCTTTCTGCAAAAAACGCGAAAGCATCGAACTGGAAGAGCAGCGCCTGAAAAGTACCTGGGTACGCCCTGGTACCGAACAGGGCGATGCCATTGCCGAAAAATTCGGCACGCCACTGACTCACGAATACAACCTGCTCAACCTCTTGAGCCGTCCGGAAATCGACTACGCTGGTCTGATCGCCGTCACCGGTGGCGGCGCAGAAGATCCACAGGTTGCCGAGCAGGTTGAAATCAAGACCAAATACGCCGGTTACATCGATCGTCAGCAGGACGAAATCGCTCGCCTGCGAGCCAGCGAAGACACCAAACTGCCTGTGGATATCGATTACACGAATATTTCCGGTCTCTCCAAGGAGATCCAGAGCAAGCTCGGCGCGACTCGTCCAGAAACCTTGGGCCAGGCCTCGCGCATACCGGGCGTTACGCCGGCAGCCATTTCGCTGTTGATGATTCATTTGAAAAAACGCGGCGCGGGCCGTCAGTTGGAGCAAAGCGCTTGAGTTCGTTGGTCACCTCGCAACACGCAGAAGAGTTATCCACAGGTGCTCGCCAGCTCGGTGTCACGCTGACAGAAATCCAGCACGCGCAGCTGCTGGGTTATCTGGCCCTGTTGATAAAATGGAACAAGGCTTACAACCTGACCGCAGTACGCGATCCGGATGAGATGGTCTCCCGCCACTTGCTCGATAGCCTGAGCGTGATGTCGTTCATCGAAAACGGTCGCTGGCTCGACGTCGGCAGCGGCGGCGGCATGCCTGGCATTCCGCTGGCGATCCTGTTTCCCGAGTCCCAGGTGACCTGCCTGGACAGCAACGGCAAGAAAACCCGCTTCCTGACCCAGGTCAAACTCGAACTCAAACTGGATAACCTGCAAGTTATCCACAGTCGCGTCGAAGCCTTCCAGCCTGCACAGCCTTTCAACGGAATCATTTCCCGGGCGTTCAGCAGCATGGAGAACTTCAGCAATTGGACGCGCCACCTCGGCGATAGCGAAACACGCTGGCTGGCAATGAAGGGCGTTCATCCGGCCGATGAGCTGGTAGCATTGCCGGCAGACTTCCACCTCGATAGCGAACACGCCCTGGCCGTACCTGGTTGCCAAGGCCAACGCCATCTGCTGATACTGCGCCGCACGGCATGATTGGGAACACAAGCAAGAATGGCTAAGGTATTCGCGATTGCGAACCAAAAGGGTGGCGTGGGCAAAACCACCACCTGCATCAACCTCGCAGCATCCCTGGTCGCGACCAAGCGCAGGGTGCTGTTGATCGATCTTGATCCACAGGGCAACGCCACCATGGGGAGCGGTGTGGATAAACATGGCCTGGAAAACTCGGTCTACGACCTGCTGATCGGAGAATGTGATCTGGCCCAGGCCATGCACTTCTCCGAACACGGTGGTTACCAGTTGTTGCCGGCCAACCGCGATCTCACCGCGGCCGAAGTGGTGCTGCTGGAAATGCAGATGAAGGAAAGCCGCCTGCGCAGCGCGTTGGCGCCGATCCGGGAAAACTACGATTACATCCTGATCGACTGTCCGCCGTCGCTGTCGATGTTGACCTTGAACGCACTGGTTGCCGCTGATGGGGTCATTATCCCCATGCAGTGCGAGTACTTTGCACTCGAAGGCTTGAGCGACCTTGTGGATAACATCAAGCGTATCTCTGAACTGCTGAACCCGAACCTCAAGGTCGAAGGCCTGCTGCGTACGATGTACGACCCGCGTCTGAGCTTGATGAACGATGTCTCGGCGCAGCTCAAGGAACACTTTGGCGAGCAGCTCTACGACACCGTCATTCCGCGCAATATCCGTCTAGCCGAAGCGCCAAGCTACGGCATGCCGGCGCTGGCATACGACAAAGCGTCGCGAGGCGCCGTTGCCTACCTGGCATTGGCGGGCGAAATGGTTCGTCGTCAACGCAAAAACTCACGCATCGCTGCTGCTCAGGCAACTTAAGGAATCCCCATGGCCGTCAAGAAACGAGGTCTCGGACGTGGACTGGATGCTCTGTTGAGTGGTCCGACTGTCAGCTCGCTGGAAGAACAAGCGGCGCAAGCCGATCTGCGTGAGCTGCAACATCTCCCCCTGGATCTGCTCCAGCGCGGCAAGTACCAGCCGCGTCGTGACATGGATCCGCAGGCGCTCGAAGAGCTGGCGCAATCGATCAAGGCCCAGGGCGTCATGCAGCCCATAGTGGTTCGCCCGATCGGCGGCGGCCGCTTTGAAATCATTGCCGGCGAACGCCGCTGGCGCGCCAGCCAGCAAGCCGGGCAGGAAACGATCCCGGCGATGGTTCGCGATGTGCCCGATGAAACCGCGATCGCCATCGCGCTGATCGAGAACATCCAGCGCGAAGACCTGAACCCGATCGAAGAAGCGGTGGCCCTGCAGCGTTTGCAGCAGGAGTTCCAGCTGACCCAGCAGCAGGTGGCCGAAGCTGTGGGCAAGTCCCGAGTGACCGTGGCCAACCTGTTGCGCCTGATTTCCTTGCCGGAAGTCATCAAGACCATGTTGTCCCACGGTGACCTGGAAATGGGTCATGCCCGTGCTTTGCTCGGTTTACCGGAAATTCAACAGGTTGAAGGGGCGCGACATGTTGTCGCACGCGGGCTGACCGTGCGCCAAACCGAGGCACTGGTTCGCCAGTGGTTGAGTGGCAAACCGGAGCCTGTTGAACCGACAAAACCGGATCCGGATATCGCCCGTCTCGAACAGCGCCTGGCCGAGCGCCTAGGCTCTGCGGTGCAGATCCGCCACGGTAAGAAGGGTAAAGGGCAGTTGGTGATTGGCTACAACTCACTGGATGAGCTTCAAGGCGTACTTGCACATATCCGCTGAAACATTTCCTCATGTAGCGTGCAGTCGGAAATCACTACCTGACAGTTGAATAGGGGCAGAACCGCCCCTATACTCTGCGCGCATTTTGTCGGCACAAATTATGCCAAGTTATTGAATTTCGGCAGCCGACCATTGGAGAGTAAAAGTGATGGAAACCCGCACGCCAAACCGCTTGCCCTTCCATCGCCTGGCAGTTTTTCCGGTGTTAATGGCTCAATTTGTCGTGTTGCTGATCGCCGCTTTGGCGCTCTGGTACCGATATGGAGTCGTTGCCGGGTACTCGGGACTCTGCGGAGGCCTGATAGCCTTGCTACCCAATGTTTATTTCGCTCACAGGGCATTTCGGTTTTCCGGCGCCCGAGCAGCCCAGTCCATCGTCCGGTCTTTTTATGCCGGCGAGGCAGGCAAACTGATTTTGACGGCAGTGCTGTTTGCACTGGTGTTTGCAGGTGTGAAGCCACTGGCGCCGATTGCAGTATTCGGTGCCTTCGTGCTGACTCAGTCGGTCAGCTGGTTCGCTCCCCTGCTGATGAGAACAAGACTTTCGAGACCTTAGGGCGTTTGAGGCAACCATGGCAGAAACAACCGCTTCGGGCTATATCCAGCACCACTTGCAGAACCTGACCTTCGGTCAGCACCCTACCGGCGGCTGGGGCTTTGCCCACACCGCAGCAGAAGCCAAGGAAATGGGCTTCTGGGCTTTCCACGTCGATACTCTCGGCTGGTCGGTCGCATTGGGTCTGATTTTCGTTCTTCTTTTCCGCATGGCGGCCAAGAAAGCGACTTCCGGTCAGCCTGGTGCTTTGCAGAACTTCGTTGAAGTATTGGTCGAATTCGTCGATGGCAGCGTGAAAGACAGCTTCCATGGCCGTAGCCCGGTGATTGCACCGCTGGCACTGACCATCTTCGTCTGGGTGTTCCTGATGAACGCCGTCGACCTGGTACCGGTCGACTGGATTCCTCAACTGGCCATCATGATCTCCGGCGATGCACACATCCCGTTCCGCGCCGTGTCGACCACCGACCCTAACGCGACCCTGGGCATGGCGTTCTCGGTTTTCGCACTGATCATTTTCTACAGCATCAAGGTCAAGGGTCTCGGCGGCTTCATTGGCGAACTGACCCTGCACCCGTTCGGCAGCAAGAACATTTTCGTTCAGGCCCTGCTGATCCCGGTGAACTTCCTGCTGGAATTCGTAACCCTGATCGCCAAGCCGATCTCCCTGGCTCTGCGTCTGTTCGGCAACATGTACGCCGGCGAGTTGGTCTTCATTCTGATTGCTGTGATGTTCGGCAGCGGTCTGCTCTGGCTTAGTGGCCTGGGCGTTGTTCTGCAGTGGGCGTGGGCTGTGTTCCACATCCTGATCATCACCCTGCAGGCGTTCATCTTCATGATGTTGACCATCGTCTACCTGTCGATGGCGCACGAAGAAAACCATTAAGGCCAGTCTCGACTAGTCTGATGTCCTTCCCGGTAAAACGGGAAGGTGCTCCTTACGGGGCATCTGAAACGATTTGTTTTACCGCTTTAATCTAAAAAACCTAAACCATACGACGTAAAAGTCGGGAGGAAAGATGGAAACTGTAGTTGGTCTAACCGCTATCGCTGTTGCACTGTTGATCGGCCTGGGCGCACTGGGTACCGCAATTGGTTTCGGCCTGCTGGGCGGCAAGTTCCTGGAAGGCGCAGCGCGTCAGCCAGAAATGGTTCCAATGCTGCAAGTTAAAATGTTCATCGTTGCCGGTCTGCTCGACGCCGTAACCATGATCGGTGTTGGTATCGCTCTGTTCTTCACCTTTGCGAACCCGTTCGTTGGTCAAATCGCTGGCTAATTACTCGGATCTTCCGGGTAATTTGGTGTGATGGACAACGTAACTGCGAGGTGTTGGCGTGAACATTAATGCGACCCTGATTGGCCAGTCCGTTGCGTTCCTGATTTTTGTACTGTTCTGCATGAAGTTCGTATGGCCTCCGGTCATCGCGGCACTGCACGAACGTCAAAAGAAGATCGCTGATGGTCTGGACGCTGCCAGCCGTGCAGCTCGCGACCTGGAGTTGGCCCAAGAAAAAGCGGGTCACCAACTGCGCGAAGCGAAAGCTCAGGCAGCTGAAATCATCGAGCAAGCCAAGAAACGCGGTAACCAGATTGTCGAAGAGGCTGTTGAAAAGGCCCGTGTCGACGCTGACCGTGTGAAGGTTCAGGCTCAGGCCGAGATCGAACAGGAACTGAACAGTGTCAAAGACGCGCTGCGTGCCCAAGTGGGCTTGCTGGCAGTCGGCGGCGCCGAGAAGATCCTGGGTGCCACAATCGATCAAAACGCGCACGCAGAGCTGGTTAACCAACTGGCTGCTGAAATCTAAGCGAGGGCGATCATGGCAGAACTGACCACGTTGGCCCGACCTTACGCTAAGGCGGCCTTCGAGCACGCTCAGGCCCACCAGCAACTGGCCAATTGGTCAGCCATGCTCGGCCTGGCTGCAGCGGTGTCGGAAGACGACACCATGCAGCGCGTGCTCAAGGCCCCGCGACTGACGAGCGCAGAAAAGGCCGCCACGTTTATTGACGTGTGCGGCGACAAGTTTGATGCCAAGGCACAGAACTTCATCCACGTCGTTGCCGAAAACGACCGTCTCCCGCTGTTGCCGGAGATCGCCGCTCTGTTCGACCTGTACAAGGCCGAACAAGAGAAGTCGGTAGACGTTGAAGTCACCAGTGCTTTCGCATTGAACCAAGAACAGCAAGACAAACTCGCCAAGGTTCTCAGTGCACGACTCAACCGGGAAGTGCGCCTGCAAGTTGCGGAGGACGCTGCCCTTATTGGTGGTGTCGTCATCCGCGCCGGCGACCTGGTTATCGATGGCTCGATTCGCGGCAAAATCGCGAAACTTGCCGAAGCATTGAAATCTTGAGTTTGAAGGGGCAGCAGAGCAATGCAGCAACTCAATCCTTCCGAAATAAGTGAAATTATCAAGGGCCGCATCGACAAGCTCGATGTGACCTCCCAAGCCCGTAACGAAGGCACTGTCGTCAGCGTATCTGACGGTATCGTGCGGATTCACGGTCTGGCCGACGTAATGTACGGCGAGATGATCGAGTTTCCGGGCGGCGTCTTCGGTATGGCCCTCAACCTGGAGCAAGACTCCGTAGGTGCCGTTGTATTGGGCGCATACCAGTCTCTGGCTGAAGGCATGAGCGCCAAGTGCACTGGCCGCATCCTGGAAGTTCCGGTTGGTAAGGAACTGCTGGGTCGCGTAGTCGATGCACTGGGTAACCCTGTTGACGGCAAAGGTCCACTGGGCAACACCGAGACCGACGCGGTCGAGAAAGTTGCTCCAGGCGTGATCTGGCGTAAGTCGGTAGACCAGCCTGTACAGACTGGCTACAAGGCTGTCGATGCCATGATTCCTGTCGGCCGTGGCCAGCGTGAGCTGATCATCGGTGACCGTCAGATCGGTAAAACCGCTCTGGCGATCGACGCGATCATCAATCAGAAGAACAGCGGCATTTTCTGCGTCTACGTAGCAATCGGTCAGAAACAATCGACCATCGCCAACGTGGTTCGCAAGCTGGAAGAAAACGGCGCCCTGGCCAACACGATCATCGTGGCTGCCAGTGCTTCGGAATCTCCTGCGCTGCAATTCCTGGCACCGTACTCCGGTTGCACCATGGGTGAATTCTTCCGCGACCGCGGTGAAGACGCGCTGATCGTTTATGACGATCTGTCCAAGCAAGCTGTGGCTTACCGCCAGATTTCCCTGCTGCTGCGCCGTCCACCAGGCCGTGAAGCTTACCCAGGCGACGTGTTCTATCTCCACTCCCGTCTGCTGGAGCGCGCATCCCGCGTTTCGGAAGAATACGTAGAGAAGTTCACCAACGGCGCAGTGACCGGCAAAACCGGTTCCCTGACCGCACTGCCGATCATCGAAACCCAGGCTGGCGACGTTTCCGCGTTCGTTCCGACCAACGTGATTTCCATCACCGACGGTCAGATCTTCCTGGAATCGGCCATGTTCAACTCGGGCATCCGTCCTGCAGTGAACGCCGGTGTTTCGGTATCCCGTGTGGGTGGTGCCGCTCAGACCAAGATCATCAAGAAGCTGTCCGGTGGTATCCGTACCGCCCTGGCTCAGTACCGTGAACTGGCGGCATTCGCCCAGTTCGCTTCTGACCTGGACGAAGCGACCCGTAAGCAACTTGAGCATGGTCAGCGCGTTACCGAGCTGATGAAGCAGAAGCAATACGCACCAATGTCGATCGCTGACATGGCGCTGTCGCTGTATGCCGCTGAGCGTGGGTTCCTGACTGACGTTGAAATCGCCAAGATCGGCAGCTTCGAGCAAGCGCTGATTGCTTTCTTCAACCGCGATCACGCCGATTTGATGGCGAAGATCAACGTGAAAGGTGACTTCAATGACGAAATCGACGCTGGCATGAAAGCCGGTATCGAGAAGTTCAAGGCCACCCAAACCTGGTAAGCCGCAGCGGGAGCCGCAAGGCTCCCGCTTGCTAACCTGATAGGTGTTACATGGCAGGCGCAAAAGAGATTCGCAGTAAGATTGCGAGCATCAAAAGCACGCAAAAGATTACCAGCGCCATGGAAAAAGTGGCGGTCAGCAAAATGCGCAAGGCACAAATGCGCATGGCTGCTAGCCGTCCTTATGCGGAGCGTATCCGCCAGGTAATTGGGCATCTGGCCAACGCCAACCCGGAATACCGCCACCCGTTCATGATCGACCGCGAAATCAAGCGTGTTGGTTATGTCGTAGTGAGCAGTGACCGTGGTCTGTGCGGCGGCTTGAACACCAACCTGTTCAAGGCCCTGGTCAAGGACATGGCGGTAAACCGCGAAAACGGCGTCGAGATCGATCTGTGTGTCGTTGGTAGCAAGGGTGCGGCCTTTTTCCGCAACTTCGGCGGTAACGTCGTTGCAGCTATCAGCCACCTGGGTGAAGAGCCGTCGATCAATGATCTGATCGGCAGCGTCAAGGTGATGCTGGATGCCTACCTGGACGGCCGTATTGACCGCCTGTCCGTGGTGTCCAACAAGTTCATCAACACCATGACGCAACAGCCTACCGTGGAGCAGTTGATTCCACTGGTGGCAACCCCGGATCAAGACCTCAAGCACCACTGGGACTATCTCTACGAACCGGATGCCAAGGAGCTGCTCGACGGCTTGATGGTCCGTTACGTGGAGTCGCAGGTCTACCAGGCGGTGGTCGAGAACAACGCGGCTGAACAAGCTGCGCGCATGATCGCGATGAAGAACGCTACCGACAACGCCGGTGATTTGATCAGCGATTTGCAGCTGGTCTACAACAAGGCGCGTCAGGCTGCGATCACCCAAGAGATCTCGGAAATCGTCGGCGGCGCTGCCGCGGTTTAACGGTTCAAATATTCAGAGGATCCAGCTATGAGTAGCGGACGTATCGTTCAAATCATCGGCGCCGTTATCGACGTGGAATTTCCACGCGACAGCGTACCGAGCATCTACAACGCGCTGACAGTACAAAGCGCGGCCGGGACCACTCTGGAAGTTCAGCAGCAGCTGGGCGACGGCGTGGTTCGTACCATTGCGATGGGTTCCACCGAAGGCCTGAAGCGCGGTCTGGAAGTTACCGACTCTGGCGCAGCCATTTCCGTACCGGTCGGTAAAGCGACTCTGGGCCGGATCATGGACGTTCTGGGCAACCCGATCGACGAAGCTGGCCCTATCGCCACTGAAGAGCGTTGGGGCATTCACCGTCCAGCGCCTTCGTTCGCTGAACAAGCAGGCGGCAACGACCTGCTGGAAACCGGCATCAAGGTTATCGACCTGGTTTGCCCGTTCGCCAAAGGCGGTAAAGTCGGTCTGTTCGGTGGTGCCGGTGTAGGCAAAACCGTAAACATGATGGAATTGATCCGTAACATCGCCATCGAGCACAGCGGTTATTCCGTGTTCGCCGGTGTGGGTGAGCGTACTCGTGAGGGTAACGACTTCTACCACGAGATGAAGGACTCCAACGTTCTGGACAAAGTGGCACTGGTTTACGGTCAGATGAACGAGCCGCCGGGTAACCGTCTGCGCGTAGCACTGACCGGCCTGACCATGGCCGAGAAGTTCCGTGACGAAGGTAACGACGTTCTGCTGTTCGTCGACAACATCTACCGTTACACCCTGGCCGGTACTGAAGTATCCGCACTGCTGGGCCGTATGCCTTCGGCAGTAGGTTACCAGCCGACCCTGGCTGAAGAGATGGGCGTTCTGCAAGAACGTATCACTTCGACCAAGGAAGGTTCGATCACTTCGATCCAAGCGGTATACGTACCTGCGGATGACTTGACCGACCCGTCGCCAGCGACCACCTTCGCCCACTTGGACGCTACCGTCGTTCTGTCCCGTGACATCGCTTCCCTGGGTATCTACCCAGCGGTCGATCCACTCGACTCGACTTCGCGCCAGCTGGACCCGAACGTAATCGGCCAGGACCACTACGACACCGCTCGCGGCGTTCAGTACGTTCTGCAGCGTTACAAAGAACTGAAGGACATCATTGCGATCCTGGGTATGGACGAGCTGTCGGAAGCCGACAAGCAGTTGGTAAACCGTGCTCGTAAGATCCAGCGCTTCTTGTCGCAGCCGTTCTTCGTGGCTGAAGTCTTCACCGGTGCATCGGGTAAATACGTTTCCCTGAAAGACACCATTGCTGGCTTCAAAGGCATCCTCAACGGTGACTACGACCACCTGCCAGAACAAGCGTTCTACATGGTTGGCGGCATCGAAGAAGCGATCGAGAAAGCCAAGAAACTGTAATCCCGGCGCCCGGCAACGGGCGCTAATTTAGGTTGAGGCAATCAGATGGCTATGACAGTCCATTGCGATATCGTCAGCGCGGAAGGAGAAATCTTTTCCGGTCTGGTCGAGATGGTGATTGCGCACGGTGCACTGGGTGATCTTGGTATCGCTCTGGGTCACGCGCCGCTGATCACTAATCTGAAGCCAGGTCCGATCCGCCTGGTCAAGCAGGGCGGGGAAGAGGAGGTGTATTACATCTCCGGTGGTTTCCTCGAGGTTCAGCCGAACATGGTCAAGGTTCTTGCCGACACCGTGCAACGTGCTGCCGACCTGGATGAAGCCTCCGCTCAGGAAGCCGTTAAGGCAGCCGAGAAGGCCTTGCATGAACGTGGCGCAGAATTCGATTACGGTTCTGCTGCCGCACGTCTGGCCGAGGCTGCAGCTCAGCTGCGCACCGTCCAGCAGATCCGCAAGAAGTTCGGCCACTAAGGCTGCACTTGTTGTGTGATTGATTAAAAAGGGTAGCCTCGGCTACCCTTTTTTCTTTTCCGATTTTTACAACCCGGTCGCAGCCGCTGACCACCCAGGATTGGTAGCCAGTCATGTCTCTTGAAATCGTTATTCTCGCTGCTGGCCAAGGCACGCGTATGCGTTCTGCTTTGCCGAAAGTTTTGCACCCGATTGCCGGCAACTCCATGCTCGGCCATGTTATCCACAGCGCCCGGCAACTTGATCCACAGCGCATTCACGTCGTGATCGGTCATGGTGCCGATGCGGTGCGCGAACGCCTGGCGGCGGATGACCTGAACTTCGTCCTGCAGGATAAACAGTTGGGTACCGGCCACGCCGTTGCTCAAGCCGTGCCATTCATTCAGTCCGACACCGTGCTGGTGCTCTATGGTGATGTGCCGTTGATTGAGGTCGAAACTCTGCAGCGCCTGCTCAAGCAGGTGGGTCCAGAGCAATTGGGCCTGCTGACCGTCGAACTGGATGATCCGACCGGTTACGGCCGTATCGTTCGTGATGGCGCTGGCAAGGTTGCCGCCATTGTCGAGCAGAAAGATGCCAATGAAGCCCAACGCCAGATCACCGAAGGCAATACCGGCATTCTGGCGCTGCCTTTTGCCCGTCTCGGCGACTGGATGAGCCGTCTCTCCAACAATAACGCCCAGGGCGAGTACTACCTGACCGATATCATTGCCATGGCAGTGAGCGATGGTCTGGTGGTGGCCACCGAGCAACCGCACGACGCCATGGAAGTGCAGGGCGCCAATGACCGCAAGCAGCTTTCCGAACTTGAACGGCATTATCAATTGCGCGCCGGTCGTCGTTTGATGGCTCAAGGTGTGACGTTGCGCGACCCGGCTCGGTTCGATGTTCGTGGCGAAGTGACGGTCGGGCGCGACGTGCTGATCGACATCAACGTGATCCTCGAAGGCAAGGTGGTCATTGAAGATGACGTGGTGATCGGCCCGAACTGCGTGATCAAGGACAGCACCCTGCGCAAAGGCGTGGTCATCAAGGCCAACAGCCATATCGAAGGTGCCATTCTGGGTGAAAGCAGCGATGCCGGCCCGTTTGCGCGTCTGCGTCCAGGTACCGTGCTGGAAGCCCGGGCACATGTGGGTAACTTCGTCGAGTTGAAAAACGCTCACCTGGGCGAAGGTGCAAAGGCCGGTCACCTGACTTACCTGGGCGATGCCGAAGTCGGGGCGCGCACCAACATTGGTGCCGGCACCATCACCTGCAACTACGACGGCGCCAACAAGTGGAAAACCGTGTTGGGCGAAGATGTGTTCATTGGTTCCAACAACTCGTTGGTAGCGCCTGTGGATATCCTGGCTGGTGCGACCACGGCGGCCGGTTCGACCATTACCTCGACTGTGGATAAGTCCCAGTTGGCGATTGGGCGTGCTCGCCAGAAGAACATCGACGGCTGGAAGCGGCCGGAGAAGATCAAGAAGGGCTGAGTTATCCACAACTCCCTTGTAGGAGCGAGCTTGCTCGCGATGAATTCGAGAGCGGCGCATTTTTCCAGAAAAAATGCATCATCGTTCACGTCCATCGCGAGCAAGCTCGCTCCTACAGGTTATCCACAGCTCTTTTTATCGCATGGTGCTTGACGAAGTTTCGCTGATAGGTTTTGATTGCTTCCGCTATCTTTCGAAACGAAACTTGCTAGTTCATGTCAAAGCGCAACACACCTCAGCGTCGTCACAACATCCTCGCCTTGCTCAATCAGCAGGGCGAAGTCAGTGTGGATGAGTTGGCCAAGCGCTTCGAAACGTCGGAAGTTACGATTCGCAAGGATCTGGCGGCGCTTGAAAGCAATGGCCTATTGCTGCGTCGTTATGGCGGGGCGATCACCCTGCCTCAGGAACTGGTGGCCGACATTGGTCAGCCGGTTTCCAAATACAAACAAGCCATCGCCCGTGCCGCCGTCGCGCGAATTCGCGAGCATGCGCGCATCATTATCGACAGTGGCAGCACCACCGCTTCCATGATCCCGGAACTCGGACAGCAACCCGGTCTGGTGGTGATGACCAACTCACTGCATGTTGCCAATGCCCTGAGCGAACTTGAGCACGAACCGGTGCTGTTGATGACCGGTGGCACCTGGGACCCGCATTCCGAGTCCTTTCAGGGGCAGGTTGCCGAGCAGGTACTGCGCTCCTACGACTTCGACCAGCTGTTTATCGGCGCTGATGGCATCGATCTGGTTCGCGGTACAACCACCTTCAACGAGCTGCTCGGGCTGAGCCGGGTCATGGCCGAAGTCGCCCGCGAAGTAGTCGTGATGGTGGAGGCCGACAAGATCGGCCGCAAGATTCCAAACCTGGAGCTGCCATGGAGCAGTGTCCATACCATTATTACCGATGAACGCCTGCCCCTTGAGGCTCGCGATCAGATTCAGGCCCGCGGTATCACTTTGATTTGCGCGGCTGTCAGTCAGGAGAAATAGCATGTGTGGAATAGTCGGCGCAGTCGCAGAACGTAACATCACCGCCATCCTCGTCGAAGGCCTGAAACGCCTCGAATACCGTGGGTATGACAGCGCTGGCGTGGCGGTCTACACCAACGATGAAAAACTCGAGCGCCTGCGTCGTCCGGGCAAGGTCAGTGAGCTGGAGCAGGCGTTGGCCACCGAGCCGCTGGTCGGTCGCCTGGGCATTGCCCACACGCGTTGGGCCACCCACGGTGCACCGTGCGAGCGCAATGCCCACCCGCATTTCTCCGGTGACCTGGCGGTGGTGCACAACGGCATCATCGAAAACCACGAAGCCCTGCGTGCACAACTCAAGGCCTTGGGCTATGTGTTCACCTCGGACACCGACACTGAAGTCATCTCCCACCTGCTGAACCACAAACTCAAGGATCTGCGCGATCTGACCATGGCCCTCAAGGCGACCGTCAAAGAATTGCACGGTGCTTACGGCCTGGCAGTGATCAGCGCACAGCAGCCGGATCGCCTGGTCGCAGCCCGCAGCGGCAGTCCGCTGGTAATCGGCCTGGGCCTTGGGGAAAACTTCCTGGCATCCGACCAGTTGGCCCTGCGTCAGGTCACCGACCGTTTCATGTACCTGGAAGAAGGCGATATTGCCGAAATCCGCCGCGACAGCGTGCAGATCTGGGACGTTGACGGCCAGTCTGTCGAGCGCGAAGCCGTGCAGTATCGCGACGGCGCCGAAGCCGCTGAAAAGGGTGAGTTCCGCCACTTCATGCTCAAGGAAATCCACGAGCAACCGTCCGTGGTGCAGCGCACCCTGGAAGGTCGCCTGAGCCAGAACCAGGTACTGGTACAGGCATTCGGCCCACAGGCTGCGGAACTGTTCGCCAAAGTGCGTAACGTACAGATCGTCGCGTGTGGCACCAGTTACCACGCCGGCATGGTCGCGCGTTACTGGCTCGAAGAGTTGGCCGGCATTCCTTGCCAGGTCGAAGTCGCCAGCGAATTCCGCTACCGCAAGGTGGTGGTGCAGCCGGACACCTTGTTCGTGACTATTTCTCAGTCCGGTGAAACCGCCGACACCCTGGCCGCGCTGCGCAACGCCAAGGAACTGGGCTTCCTGGCCAGCCTGGCGATCTGTAACGTCGGCATCAGCTCCTTGGTGCGTGAGTCCGATCTGACCCTGTTGACCCAGGCCGGACGCGAAATCGGTGTGGCTTCGACCAAAGCCTTCACCACGCAATTGGTTGGCCTGTTGTTGCTGACGCTTTCCCTGGGCCAGGTTCGTGGCACCTTGGCCAAAGGTGTCGAAGCGACGTTGGTCGAAGAGTTGCGTCGTTTGCCGACCCGTCTGGGCGAGGCGCTGGCCATGGACGGCACCGTGGAAAAAATCTCCGAGCTGTTCGCGGAGAAACACCACACGCTGTTCCTCGGCCGTGGCGCGCAGTTTCCGGTGGCGATGGAAGGGGCACTCAAGCTCAAGGAAATCTCCTACATCCACGCTGAAGCCTATCCGGCCGGTGAGCTGAAACATGGCCCGTTGGCGCTTGTGGATAACGACATGCCAGTGGTGACCGTGGCGCCGAACAACGAACTGCTGGAGAAGCTGAAGTCCAACCTTCAGGAAGTCCGCGCCCGCGGTGGCCAGTTGATAGTCTTCGCTGACGAGAAGGCCGGCATGACCAACGGTGAAGGCACTCACGTTGTGCACATGCCGCACATCCACGACATCCTGTCGCCGATTCTCTACACCATCCCGCTGCAACTGCTGTCGTACTACGTTGCCGTACTCAAGGGCACCGACGTTGACCAGCCGCGCAACCTGGCGAAGTCAGTTACTGTGGAATAAGTTATCCACAGGTGAAAAACCCCCTGTCTGCAACAAATAAAGATTGTCACAAGCAAATAAACCTTGTCACAACGAAATAAAGGTTGTCACGGTTGCTTCCCTACGTCGGGGAGGCAACCGCAATCATTATTCAGGTTCACAATCTGTAGTCAGGTTGTGACACTCCCCTGAAGCACCCTGCGCTGCGACTCGACAGCATGGGTTTCCCTCTCTGCCAGCAATGCTCCTTGTGGGGCGTGGCCACGTCATTTAGGTAGTCCGGTTAACCAGATGAGCCAGGTTAAATCGTCACCCCACAAGCCAGTGCGCTCGAAGGTAGTTACCCAGGAAAAGATCGATAAACGGATAGCGGCCGGCGATGGCCAAGGGGTCAGAGAGGAGTACGTTCCGTGGATCAAGGTGCGGTCGTTTCCCTCCCAAGGGACTTCGCACATCGTGCCAGGAGTGAAAGTCCATCGAGCTCACCACCTGCTTTCGAATGCTGAGTACCACTACCACGTGATACTCGAGCATGACCGGTCCATCATTGATATCCGTGAGCAGTTCCCCCTGCTGCCTGCAGTGGAAACCCATGCTATCGCTTCGAGCCTTAATATCCGGCCGCCGGTATACCCCGGGACTTCTGTACCTCTCGTGTTAACGACCGATTTTCTAATCACGCAGGTGGACAGTACGGGTAAAGAACGACTGGTTGCGAGATCGATGAAGTATGCAAAAGAGATCGAAGATGCTTCGAAAGGTGAGCAGGACAGACTGCTCGAAAAGCTCGAGATTGAGCGTATTTTCTGGGCCAGAAGAAACATTGAGTGGAAACTGGTTCTCTACGAGAGACTTTCGCAGGTCAGAATTAGGAATCTCCTGATTCTCAGAAGCTACGCGCTAATATCACCAACGCTTGCGAATGAAAAAAATATAAGTTGGATGTTAGAAGTAATCCCCAGAGTGAGAACGGATGAGATACCGCTGAAGACCCTACTGGTTAAAGTGGCGAAAGCGCTATACATGGAATACATGGGAGCGAAGTGCCTATTTTTCCATCTGGCTTGGGTAGGAAGGCTGAGAATTGACCTGAATTCAAAAATTATCGAGTTATCAAAACCTCTGCACGTCGAGGTTATGAACTTGAGTGAGTTCTCATCGGGTGAGGTTTCCCGTCATGCTTAATTTCACAATGAATAGCATTATTTCTCCTGGCGAAGGATCCCAATTACTCGAAAATCCGGTAAGAGTATTGGGGTTTAGAGATGACCAGGCTGTCGTTATCGACCTGTCCTCCAACCCGCGTAAACCCTGGCTGGTTGAGAGGGAATTGCTCGCTGCGGAGATAAAGTCCGGGGCCGCGGTTATAAATGTTGAACTGCCTCTTCATTTTATGATTCGCCATGAAGATGAGCTGAACGATCGAGAGAAAAACAGCCGGGAAAAAAGCTGGAATTTGATCAAGGGTATGGTCGAGGGTAAGTTACCTATCGATATTTTGACCATTAGTTTCGGAGCAGATGTCAAAAAACACGCTGAGGTGATGGGAGTCAATAGGAAGCAAATCTATCGGCTGCTGTTCCGGTATTGGAGTATGGGACAAGTCAAAAATGCTTTTCTGTGGAATACATCAAAATGCGGTGGAAGAGGTAAACCTAAAAGCCGAGAGTCAGGCATCATCCCTGGGCGTCGACCAAAGTATCGCGGCGTCGTCGTTGAAGATGGTGCGGTTCTTTTAAACGAGCGTCATCTATCTGCGATTAAGTTAGCGTATAGCCGTTATGCAAGCGGGAAATGCGGCACTATCGGAGACTGCTTCTCTTGGATGTTGAACAAGTTCTATAGAGAAGTCGCTGCAGACGGCTTCAAGGGCGACGTCGTGAGGGGCAGCCATCCCAGTATTGGACAGCTCAGCTACAACGGAAAGAAATTCTTTGATGCGTTGTATGTGCTGAAGGGGCGTCGTGGCAGTATTCGTTGGAACAAAGATTACAGGCCTCTATCTGGAGAAGCGTCACAGGATCTCTCTGGTCCTTGTCATCGATACGAGATCGACTCAACCATTGCAGATGTCTACCTCGTCCACCGTGTGAATAGAAACTGGCTGATTGGACGGCCGGTGCTGTATGTGGTCGTTGATAGCTACACTCGGATGATTGTCGGCATACATGTGGGTCTTGAAGGGCCCAGCTGGAATGGCGCGAGGCATGCGTTATTTAACGCGTATACGCCAAAAAAAGAATTCTGTAAGCGATATGGGATTGATATCGAAGAGTCCGAGTGGCCGTGCTCCCATTTGCCTGTCGAGTTGACCGCGGACCGGGCAGAGCTGCTGAGTGAAGCTGGCGAGGTCATGAGTAACACTCTGGGTACCGTCCTTAATATCCCGCCTCCCTACAGGCCAGACTGGAAAGGTATCGTCGAAAGCCGCTTCCGTTTGATCAACGAAAAATTGGATCTGAAGTTTGTGCCTGGTGGCGTGGATGCTCGGCGTCTGGAACGTGGTGACAGGGACTATGAACTCGACGCAATCCTCGATCTTGATGAGTTCACTCAAATGATCATCGCTGGTGTGCTGTCTCACAACAAGAGCCTGCACCTCCCTCATTTACTGACGCCTGTAATGATGGCGGATGACCTTGAACCGACTCCAATCAATATCTGGAATTGGGCGATGGAACACAGCATGGTCAACACGAAGGTTGTAACCCCGGCGGAGTTAAAGATCGCGCTGTTGCCATCGCAGGAATGCCGCATTACACGCGCAGGGATTCAGTTCCAAGGGGTTCTCTACACCTGTGAATTAGCTGAGCGGGAAAAATGGCTTGCTCACTCGCATAATTTCCGGAGTCGGTATGTCAGGGTCTGGTACGACCCTAATTCAATTGAAAACTGCTGGGTAAAAAATGGGGCCGAATTCCAGCCGATGACCATTGTTCCTCACCAGGCAAAAAAATATGCCGGCTACCGAATGGAGGAGGTTATCGACATCCTAAGTATTACTCGGCAGGTTTCTCCTGATTCAAAATATGAGGCGTTGAACGACGCCGCTAAGCTGAAGGATCTCCAAGAGAGCATCGTCAGTAAGGCTAAAGCCAAAAAGGATCGAGCTGGAAGCCCTAAATCGAAGGCTGATTTCAAAAGCAGAAAGCTGGAAAAGCGCAGTACTGAAGTTCAGGTTGAGCGTGATAACCACACGGCTGACCTGAATCAGCTTCGCTTTGTGGAAAGTACGCAGCCGTCCGTGGAACACCAAGCGTCTATTCGCAGCAAGACCGGTTCCGCAAGGAGTGCAGCTTTTCTCAGGCTGGTCGTCAGTGAGGCTCAGGAGGTGGATCAATGAACACTCCAGCTTTTGCTAAAGCTACCTACGGTCAGACAGGGATGCCGCAGTATGATGGCAATCCATTGATTGAATGCCTACCGGCGATTCTTACTGATATCGATGTGGTCCGAAGCATAGGAAATCTGCCACCCAAGCCTACTCCTGCGGAGCTCGAACTTAGCCCAAAACTGCGGGGGCACGGTGTAAATAGGCTGAAAGACGTAGTAATCCCGTTGGATATTCATCTTGAGCTAGAGGATTGCTTTAGCCAACTGATCCGATATGGGTACACCGCCCGAAATCCGTTTAGTGCAGAAACGGTTAGATATCGCCAACCCTCGTCAGGCAGCGTGGGCCGTGGTGGTTTCAAGTCCTCTGCAAACATCATGACGCTGATTGGGCTGAGCGGAATGGGTAAGACTACCGCCCTAGATGCGATAACCAGGCTTTATCCGCAGGTTGTGAGTCACAGCAAGTATGGACTTAAGGTGTTCATCCAGACTCAAGTGGTTTGGCTGAAGATCGAGTGCCCCCATGATGGGTCGTTGCGCGGTTTTTGTGCTGCGTTCTTCGCGTCCTTAGACAATGCCCTGGGAATTGAAAAGTATTCATCGCTCAGTGTGAGTCGATCCAGCGTAAGCGTGATGCTGCAGCACATAAGCCAGCTGTGCAAAGCCTATTTTGTTGGGGCACTGATCATTGATGAGATGCAGCATTTGAACTCTTCGCGTGGAGGTGCAGACAGGGAGAAGCTCCTTAATTTCTTCGTCACGCTTTCAAACGATGCAGGTGTCCCGCTGGTTTATGTCGGGACGAATGCAATGCTGCCTCTTTTCTCCGGTGTGCTGAGAAACGCCAGGCGAGCCGTAGGGATGGGGGAAATCACCTTTGACAGGTTCAGCGAGGACGATCCTTTTTGGGAGCACCTCGTCACCCGCCTGTGGGAATATGATTGGACAGGATCCGCGACTCCGCTGAACGATAATCTCCTGAGGAAAATCTACGACCTTACTCAGGGCAACACAGACTTCCTCGTCAAGCTGTTGATGCTGGCTCAGCGTCACGTGATATCAGAAGAGCTAGAGGCCGTCACTTCGCAGGTGCTGCAGCGCGTCTACGACAATCAGATGAGGATGCTTCATAAGCCGATCGAGGCGTTGCGCAGTGGTGACCCACTGCAGATCGCCGATTTTGAGGACATGATGCCCACGAAAGATCAGATCGCGCAGATGCTTAACCATGACTTGGCCCGTCGAGCTAAACGTGCAGACCTCGCTCTGATCTTACAAGGCATGCCCGCATCTGCAGAAACGCAACCGAGAAAGCCCGTCGGTAAGCCCGTAGCTAGAGTGGTCACTGACAGCCTAGAGAACGTTCATTTGGATCAGGACGGGGATGTCCAGGCGGAGCTTTTGAAACGAGGCTGGATCGATGACGAACCAATCTGGTGAGCATTCCTGACGCGAGGGCGAAAGGATGGATCGTCTGTTGTTGTTCCCAGAACCGTTACCAGACGAGTCTCTGTATAGCCTCGCGGTCCGCTACCATCGATTAGTCGCCAACGATAGCTATCGACGAACCAGCCAAGAGTTGTTCGGTACCTATTCAAGAACCTGCGGCTCTGTGCTGCCCTGTTGCTTAGGGCCCTTATCGCAGCGATTGGAGGGACAGTATTCGATTGCGGAACTTGTCGAGACTCGAACGTTGCTGCCGCTCTACAAACCCTTCCTGAGCGAGGAGGCGTACGAGTCAGCCCTCCAGTGTATGCAAGGTACACAGGGCACAGGGTTGAAGATGAGCCTGGGGATGACTGCCTCAGGACTGCTGAAGCATGCATCTTTCCGATACTGCGACGCGTGCTTGCGGCATGACGCCGACGACTATGGCGTGCCCTATTGGCACCGAATTCACATGGCCGCAGGGGTCTGCACTTGTCCACATCACGGCAACGTGCTTCTTTCCGCAAGCTTTCCTGGTGGCTCGGATTGGCGTTGCATGCTCCTGCCAGGTGAATCTACTGGTACCCTCGTCTTGGATGACCTCTCCTCGGAAGCTGTGAATGCAGTGGCGGAGATGCAGTTTTGGGGGCTTATGAACCCACAGCGCGTATGTGATCTTGTGCGCGGCGGCTTCCTTAGATGGCGTCTAGCAGAAATGCGCATGCTCAAACGGGGCCGACTCATGGAGCAGGCGATAAAAACCTATGTAGAGCGCAGATTCAGACGCTGTGCCCAAGAACGTGATTTCCAGGCGGTCACTAAAGAAAGCGAATGGGTTATGCGATTGCTTCGACGGCGTGGACGAGTAATTCAGCCATTCCATTTCTACTTTCTATGCTGGCTACTTGAGTCGACCATGGATCATTTACGTGACTTCAACCATAGTGATCGATCTGAAGAAGGCAGCTTTATTTCTCCAACCCAACACCGGTGCAGACCCGTCTCCGAAGCTGAGATAGTCAAGTATCGTCTGGCATACATGGATGATCCTAATGAAAAGTGTCACGATAAGACTGGCTATTTTTGGCTATATCGTCACGATAAGGAATGGTTGCGGAAGAATACGAAGCATAATTGCATCGGTAGGAGAATCAAAAGTCGTATCGACTGGAGCGCCCGCGATGTCACTCTATCACATGAGCTTGTAGCGGCACGTGACGAGTTGATGGCTACTGAGGGTAAGCCGATTAAGATCACCAAATCTGCTATAGTTAGTAAGTTGTCTAATGATTATAATTTTCTGAGAAATGTTTCAAGGTTTCCGGAAAGTTCTAAAGCATTAGAGTCTCTCCTCGAGACAGAGCACGACTACCAACTGCGTAAAGTGTCTTGGGCGATCAAACAGTTATCGTTTCCACAGTGCTGTTATACAAGCTTGATTCTTCGACTTGCCGGAATTCGGATTAGGCGCATTTCAGAGTTTGAAATTTCCAGACTTGTAAGGATTAGCTGACTTTTCTGCGTTGTCGCGTAATAATTTTAGATAATTGTTCCAATATCTATGTTTTGAGGATTTTACGTGTTCTTCAATTGCTGAAAAATATTTTTTTGCTTTAGTAAAAGTGAAAAATGCAGTTGCTGCACATGCTTCAACCGACAAAATATGTGACCGTTTAAGATGGGTCTCCAGTAAGTTGCTCATATGGTTTTCCCAAACCTCTCTTCTGCTTGATTGATTATGTTGAACTATGCTTGTGGTTGTTCTCCATCTTGCAAACACGCTTTCTACAGCTCTAGGGGTGAAAGCCTCGCCCTCGTAGCTTAGAAGCTCACTAATAAATATCGAATATTGATGGATTGGTATGTTTAGCTTTTTCTCTGGCTTAGGAAAATTATTTCCGCATTTGGAAAGTTCCCCAATGCTATGTGCAGTAATTGATTTGCTACAAGTTGGGCATTTTTCATAAAGTCTAGATCCATGAATACTGCAGACAAATACCGATGAGGGTAGGTTTCGGCAGTGTATGTAGGCGGTCCCATGAAGAGCAAGATCTGTGGTCACGCAGTCAAGGCAAATCTTCCACCGCGTCATTGGTGTATATATAGTGCCAGCATGAATTCTGCCTAGTGCTGCCGTAAGCGGGTAGAGCGTATTCTCATAGAGAACTTCCTCTGTGACTCCATGGTCTTTAAATAATTGGGGGAAAATTATCTCTCCATCCCTTCTCCTTGATGTTGTAGCAGTTTTGATTATTAAGTAGTTATCCCTACTTATACCTTTAATTCCGAGAGTTTCATTACCTCTTTTTATAACGGATGCTATATACTCTCCTGGGAGTGGGGTGTAAAACACTGTTCTGCCTCGCTGTTTGCTTTTGAATTGATCATGGCGTCGACGCTCTATATATTACATGGTCTATCATTCGGAGCTCAATTTCTTGAGAATCCTTATAGACTATACCGCTAGATAGAATGCACGGTGTGAGCATGTGCAATAGTTACCTGCAGTCTGAGAGACTCGGATGTTCGCACGGAAGATGGGTTCCGTTGGGGTAGATAATCGACCTCCATTTGGAGCCATCAGCGGATTCGCTCTGGTCCTGCGATCTCTCAGCCGCTGAGGCGTCGATCACCTATACCATTGATTGTCAGCGAATGTTCGTTCCCGCCAATCTATCATCGGAAGTCTAGCTAGGCTCCTGCCTCCTACCTGATTGCTGGCACATGGACTAGAGACCGTGGAAGAGTACATTGATGAAAATCATCGGTCGATTTGAAATGGCCCCCCACAGATGTGGTATCTGACGTATGTCCGTGCTCCACCTATGCGGGTACTAACGTGCATCAGTTCGCATCCTGCAGACCTACTGGGGCTATATTGCCGCCTGCTGCCGCCACCCTTAGCAATGTGTCGTTCTCTGCCAATCATAGTTACGAAGCATGCTGGTCAAATCCAAAGCAATCGGTGGTCAGATGCAACGCAAATGGCTGACCAGGTCGAATGCAAACGGGTGGTCAAGTGGAGTGCGATTTCGCACCTATCGCCAAGGGCCGGCTTTGGGCAATATTGGTACTGATTACTGGAGTGCATTTCTATGGCCGTAATACGTAATGCTTACTCACCCATTGGCGGCTTACAACCTCCTGAGCTGGTTGGTCGTGGTGATCTACGTGAGCGGTTGCGAGTGTCCATCGAACGCCTACGCATTGGGCGGCCAGCAAAAAGCCTCATAATTGTCGGATTGCAAGGTGTCGGCAAGACGGTATTGCTTAATCAGATGTTGAGGGACGCGGAGTCGTTCGGTACTCACACGGCCTTTGCAGATGCATTGGAAAAGCGGTCCTTGCCTTCATTGCTGGTCCCACAATTAAGGACAGCGCTGCTGTCCATGGGTACTGTACAGGCGGCCAAGGATGCTGCTGTTAGGGCGCTCCGAGCGCTCTCAGGCTTCGCAAAATCACTGAAAGGAGGCTACCAAGATATTGAGGTGGATTTCGATTATGACCCTGAGCCGGGATTGGCCGATAACGGCGATCTCGAGGGCGATCTTGTCACCCTATTGACTCAGGTTGGTGAAGCTGCGCGTCATGCAAGTTCAGTCCTAGTGATATTCATCGACAACCTTCAGTACGTTGCCGAACCGGAGATGGTCGCGCTCGTTGCCGCTTTGCATCGGGTTTCACAGTTGAGTCTTCCAATCATAATTGTTGGGGCTGGACTGCCCCAACTGCGCGGCCAAGTTGGAAGTGCAAAGTCCTATGCTGAGCGTCTGTTTGACTATCCTGAGATTTTCCCACTTCAGCGGTAGAAGCAAAGTAGGCGGGGAATTTAAAAGCGCTTCTCCTCGAGAGATTCGAACGACTGCTAATACCAGCTGGTTCGTCTCCCATAAATAGCAATGGTTGGCACCGCCGCCGAATTGACCCAGTTGCCGAGATGTCCTTGACCCAGTCTGATTCCTTGCGAACCATTGCCTGTGCTGGATTTGTTCCGGTCGGAGGAGGGGCAGTGTTGCGTCGGCAAACGGATCAGTTCAGCGTTAGCGTCAACACTAGCATCGTAGAAAGCGCTAATTCTTGGTTTAAGACGTGTTTCCTGGAGGCAGGGGGATCTCCACACATCAATCCTCCGTGGTCGAATGTATAGCCTTAGAGGAACGTAAGGAATGACGCTGCGAAAGATCGTGCATTGCAAGAAACCTTTAAAAAATTCGAAAATTGAGCGTTGATTTTTTGCGGAAAACGCAGATAGCAGGCATAAAACCGCACCATAGAGATGGGGTGGGCCACTATTGTCATCGTAAAATCATCAATTCCATTCTCTGAATGCTTTCCTAAGCTTTGTAGCCAAAAAATGGTAGATGGGACAACACGAATGGAGCTACATTGATCGTCGTCCTACCCCTCCAAGCAGAAAGCGGATGGCGCGCTCCTGAAATCAAATGCGAATGTAAACCTAGGGAAAGGTGACTATGTCCAAGGCATCACAGTTGCAATCAGCCGACAATGAGATCGGTGAGACTGGAACCGCTATACACCTTTTATGGCCGCTCCGTGTTGATGGCCAGCTCCCAGATGATATTTTTAGTCCTGACCATCTCGAGCATGTCATATTTACCTTATGGCCATTAGCATTCAAATGCCCGCTAAGTACAATACGTGGCGGACTCAGGTCGCATATTAAAAAAATTGCTCCCCAAGCTCTAAAAAAGCAAGAGAGTAATCAGGCAGACCAATTAAAATCCCTAGCTAACTTATATGCCTCTATAGCTCCGTGCAGAGTAAAATCTAAAGAGCTCTCATTTATTGTCGAACAACCAGCTTTGAGGTTCGGTCGGCCAAGCACAAAAAGTAAAGTCCTTGAGCCAAAAAGCTCGTTTGGTGAACTTCTTGGTAAAGCATATTGTTACGATCCTAACGTAGAACCATTATTTGATTGGTTTCTAGATACGGCTCAACCTAAAAATAAGCGTGATCTAGAGAGATACTTAACAGCTGAGCTTTTAATCGAAGGATTCGCAAAAGGCAATTGCCCATTCGCCGCAGATACTGTTGATTTTGCTCGAATGGTGCTTATCTATGCATCGGTGTTAAGTAATTTTGATGACAAAGTAAAATTAGTAAAGGCGGCTACGGAGATAGGTTGTTCGCTCCTGATTAAAGTGTTGCCAAATAACATTGTAGAAAAAGCGTCGATCTCGTATACAGAAGCAGAAAGAGAAGAAATTGCAGATCCTGGATCAAGTATTCAAGTTAAAGAGCCTATTCTAAATTTTTTTGCTACAGATCTGATAGATAATCGGCAAGCTGGTCTTGAGGTCGTTGCATCCACTGATATTCTTCGCCAAGCGAAAATTAACAGCGATTCAGCACAAGAAACAGCAATACTTTGGCATGGAAGCAACACACAGGTTCTGATAAATCTTACTGAGGAGAAATGGATTTCCGCGATTTCTTCAATTCAAAATGCACGGAATGCCCAAAAGGAACTTTCAAAGTCTAGAAGTATAGTTTTTGAGCAAGAGACAGAATGTTGGAAAGAAATAGGCGGCTTTCTAAAAACCGAGATACAAGTTGATAGCACAGAGCAGTCGGTTGACGATGAGATTATTGCGTCTGCACTATCAATCAGCCAGATAAAATTAGCGCTGCGCTCGTTGAAACCGTCCTACCATCAGCTTCAAAGTTGGAAGGGCCGAAATAAAGATTGTGTAAATTTAGAAACACTTCAGGAGCTTATTGCCGCCTGCGAAAGTAGTGAGTTAAACAGGAAGGCAAGAGAAGACTACAAATTAAACTTTGAAGTATTTGCAAAAGCATCCGGTGTCGAGATTGTATCAAAACTTCTGCCAACTCTAGATTGTAATCAGTTAGGCGCTTTGATAACAACAGAGAGTGAGCATGCCTGGGGTGTTGGTGAGGCAATAATTTTAAGAGCTGCCGTAGAGAAAGAGAACTTTGTATCCGAAAGCGTTTTGGAACCGCTTATTAACGCAAATCAAAAAAGTAGAAGGATGTTATTAAGCTTCATAGATCCGGAAAGTACTGTGGCTAAGTCAAGCATTGTTCTGTCCCGGATAATGGCTGTGGAGCGGTTCCGCACCGTAATGCTTTTTGAACCAATAGCCCAAATTTTAGATCTAACTTCAAATTTAACAAGTGTTGATATTATTGGTCGTAGCGTTTATGAGCTTGTGGAGATTCTTTGCACTAACGCTGGTATCCTAGGATCCGCTGCCGACATTTCAAGACTAATTAGGCAAGTACCTACTGGTGATGATTCCTTCAATTCGCTTGTTTTATTTGCTAATACTCCTGCCACTATGCAGGGGAATTACCGACGGCTTAAAGAGAAGGCTCGAGAGTCGCTATCTAAAAATGCATTAAAGACTGGCGACTTTAATGCAAAAAATATTACAAGCTTCCTTTCGTATGTCGAGAACGGTGAATTAGCTCGTGAAGTAATCGCAGAATTTTCTATCGAGCGCCCAGACGATAAGTTGGAAAGAAGGCATAAAGAACAGTTAATACGTTATATTGCCCAGATGGTTGTGTTGCTGAAAGATTGTCTATCAGAATCCCAACACAGGCCAGACGCGCGCGTAAAAAGCCTCTCCGCGAAGATCAAGAGATTACACCGTCAACTCAGAAACTCAACTGATGTCGGGTCTATAGAGTGGCTTGAAGGGCAGATAGCGGATATTTTAGAGAGGCCTAGACGGGAAACAAGCTTTCAATCAATTCGGCCAATCCCAGAATTCGATCTTGATTCAGCCTGGACCGAAGAAGCAACTGACTTTGCTTCTCAGCATATTGAAATTCCGGAGTTCTATTACTCGAATTTAGTAAGCTTTAGGGATGTAGCAGCATCGTGTCTATATTGGCGAGCGCAGGGACAATCCCCTTCAGGTTTACAGATAGCTAAGACACTAGTTTCCAGTGGGCAAATCTTCGATGCGGTAGCTTTTTCGAAAGAGCGAAACGATCAAGCTATAAGCGAATATGTATTAGAGGTTTGTTCACCAATTTGCGCCGCATTGGTTGCAAGGCTCGATTCGATAAAGGCTCAATACGGCGAAGCAGTAATTGAGCAAATTGAAGAGTATGGATTGTTTAATGCTGCAATTGCTGCTCTAGAGCTAAGAACTGCCTCTGATACATTGGATTTGCTTGAGTTAATTGCTTCCGAACCGTTGACTGTTGGTGAGGAATATAGCACAACAGAAGGGCGTCTCGTATATCTTAAGAAAATGCTATCTTTGTTCGAGACGGGGAAGTCTGATGACGACCGATTATCAGCGCTCGAAGAACGTTGGGAAAATATTCTTCAACAAAACGCGCTTAAGCGTTCTCACTTAACGGTAGTAGAAAGGATTTTTGAATCCGTCGAATATCTTCCACCAACATTGGAAAGCTTATTAAACATTTTTAAGACAGAAAACGAACATCCTGGTAGATGGTTGAGCGAGAAAATTTCGCTCGATTTCTCTGAGTATGCTCGCGAAGCCGCAGATAGGTTGGTTGTTTGGGCAAAGTCAGCGCCCATAATGATACCGCAGGAAAAAAGTGCAACATATGTAATCTGTGAGTGGTTTTTGAGTTTTATTGTAGAGCGCGCTCTTTCAATGAATCAACTGGATGAGGCCGAAGATCTTAGCTCAGCTATGGATCGGATATTTGAGGTCTCAGCAACAATAGTAAGTGCCAGTAGCCCCGCAGAATGCGCATCACAGCTTAAAGACACTGGTGAGCTTCCAGAAGAGTTAACTCATGCCATCGAAAATTCTTTATTGGGAGAAACAGAAGGCCTGAGTGTAAGAAAAAACATTAGTAAGCCAGAAGAGCACTATGAGAGTTACGATAGTGTGCGCCTTGCAGAGCTGATTAGATCCGAAAACTGGGCGCTTGCATCAGATCTGTGTAACAAAATTAACTCGATACCAGACGAGAATAACCTCAAAGGAGTTTTCTTAGCTTTTTCTGATGTATCGCCCATTCCAGGTGGAAGTGCAATTGACCATCTACAGTCTGCTGCTTCATGGCTGTCAGGATCGCATGAACTTGTAATGCAGCTAACAGAATCACAGCGTCTTTCATTAGCTTTTTTTGTTTTGAGCGGAAGTATCGCGGCTGATAGTGGCGAGGGCATGGCGCGTACCCCAAGCTCGAGCGGTGGATGGGCAGAAATACTTGGCAGGTCGTCCGCATTTCGGAAGATGTTAGTCACTGGCGTTCCATTTCGAGTTGAAAAAGTTCTTGAGACTTTGCTTTCTGGAAACCTAAGCCAAGCTATTGCCGATAGGCTGTGGGATGCCGCGACAAATATTAATGACCCACACCTTATCCGTACTCCGATTTTGAGTTTTATGTATGATCATGGAGCTTCCGAAGCTATTTGCCGGCTAGCAGCTCGACATGACTCGGTTATCGCAACACGTCTGTCGCAACTATTCGAACTCAGATCTGTAGCTTCTGCTCGACCTGACCTTATACCAGTTGCACAATCGGTCGCAGACCAGATAGTAAGTTCGGCAAAAAGTGTTCCATTTAGGAACTTTATCAAAGAGCTTCCTACCGCAGCGCACGCTGTAAAACCAAATCTTGCCGTTGATTATGAAGGTGACCTTTGCCTACATGATTCCAAAAGAAATGCTATATTCGAACTGCCTATAATCGTTACTCCGAATGGCTTGGTTCCTGCAAAACTAGAAGCGAGTTTATTTGAAGGCGACGACGTTTATTTTGAGGACGGTACACTGCGGCTTGAGCTTTCAAATCGTCCAACCTATTTTGCATCCGACTTTACTCTGCGAATAACGTTTGGAACGAGTTGGTTCTCCAGAGGTAAATCGAAGGATGGCGTGAGGATTAGAATTAGAGCAAAGACGTTAACAGATGAGCTTTTTGCAGAAGATATTATTTTCAGGGTTCGTTCGATCGACCCGAGAGGATATAACGGTGCGCGGCTATCAACTGACACTTTGCTTGATCTGTACCCTGGAGTTAGTAACACCCCAGCGATAGAAGAAACTTTCATAGGTCGACATGACGAGCTAGAACTTTTGAATCAGGTTTTGGTGTCAGCTAGAAGACCTAGCCCTGTCTTACTAACGGGTATGCGTAGGATAGGAAAGACATCGCTATTGTTCGCATTCCATAAACGTCTAAGACAGCCCGGAAATGCTACGGCGATAACATTCTACCTTTCTCTCGCGGAGCGTCGAGTGGAGTTTGTGGGTCACCAGCGACCGGTATCTGCGACACTCTTTCGCGCAATCTCACACGGATTGGTTAGACCTAATTTATCTATTACAGACCAGAATTATGCGCTCTGTAGTCGCATACGACAGCGTTTTGACGGAGACTGGAAAGCTGCGCGCAATGCAATACAAGAGTGTTACGATGAAGAGAGCCTTTCTGACTCACTGATAGCGCTTAGTTCAAAAATAATAGAATGGGTCGGGGCTCCCCTCGAAAGATTCGTCCTCCTAATAGACGAAGCCGAGGCCCTAGTGGCACCTTACCAAGCTGGAGGTGAAAAAAAGCTTGAACTCGAACAATTACTTCAAAGTTTGAGGGAGGTTTCACAAACTACCGGATCAATTGGAATACTACTTTCTGGTAGTAACCATATAAATGTTTTTGCACGCGAATATAAAAATGCTTTCTTTGGTAGTAGCCAATCAATTGAGCTCACTGGGCTTAAGGATGCAAGAGAAGCCGCAGCTCTAATTGCGCCGAAACGCGTATCTGCATTTATTCAGTTCGATCCAGCAGCCATCGAATATGCGTTCTCATTGTGTGCCGGTATGCCACAGTTTCTATGGCAAGTTGGGGCTACAGTTGCGCACCTGGTCAGGGTAGGATCCGCCACCAAGAGAGATGTGAGGTTAGCTGTTGCAGCGCTAATAGGCGACAATAAAAGTGACCTTCCTTTTAAGGCTTATGAAATTTTAGAGCCGATTGATAGCATTCTATCTTTAGAAAGCCCTCGCGAAAGAGATTTACTGTGGATGCTTTTATATAGAGTCGCGAGCGCTAGCTCATTAGTTGCAGAAGATGCAACTGTCCCTTTTGTGATAGATTATGCTCTCGCTTCATTAGATGAACGACCATCTTGGAATCGGCGCCTCCGATCATTAGTCGACCTAAAAATTCTAAGAATGGAGTCAGCTTCTACGGTTCGCTTTCATGTTCCGCTTTTCGGTGAGGGATTCAGGGCTAAAAAGCACTGGCAAGAGTATAACGCACGACTTCAAGGAGTTGCCCAATGAGATCCAATTGCAACTGGTTCAGCAATAGGGCTAGTACAACATGGAATGCTCAGAAGGGTCGTTCGATGCTACTTTTGGTTCCGCAGGGCTGTGATGAAACGGAGGCTTCCCAGCTAGTTAGGAGTTGGACCGAGGCTAATTTTATTCCTCCAGTCCCATTTGATCGTCATAAGGCAGTTTGTATTAGTTTGACTACTGATAGTTTGTTGTCTTGCGAGCATTTTGCACAAACTTTCGCGAAGCGATTTACACGTCGATACAACATCGAGTTGGAAACAGATGATGACGACTATCCCACTGATGTAATACAAGCAACTGTTGAGGCGATGTTAGCTGCCGGATACTATCCGATAGTCGCCATTGAGAGATTTCACGCATTCGCATTAATTAACGACTCCGGCATGACGTCTGTTCTTTCGGGTATGCGTACGCTTGAAAATTCAGGGCAGCTAACTACATTGGCTTTCTCGCCTTTAAATTATGCGATGATTAGGCGATTAATGCAGCCTGGTTTGCCATTTTTAAACTCTGTCTACGGTGATAATCATGATCAGGTAGTCATGGCCCCACTTACACGTGAAGAGTTTGTGAGTTATGCGACCTGCCGGGGGGTGTCGGCACAAAAGTCGAACATGTTATTTCCTAAGGGAGGTGGTCCTGATGCTGTTTATAAGGCGCTCGTGGATTTTTCGCATCTTCCAGACGGGCAGGTCGTGGAGGCCTGTATAGATCGTATTGAAGAGACTTTAGATAAGTTTCTGGTAAGGTCTTTTATAACTAATGGAGAAAGCGACAGGCACCTACTGTCAAAGCTTGCGATAGGTAAGCTGCTGCGACAGGAGATGTCTTTTATCCTCAGCAATCCCCTGCATCCTTTTTTAGCTAAAGAAACCCCACGTGGAGAACTAGTATGTAGTTCGCAGATCCTTGCTCGAAAAATTTTGAGAGGAGATCAACCAAAGTGGAAGGTATACGGGATTTGTCTTGAGGCTATGAACAAAGGGCAATTTGAGTTAGCAGCTGAGATTGCTAACACTTTTGATGACCCTGACCCACGACTGATTGCATTCAAAGAAACGGTGTTACTGAGGTTGGCAATGCAGCCTAAGCCTGGCGTCGGTTTGCTTGGTGTCGATTGGGAAAATGTAATCCACTTAACAAAGCGTCTCAATAATTACAATCACCATCTTCCTCAAGTTGTAGCAGATTGGGTTAAAGAAACCGAGAATCTAGCAAAATCCATTGTGCAAAATGCGACAGGTCCGCTCAATAGACTTCAGCTGGATGCACTGACATCCTCATCCTCAAAAATAGAAATCAGACTAGCCACACTGAGGGCTCTTGGGCTCTATGTTGTAGCTGCATTCAAAGTCGATTCGCCTATACAAAGAATATTGCACTTGGTAAACATCCCTGAGGCAATTCTTCAGGCAATCAGTATTGGATTTTGCGGCATAGACTTTATTAAGTTTCAAAATATTTACCCAGAAGCACCATATAATGAATTTTTTGCTAGCGTAGAACAATTCAAACTGCCGGGGCAAGGGTCTAAATTAGCGTTGACCGCTTTGCTTGTGATGATTCCAGCAATATTATCCTTGTCACCTCCCAGCGGTAGTGAAGTATTCACGAATGAAACTCTTATAAAGTCGCAACAACAGAAGCTAGTAGAGTGCGTACGAAATCCGGCTTCCCATACTGTCGTGGCGTTCCTTGAAAAAGATGCCACTTTCTTGTACGAGCTATGCACCCTATGGATAAACGCTTGGTCAAAAATGGAGGGATACGAAAGTTTTGAGTCATTTTCAGCGACAAGCTGTATGCCCACTGCTCATGAAATTTCTTCGACTATATTAGGCTAAGGTGATAAGTAACAAACATTCCTGCTGGGATGTCATCAGTGCTACATGAGTATTCATGCGCATTGCTTGTGCCGTACTTTTTGGTCAATGAACTGATCACAGAAAGTCGTAGTGCTGCGGGCAGCCGCAGCATCTTGTCGGTTATGCGTAAGGGCGGTGAGCAACTGGGCGGTTCAAGGTGTGCGGTTTGATGCGCGAGCTTGAGCTTGTGAACAAACTCATGCCTATAAACGAGTAACGGTACATACTGCTTCTAGCTCCATGTGCAGCACACACGCTTGTGCATACTCAATTCGGGGTAATTAAGGACTTCGACGATTGCAGCCTCCCAAGCCAACCCTCATCTACCTCGATAGCTGCGATTACTCCGCCCTGAGCAAACCTCAGCTCGTTGAGTCAGAAGCGCAGCAATTGGCTACCCTCAAAGCGCTCAAGCTTAGCGGGGGCGCACTTTTCGTGTTCTCTGGAGCACACATCTCAGAGATGTCTCCTCTGGATCAGCAGCACTCCAAAGCCGCAGTGGAGCGCACGAATTTGCTGGTAGAGCTCTGCGGTCGTAATACGGTGATCTCGTTCGATCGGCTCATGAAAGCTGAGCTCTCTCGCTTGGTCGCGCGAAGCCCACAGCCCGTGGACGTCTTTGATAGAAATGGCGAGTGGTTTCCGGACATGGGGTCACTTATGAGTCCCCTCGATGAGATAGACGTTGCCGGAAAAATGCAGCAGGAGATGGACAAGCACGCGCTCAATCGAAAAATGCGGAGGATGCTTAAGGCGGGTACGACCAATAAGCGCGGCAATTTTCGTAGCGATCTGGAGCAACGCTTCGGTCAGATGGATTACAGCGAGCTGACCGATAAAGTGCCGATGCGACCTCGTGATTTTACGGTGCTCAAGAATTATGTCCTGGGTCGAGCAACTCGGGAGGAAGCCGACAAAGCCTTCTTGGAAAGCCTGCGCGACCCCAGCTACATGGCCCAATGGTTCATTCACCATCACCACCAGTTGGGCTCTATCGTGGAATGGGTGAGGCGTCCGGCCCGGCAGCTGCTGGAAAGCTGCGAAGAGACGCTCACGGAGCTACGAGAGCAATTGGCAGAATTGCCAGAAAGTGATCGTGCTGCAGTTATGAAGGGCGTAAGCGGTACACACTGGGCGAAGCTGAAGAAGCAGGGGATGATCGACATCGTAAACCGCCTGCTCAAACTACTGTTGCCCGGGGCGTCGGCGTGCGATGACACCACGGCCATTGAGGAATATTGCCCTGGCATTTTCATTTGCATCAGTACCTTCTACGACTCGCTCCAGAACTCCTTCGCAGAGCGTCCTCGGGCCATGAAGGCCAGCGACTTCGTGGATATCATCCATGCGCTGTACGTTCCTTACGTCTCCTATTTCAGGGCTGATAAGTACATGTGCAGTGTCATACAGCCGCTTACCAAGCGCTTCGGGACGCAGGTGGTGGCTTCTCCAGCGAAGCTGATCGCGGCGCTCGGAGTTTAGGTGTGATCCTGAAGGCTGGTGTCGCATGTGATGGAGAGTTAAGTGGTGATCAAGCCAGCGTGCCTCTTTGCGATTTTCCCCGAAGGCCCTGTGACAATCTTTATTGTTTGCAGCGGAACCCATTTTTGGAGAGATTTGGAATTTTGTGACAAGCTTTATTTTCAAAGAGCTAGCTTTGTAGTGCCCTACAGGCCGCGAAATACGTAAGGTACTGTGACAATCTTTATTGTTTCGTCACACCCCCTTCTCAGGGGGTTTTTCTGTTTCTAGGCGGTCGTAATTCGACGCTCCCGCCGTGTGTCCAGCAGATGGACCATGACACAGGCGTACAAGGTCACCAATATGAACAGGCCCATGCGGATGGCGAAGGCGGTGTAGACGTCCTTGCCCGCTGCACTGTCCTGTACCGATTGGCCTAACAGAATGATCAGCGTCGCCAGGCTGTTGAGCCAGAAACTCGGTGGTTGTCGAGTCATGGCCACACCGTAGAGTTTTCTGGCCACCAGCAAACCGAACAGCAGCATCCACAGAAAGAACATCCACAGGTTGACGAACAGGCTGAGTGCGCACCAGAAAAGAATTGCCATCAGGCCACCGAGCAGGGTCGAGCCGAGCAACTCCTGGCCGGCGGTGCGGGCACTGGTCGCGCAGCTTTGTTGGCCGAGGCTGACGGCTTTCATGATGATCGGCAGGTAGCTGGCCGGGTCGATCATGGCCAGCAGGAAAGTCGGCAGTACCACCAGCGTGGCACGTAGCGCCAGCCAACTGCTTTCGGTTGGAGTAAGGCTCGGACCAGGTTTGGCCGCGGGGGCACTGGCGGGGTCGGGAAACAGCCAATGGCTGATGGTCAGCGTGGTGACGGCCAGGAACAGCCCCTTGACCAGGGCCACGATCACCTCAAGCGCCAGGGCGAATTCAGCGGTTCCGGCGGAACTGATCAAGGTCAGGCCCACCACCAGGAAAGTCGCCACCAGCGGGTTGCCGCCGCGCAGGCCATAACCGAAGGCCAGGAACAGGCATAGCCCTACCAGCAGCACACCGCTGAATGGGTAGTAACGCAGCAGGGGAATGAGCAACAGGCCGGTCCCGGTGGTCAGCATAAGGATCAGGATCAGGCCCAGGCTGGCCTTGAACGGCAATGGTCGGTTCATGGCTGCCAGCATCATCAGCGCCAGCATCGGAGAGAGGAACGGGATGGGCAGGGCCAGACCAAAGCTCGCCGCCAGGCACAGCGCCGTGCCGAAGCTCAGGCGCAGGGTGCGCTGAACCCGGGGCGGGCGCTCAATACGCATAGGACATCCAGCTCATCACGCGCAGGAACAGGCGGCCCAGGATATTCAGCGGGTTACTTTCACTCGGAAATGCCATGACTTCGGCCTGCCCGCCAGACCGGATGCCTTGCGGGCTGGTCAACTCACCGGGTTCGAACTCGATGATCACCGGAAAGCGCTGGGCAGGGCGCAACCAATCGCGGCTGTTTTCTACTTTCGGCAGGCTGCCCGGCTGGGTGGTCTGGCCGATATCGACACCATAGCCGACGCTGCGCACATGGCCTTTGAAAATCTTCCCGGGCAAGGCGTCGAGGACGATGGACACTGGCGTCCCGGGCTGGACACTTCCCAGATTGTTTTCGGTCATGTCGGCGCTGATCCACACATCGTGGATGGCGATCAGGGTCATCACCGGCGCACCTGCGGAAGCAAACTGGCCGACATCGGTGCGCAGATCGGTGATCAGGCCGGCCGAGCGCGCGTGGACCTTCGTATTGCTCAAGTCCAGCTCGGCTTTTTCAAGATTGCTGGCGGCGCTGAGCAACTGGGCGTTTTCGTCTTCGTTACCGCCCTGTTGTTCGCGCGCACGTTGCACCTCGGCCTTGGCCGCGGCGACCTGGCTGATGGATTCTTCCAGGGTGGCGCGGGATATCTCCAGGCGTCGCAGCGAGATGGTGCCCGGGTCTTCTCTGTACAGACGTTCAAGCCGCTGGATGTCTTGGCGTGCCTTGAGCTCGTTGGCCTGGGATGCACGCAGTGACGCTTGTTTGGAGTCGACGCCAGCGGTGTTGGCGCCCACCTGGCGACGGGTTGACTCAAGGTCGGCGCGAGCGCGATCGACGGCAATCTGGTACTGCTCCGGGTTGACTTCAAACAGCAATTGGCCAGCCTTTACGTCCTGGTTGTTGCGTACGTGCACCTTGGTCACCCGGCCGGATACCTCGGCCGCCACAGGCACAATGAAGGCCTGCACTCGTGCCTGTTGCGTGTAGGGGGTGTAACGGTCGGCCATCAGGTACCAGACCAGACTCAGGATGATCAGCAGCACCACCCAGTTGATCGCTTTTTTCGCAGGGTCGGCGGCAGGTGTCGGGGCTTTCTCGGCGGCCGGTTGTTGGCTGTCAGTCATTGGCACTTTCCTTCGGTTCGTCGAGCAGATCGCCCCAATCGGTCCGTTCTTGCATTTGTTTGCGGGTGGCCGGGTCGATCATCGGCTGGTCGCTGTACCAGCCTCCGCCAAGAGCCTTGTATAGGGCGATCAGGCTGTTGACCGCGGTGCCACGGTTGACCAGGTAGATATCCTGTTGGGCAAACAGGGCCCGCTGGGCATCCAGCACGCGCTGGAAATCGGAATAGCCTTCGCGATATTGGGCATTGGCCAGGGTCACCGAACGTTCGGCAGCCACCGATGCATCGCTGAGGATCCGGTCGCGCTCCAGTGCCTTGATCAAGCCGGTCGCGGCGTCGTCCGCCTCGCGTGCCGCCTGGCGCACGCTGTCCTGGTAGATAACGATCAACTGCTGCAAGCGCGCATCCTGCACGCGGACGTTGTTGGTGATCCGGCCATGGTCGAAGATGTCCCAGCGCAAACTGGGGCCGGCCACCATATCCAGGGTGTTGGATGCACCGCTGAGCGAGCTGGCAGACCAGACGATGCTGCCCAGCAGGCTGATGGAGGGGTACAGGTCAGTCTCGGCCACACCGATCAACGCCGACTGCGCCGCCACTTGCAGCTCGGCAGCACGAACATCGGGGCGCCGCACCAGCAGGTTGGCCGGCACATCCTGCAAGACCGCAGTATCGAGCAGCGGCACTAAGCCGGTGTTGCGATTGAGGTCAGGGATCGAGCCGGGTGGCTGGCCGATCAGGGTGGACAACGCATTGCGCAAACTCGCCACCTGGCTCTCGAAATCCGGGATGGTACTGAGGGTGCCCAGGTACTGGGTCTTGGCTTGTTGCAGATCAAGTTCGGCTTCGGCCCCGCTGTTGAACAGGCGCTCGGTGATTTCGTAGCTGCGTTTTTGCAATTTGGCGTTACTGCGGGCGATGGCCAGACGCGCCTCGGCGGTGCGCAAGGCGTAGTAGTTTTGCGCCAGTTGCGCGTGCAACAGCACCAAGGCATTTTCATAGTTGGCCTGGGCGGCAAACCAGGATGCGTCCGCCGACTCGATGGCACGGCTGAAACGCCCCCAGAAATCCAGCTCCCAGCCGATATCGAAACCGGCGCTGTATTGCCAGAAATGCGTGTCCTGAGGGTTGGCGCCGCCCGATTGTCGACGGTTCAGGTACAGGCTGTCGGCGCTGGCCTGCTGCAATTGCGGGTAGCGTCCACTCAGGGCGATACCCAATTGCGCCCGGGACTCCATGACCCGCAGGCCAGCGAGGTGCAGGTCGGCGTTGTGGGCATCGGCTTCGGCCATCAAATGGTCCAGCACTGGGTCGTTGAACACGCGCCACCATTGGCGGCTGTCAGGTTGCGCGCGTTGTTGGCCGGCGACCTCCAGGGCCGGGCTGTTCCAGTGGTCGACCCAGGGCTGGGCCGGCGACTGGAAATCCGGGCCCAGTTGTACACAGCCCCCCAGGACGACGGTGCCACAGAGCAGAAGCCGGCTGATGCGGGCAGGGCGTGGCATCAAGCGCAAACTCCTCAGACAGGACGCTGATCGTTCAACGCCTCGATCTCGGGTGTCTCGTTCATTAGCTCGGCAGACGGTTGGTCCTGGACCCATTGCCAGAACAATTGGTAGCCCACCGCCAGCGCCACCGGCCCGATGAACAAACCGATGAAGCCGCCGCTTACCATGCCGCCCAGGGCACCAATCAGAATCACCGGCATCGGAACATCGACGCCACGACCCAGCATCAACGGTTTGAGGACGTTGTCGGCCATCCCGGCAATCAGGCTGTAGATGCCAAACACGACGGTGGCCAGGCTGGTCCCTTCGGTGGCGAAGACAAAAGCGATCACCGGAAGGGTCACCAGCAGTACCGGCAATTGCATGATCCCCATCAACAGCGCCACCATGGCCAGTAGCCCGGCACCGGGGACACCCATGAGAACGAAGCCCACGCCGACCAGCAACATCTGAATGAACGCGATGCCCACTACGCCCTGGGCGACCGCGCGGATGGTTGCAGTGCAGAGCACGGTAATACGTGGCCCACGCTCTGGTCCGGAAAGGCGCGAGGTGATGGCCAGGGCACTTCTTTCGCCGTTTTCGCCATAGGCCATGAGCACGCCAGCAATGATCAGGGCGCCGATGAACAACAGAAAGCCCACACCAACATCAGCCATTTTGCCCAACAAGGTCAGGCCGACGGACTTGATATAAGGCATTAGTTTCATGAGAACGCTGCTCATGTCGGTGGCGGCCTGCATCCAGTAGCCATAGAGCGGCTCGCCTATGAGCGGCAGGGAAGCGATTTTTTCGCTGGGGAGTGGAATCTGCAGCGTATCGGACTTGAGGACTGCCAGGGTGCCCTGGACCGATTCACTGATCGAGGTGCCCAGCAGGTAGATCGGTACCATCAGCAAAGCCAGGGCGACCACCACGATCAGGGTGGCGGCACGACCGTCCTTGTTGACCAGCTTGCGCTTGATGAGCGCATGCAGTGGATACAGGGTAATGGCCAGAATCATTGCCCAGAGCATCAGGTTGAGGAAGGGGTGGAAGATCTGGAAGCAGAACAGTACCAGCACCGTAATCAACCCGGCGCGAATCAGTACATCGAGCAAACCACCGGACAGTGCTCTAGCGGAAATGTTAGTGCGCAACATTGTCGAACTCCTTGCTGTGTCACACAGGTTAGCCAGGCCGTTGAAGTTCAACTCTTCCCTACAAAGTGAATCCAGAAAGCAAGATCGACGGGCAGCCGTCAAAGCGTTAAAAACCGAAAACGCCTTACTTTAAGTAGAGAAAACTTCAATGAGGTACCTACCAAAAACCCAATAGGTAACAGGTGGTTTGTAGTATAGGAGCAGTCGTATATTCCGCCTGTTTATACAGGCTGGAATCCTGCTGCAGTTGATGGAATCCGCTGCGAGCCCTTGACTGAAGCGGTTTGGAAGCTGAGCCAATGGCTCTTTTTCTCTACCGGGCATTCGCCATTGCAGCGGGATGATCAGAATAATTGCTTACAGTCGCACCCATCGCAAGAAAATAATCGTCATTAATTATCAATACTCCACGGTCCGCTTTTTGAGGTTTGTGACACGCTTGGTTTTCACGGTGCAGGCGCTACAGTGCAGTAGCCCATTGATTTACCTGATGGTCTGGCGCCCAACTATGTTGTTGAATATTTGCGCTTAACATTCCGGCCTTCGGTTGCGGTTTATCTATTTGAAATGAGGACAGTCCCATGGACCGCTTCCAGGAAATGCAGGTCTTCGTTGCTGTCGCCAAGGAGCAGGGTTTTTCGGCGGCGGCGCGGGGTTTGGGTCTGTCGGCGGCCAGCGTCACCCGAGCGGTCGCGGCGCTGGAGAAGCGAATAGGCACACAACTGCTCACGCGTACGACGCGCAGCGTTTATTTGAGCGAGGCCGGTCAGCGATATCTGGAGGATTGTCGGAGAATTCTCGTCGAGGTGCAGGAAGCCGAGGACTCGGCAGCGGGCAGCCATATCCATCCCCGTGGGCAACTGACCATCACTGCACCGGTCTTGTTTGGCGAGCTGTTTGTCACGCCGTTGATGGTGAATTATCTGACGCAATTCCCCGAGGTTTGCATCAACGCGTTGCTGGTGGATCGGGTGGTGAGCGTGGTCGAGGAGGGCGTCGATGTGGCCATCCGCATCGGCGAGCTCCCCGACAGCAACCAGCATGCGATCCGCGTGGGCGAGGTGCGGCGGGTGATCTGCGCATCGCCACAGTTTCTGGCCAGCCATGGTCGGCCAAGACATCCCCGGGAACTGGTCCAGGCGCCGATTATTGCGACTTCTGCTATCGGCCAACTCAAGAGTTGGCCATTCATTGAAGACGGCGAGACCTTGAGTGTCCGGGTTGAACCGCGACTGGTGGTGACAGCGAATCAGGCGGCCATCACGGCAGCCAGTCTGGGGTTGGGATTCACGCGGGTATTGTCTTATCAAGTGGCGAGCAAGGTGGCTGCTGGTGAGCTGGAAATCATTCTGGCCGACTTCGAACTGCCGCCGTTGCCCATCCATGTGGTCTATCAAGGCGGGCGCAAAGCACCGGCCCGTGTGCGCAGTTTTGTCGATTTCGCGGTGAAGACCCTGCGCGAGCACCCAGCGCTCAAGCATTGAATTATTTCACCTGTTGAAATGATGGATTGCGTTGGCTGGTGATTCTGTTGTTTTGGAGGTGAGTAGAAGATACGACCCATCTCTCTCCTGAACAGCACGACTCACCCGAGGTGTCGACCATGCAAGCGATCAAACTCTATAACTTCCCACGTTCCGGCCACGCTCATCGTGTCGAATTGATGCTGTCCCTGCTGAAACTGCCGACCGAATTGATCTTCGTTGACCTCGCTAAAGGTGAACACAAGCAACCGGCGTTCCTCGCGCTCAATGCTTTCGGTCAGGTACCGGTGATTGATGATCAGGGCGTGGTGTTGGCCGATTCCAACGCGATTCTGGTTTACCTGGCGCAAAAGTACGGCAACGGTCGTTGGCTGCCGGCTGATCCGGTAGGGGCCGCCAATGTCCAACGCTGGTTGTCGGTGGCGGCCGGTCCGATTGCCTTCGGCCCTGCCCGGGCAAGATTGATTACTGTGTTCGGCGCGCCTTACAACGCTGCAGAAGTGATTGCCTATGCCCATACCGTGCTCAAAGTAATCGATCACGAATTGGCCGATACGCCGTACCTGGCCGGCACTGATCCGACGATTGCCGACGTCGCCGCCTACAGCTACATCGCCCATGCGCCTGAGGGCAATGTGTCGCTGGATGAGTACACCAACATTCGTGCCTGGCTGGCCCGCATCGAAGCCTTGCCGGGTTTTATCGGTATGCCGCGCACCGTCGCTGGCCTGCAAAAAACCGCCTGATGCTGGTGGCCCGGTGTTGCTGGGCCGCCCCGTTCTGCGCCACAGGCGCAAGGGAGCAGCCGTATGGACCGTTCACCCTGGCATGCCGGCGAGAAACAATTGCAGGCGCATGTGGGCGTTGCCGAACGAATGGAGGCGTTCGGTCGTAAGGTGATTCGCCGCGAGATGCCGGATCAGCACCGCACCTTCTATCAACAATTGCCGTTCATGCTGTACGCAGCGGTGGATGCCGATGGTCATCCCTGGGCCAGTGTCCTTGAAGGCCAGCCCGGTTTCGCACACTCGCCAGAACCTGGCTTGCTGCAATTTCGCAGTCTGCCGGCCTTTGATGATCCCGCGCAGTTGAGCGAAGGCTCGGCCATCGGACTGCTGGGCATCGAGTTGCACACCCGCCGCCGCAACCGCATCAATGGGCATGTTCGGGCCATGACAACCGGTGGTTTCACGGTGACGGTGGATCAGTCCTTCGGCAATTGCCCGCAGTACATTCAGTTGCGCCAGTTTCACTCGGTGCCACTGGCCGACCCTTCGACGCGTGTCGCGCAACATTTCAGTGAACTGGATGACGCGGCCATGGCCATGATCGCCGAAGCGGACACGTTCTTCGTTGCCAGTTATGTGGATGTCGATGGCGAGCGCTCGGTGGATGTATCTCACCGTGGCGGCCAGACCGGTTTCGTACGTGTGGAAGGCAATCGCCTGACCATCCCGGATTTCGCTGGCAACCTGCATTTCAATACCTTGGGCAACCTGCTGCTCAATCCCCGGGCCGGGTTGTTGTTCATCGATTTCAATACCGGTGACTTGCTGCAGCTCAGCGGGCGGACCGAAATCATCCTGGAGGGCCCGCAAGTCGAGGCGTTCCAGGGAGCCGAGCGTCTGTGGACAATCGATGTCGAGCAAGTCGTACGGCGCCCGGCCGCCCTGGCGTTGCGTTGGCGCTTTGACGGCGTGTCACCCACCAGTTTGCTCACTGGTACATGGGAGCAAGCCACCGCGCGTTTGCAGGCCAAGGCCCTGGGCGATCAATGGCGGCCGTTGCGGGTGACGCGGATTGAAGCGCAAAGCCACAGTATTCGCTCGATTTACCTGGAGCCCGCCGACGGAGCGGGGTTGCCACTGTTCCAGGCCGGGCAGCATTTGCCTTTGCGCTTCAAAATAGATGGCGATGTGCATATCCGCACGTACAGTTTATCGAGCGCACCGTCCGATGATTTTTTCCGCATCAGCGTGAAGCGTGACGGGCGGGTGTCTACGCATTTGCATGAGCAGATTCGTGTCGGCGACCTGCTGGAGGCGCGGGCGCCGCAAGGGCATTTCACCGTGGCGCCCCATGAGCATCGACCATTGGTGTTGTTGGCGGCCGGGGTCGGCATCACGCCGCTGTTATCGATGCTGCGGGAAGTGGTTTACCAAGGGTTACGCACCCGCCGTATCCGGCCCACATGGTTCATCCAGAGTTCGCGCACGCTGGCCGACCAGCCATTTCGCTGCGAACTGGATCGCTTGCTCGAAGACGCCGGTGACGCGGTGCGGGTAGTGCGTTTGCTCAGTCAACCGGAAGCCGAGGCGATACAAGGAGAGGACTTCGACCTCAGTGGACGGATTGACGTCGCGCTGCTCAAGGATCTGCTGACAGTCGAGGACTACGATCAGCCGGATTTTGTCGTCTGTGGCCCCGGTAGTTTTACCCAGGCGTTGTACGACGGCTTGCGCGAGTTGGACATTCGCGATTCGCGGATTCACGCCGAAACCTTCGGCCCATCCACCTTGTGCCGGCGACCGGACCCCGATGCCGTGGTCATCGAGCAACCGCCAGCCGCCACCACGTCCGTGCCGGTGGTGTTCCAGCGCTCGGCCAAGGAAGCACGCTGGCAGCCGGAGGGCGGCAGCTTGCTGGAGTTGGCGGAAAGCCGTGGCCTGCGCCCGGAATTCAGTTGTCGTGGCGGCTCCTGCGGCACCTGCAAGACGCGCTTGATCAGCGGTCAGGTGCATTACCCGCTGCCGCCAGCGGAGGTGCCGGATGATGGACAGGTGCTGATTTGCTGTGCGATTCCGGCGCAGGGGGTGCAGCCGCTGGTACTCGATATCTGAAGATCATTGCAGGCGAACATTGTCCGCCGGTCGATGGCTGGGTAGGGTAGTGAGCAGAACGAAAAAGGGCCGCAGAGGCCCTTTCTGCATTTCAGGAACAGGCGTTTCAATGGTTTTTTTCACACGCTCGATGGTCTTACTGATGGTGCTGGCGCTCACCACCGGTTGCGAAAGACAGGATGCACCGCCGCTGGATCAACAGCTTTACGTCTGGCAGCGGCAGTGGACGCCGGCCCACGACGCTGCCCTCAGGGATAGCCGCGCCGATTTTTCGACGTTGCGGGTGCTGGCTTTGCAGGCCTTTCCCAACGCGGGCTGGAGTCGTGCCCGGATTGACCCGGCACTGCTCAAGCGCGATGGTCGGCCGGTGATTGCAGTGATTCGCCTGGATGGGCAGCTCAAGGCGCTGGATCAGGATGAGATCACAGCGCAAATCCGCCAGGTGATCGGCGACTGGCAGGGCCAGGGGCTGAACCTCGCCGGCGTGGAAATCGACCACGATGCCGGTAACGCTCGGCTACCGGAGTACCGCCAATTTCTCGCGCAGTTGCGCGGAGCATTGCCGACTTCGCTGGTACTGAGCATCACCGCGTTGCCATCCTGGCTCGACAGTCGCGAACTGCCGGCGCTGTTATCCACAGTCGACAGCAGTGTGTTGCAGGTGCACGCGGTGAGCGATCCGCGTCGTGGCTTGTTCGATGCTGACCAGGCCCGGCAATGGGCGAAGGCCTGGAGCTGCATTACGACAAAACCCTTCTATCTGGCGCTGCCGGCTTATGGCGTGGCGTTGCTGCCGTCGGCGGGCGGCGCGCCTGTTGTGGAAAGCGAAGTGACCGTGGAGCGTGAAGGCCTGCGCCGGGAATTACTGGCCGACCCTCAGTCATTGCGCACCCTCGGCACCGAGTTGCGTGCCGATCCACCGAAACGTCTGGCGGGCCTGATCTGGTTTCGCCTGCCATTGGCCAACGACCGTCGGGCCTGGAGCCTGACCACTTTGCTCGCCGTGGCGCGTGGTGATGTCCTGGACAGTCAATTGAAACTGAAACTCTCGGCCGACAATGGCCTCTATGACATCGGCATCAGCAACCAGGGCAATCTCGACAGCGCCTGGCCCGAACGCCTGACACTGGCGGTCAGCGGTTGTGAGGGGGCCGATGCCTTGGCCGGTTACGCGTTGCAACAGCGTCCGGATCTGCTTACCTTCACCCGCCTGCGTGATGGCCGAATACCGGCCGGCGGACAGCGTGCCGTTGGTTGGGCTCGCTGCGCACACATTGATCAAGGAGGCTCGAATGTTCACCCGTAACTGGCCGCGTCATTTGCTTTGCCTGAGCCTCAGCCTGCCGCTGGGTTCGGCACTGGCCTGCGGCCCTGACTTCCCCATGCGCCTGCTGGATAACCGTGGTCAGTCGCTGGCGGAGCTGCCGGAAGGCAACTTCAGCTTCGAAATCAGTCGCCTCGGCCACGCCATCAACGGGTTGAAGAACGTCACCGCTGGCGTTGACTACTCGGATGTACCTGACGCTGTAGCGCTGCGCGATCAAGCCGAGCAGGCGGGACTTTCCGCCGAACAACAGGTGCTGGTGAAACACTTGCGCAGCCTGACCGATGCCCGCCAGGTCGAAAGCGAGGGCGCGCAACTGCCGCCTGAGCTCCGGTTGTACCTGGCCGGCGCTGTGGCATTTGCCGCGGGTGATCCTGCCTTGGCCGCCGGGTATTTCAAGAAAGTGCTGGCCCTGCCCGCAGAGCAACGGGCTTCGCGCAGTACCTGGGCGGCTTACTCGTTGGGTCGAGCGTTGTTCGTCATGAGCGCCGAAGCCAATGCGGCTCCGGATCTGCTCGAACAATCCCGCGACGCCTTCGAGCAAACCCGGCAACTGAGCATCGACGGCTTCAGTGATCCACTGGAACTGGGTGTCGCGAGCCTCGGTGAAGAAGCCCGGGTGGTGCGCACCGCTGGCGACTGGAACCGCGCCATCGAGTTGTACGCCACGCAGAATCTGCACGGCTCCGCGGTGGGCTACACCTCGTTGAAGCTGTTGATGGCAGACCTGATGACGCTGCCGGATGATCAAGCGGCCGAGTTGCTCAAGGGCCAGTCAGTGCAGCAATTGGTGACAGCATCGTTGATCAGTCGGTTGGGGTGGTCGTTCGGTGATCAACCGCCCAACGAACAGAAAATGATCAAGTTGCTGCAAAACAGTACCCGTGGCAGCCTCGAAAACGCCGACCGCCTGGCGGCAATGAATTATCAACAGGGTGATTACGCCAGCGCCAAGGCTTTCCTCGAACACGCTGGCGATGGTGGGTTGGCCTGGTGGTTGCGGGCGAAACTGGCGGTGCGCGAGGGCGATAAGAACTCGGCCGCCGCAGCCTATGCCAAAGCGGCGCAGGCCTTCCCGCAGAATGAATCCTGGGGCGAACGCCGCACACAGGACTTCGATTACGAAACGCTCCAGCCCAAATGCAGGGTCGAGGGTGAAAGTGCGATCCTGGCCCTGCAACGCGGGGATTACCTGCAAGCCTTCGATCAGTTGTATCGCAGCCAGAGCATTTACTGGTTCGACGCCGCCACCGTTGCCGAGCGCGTGTTGACCCTCGAAGAACTCAAACACTACGTAGACACTCAAGTGCCGGCTCCGCCGCCGCTCAGCCAACAGGACCGCGACAACTACGTACCCTTGCCGGTGGCGGCGAGCCTGCGCAATCTGCTGGGCCGGAGGCTGTTGCGCGAGGGGCATTACGAGCAAGCGCCGGCGTACTTCGACAATGATGGCTTGCGGCACAAGGCGAAGCTGTATGGCGAGCAACGTCTGGCGGCTGATTCAGCCTGGTGGCCGACCCGTCGTGCCGCTGCTCTGTTCAATGCGGCCTGGACGGCACGCGAGTGGGGCATGGACATTCTGGGCTATGAAATGGCGCCGGATTACGCCACGTTCGGCGGTAACTACATTCTCGAAAACACCGAACTCAAGGTCGGTCCTTTGGTGGCCGAGGACGAAGTGAAGCGCCAGCAGGCCAGCGCTGCCCAGCCTGATCAGCGTTATCACTATCGCTTCGTGGCCACCGCGCTGGCGAGCAAGGCGGCGGATAACTTGCCTCACACCAGTCAGGCGTTTGCGGCGGTGCTGTGCGAGGCGGCGGGGTGGAACAGCAGCCTCGAAGAGCAAAGTGCGATATATCAGCGTTATGTCAAAGAAGGGCCTTACGTGGAATGGGCCGCCGATTTCGGCCACCAGTGCCCGTACCCCGACTTCGAAAACGCCGACAAACGCTACGTGACCCAAGTGACCGACGCTGCGCGTTCGGCCTTGCGACCGTACAAGATGCCGTTACAGGTTGGTAGCGTAGTGGCGTTCGCGGCGGCCGCGCTGTTGATGTTCAAACGTCGCCGCCGTAAGGCGCAGTGAGGCTCAAGCCTGTTGCACAAAGGTTAGCCGCACGGCGAAACCGATCAACAGGCTGCCGAACAACCATTGTTGCAGGCGCTGGGCTGAGGGGCTGCGTTGCAGCCAACGGCCGAGTGCGGCGCCGACCAGGGCGTATGCGCTGTCGAACAGCAACCCGACACTAACCAGCACCATGCCCAAGATCACAAATTGCCCGAGCACCGGCCCAGACTGTGGGTCGATGAATTGCGGTAGCAGCACCGAGCAGAACAGCAGTGCCTTGGGATTGAGCAGGTTGGTCAGCAGTCCGCGTCGGATGGCTGCGCCCCAGCGCAGTTTTTCGCCGGTTGTGTCGGCGCTGGTGAGGCTCGGCAGCATCGTGGTTCGCAGGCACTGAATGCCGATCCACAGCAGGTACGCGGCACCGGCCAGGCGTACCACGTCGAAGGTCCAGGGTGCTGCCTTGAACAGTGCCGCCAGCCCCAGCGCCGCCAATGCCACATGGCAACCCCGGGCAATGCCCAGGCCCACGGCCGTGGCCAGCGCGGCGCCTTTGCCTTGGCGGGCACCGGTCTGCAACAGCAGGATCATGTCGGGCCCCGGCAACAGGTAGACCACCGCCAGTGCCATGAAAAACAGCCAGAGACCTTGCATGTTGCACCCCATTCGTTGTCGATTTGGTCGTGCCAGTCTAGGGCTGAAGGGCGGGGCAGGTGCTTGCGTTGTCAGTTTCTATCGGGTCATGAATTGGCATAATCTGCCACTTAATCAAGCTTGAACCATCAGGATCTGCCAAACCATGAAACTTGACGCCTACGACCGCAAGATTCTCGCCGCATTGCAACGGGATGGCCGCCTGAGCAATGTGCAACTGGCAGACGAGATCGGCCTGTCGGCATCGCCTTGCTTGCGCCGGGTTCGGATGCTTGAAGAGGCGGGGGTGATTCGCGGCTACCAGGCCAATCTGGATCGCGACGAAGTGGGGTTGGGGCTGACAGTGTTTGTCGGGGTCAAGGTCGAGCGTCATAACGATGAGCAAGCAGAAGCCTTCCGCCTGGCGGTGACGGCATTGCCGGAGGTGATTTCGGCGTTTCTGGTATCAGGAGAGTCGGATTTTCTGCTGCAGGTAGTGGTGCCGGACTTGCGTGCCTATGATCGGTTTCTCACCGGACGTTTGTTGAAGTTGCCGGGTGTGAGCGACATCCGCAGCAACTTTGCGATTCACACGGTGAAGGCGCCGGGGGCGTTGCCGTTGGAGCATTTGCCGCTGTAGACCGAGTCGTTTGCATCGCGAGCAAGCTCGCTCCTACAGGGAGCGGGCTTGCTCGCGAAGGCGATAAATCAGTCACTGCAACTCTTCAAGTCTTACATCTGTGTCGCCATCCCCTCCACATTCATCGCCGCCTGGCGCAAGGCCTCTGAACGGGTCGGATGTGGGTGGCAGGTCAGGGCGATGTCTTCGGCCGAGGCGCTGAACTCCATGGCCACGCAATACTCGCCAATCATTTCACTGACGCTCGGGCCAACCAGATGCACGCCGAGGACTTCGTCCGTGCGTTCATCGGCCAGCACTTTGGCGAAGCCTTCGGTTTCGTGGTTGATCTTCGCCCGGCTGTTGGCGGTAAAGGGAAACTTGCCGACCTTGTACGCCCGGCCTTCAGCCTTGAGCTGCTCTTCGGTCTTGCCGACGCTGGCCAGCTCCGGTTTGGTGTAGACCACACTGGGGATCAGGTTGTAATTGACCTCGCCAGCCTTGCCGACCATCTGCTCGACGCAGGCCATGGCTTCGTCCTCGGCCTTGTGGGCGAGCATGGGGCCGGACGTCACGTCACCAATCACCCAGACCCCGACGGCTTCGGTGCGATGCCCCTTGTTGGCGAGCATGCCGCGCTTGTCCGTGGCGAGGCCGACGTTCTCCAGGCCCAGGCCCTGTGTATAAGGTCGGCGCCCGATGGCTACCAATACGTAATCCGCTTCCAGTAGCTCGGCAGCACCGCCAGCGGCAGGCTCGATGCTGAGCTGCACGCCGGTGGCGGAGGTGGTGGCGCTGGTCACTTTTGAACTCAATTTGAAACTCAAGCCTTGCTTGCTCAGGGAGCGCTGCAGGGTTTTGCCGGCTTCGATGTCTACGCCGGGGCAGATCCGGTCGAGAAACTCGACCACCGTTACCTGCGCCCCAAGGCGCCGCCATACCGAACCCAGCTCCAGGCCGATCACACCAGCGCCGATCACTACCAGATGCTTGGGCACCTCGGTCAGCGCCAGGGCACCGGTGGAGTCGAGGATGCGTTTGTTATCGATATCCACGCCGGGTAGGGGCGTAGGCTCGGAACCGGTGGCGATGATGATGTCCCTGGCGCTCAGTTCGGTCTTGCCGCCGGCGCTATCGGTCACTGTGACTTTGCCCGGCCCGTCGATGTGGCCCCATCCTCTGATCCAGTCGACCTTGTTCTTGCGGAAAAGAAACTCGATGCCCTTGGTCAGCCCGGTAACGCTTTCATCCTTTTGCTTCATCATCTGGTTGAGGTTGAGCACGGGTTTGACTTCGATCCCCAGATTGGCGAATTCCGCGCCCTTGGCCGCGTCGTACAGTTCGGAGGCATGCAGCAGCGCCTTGGATGGCATGCAACCGACGTTCAGGCAGGTGCCGCCGAGTGTGGCGCGTCCTTCCACGCAGGCAGCTTTCAGACCCAGTTGTCCGGCGCGGATCGCCGCGTTGTAACCGCCGGGGCCACCGCCGAGTATCACGACGTCATAAGTGCTCATGGATGTACTCCTGGATCGAATGGGGAAGGGATGGGTAAAAGTAGTTCCTGAGTAAAATTACGAACGTAATATGTGCGTTCTGCCGCATTTCGGTCAAGGCTTCAGCCAAGCGACAGGTTGGGCATCTTTAGATAGCGCGCTCGAGTACGAAAATTTCACCATTTTCGTTATATCGTAACGAATTGCCATGCAAGCGAAGACACTCTGGGGTGGTATGCAAGTCGATCTCGATGTTGATGAAACGCCGTTAGCCGGGTTGCCGCGCTTTCAGCAGGCGTTCATTCAAGGGCGGCGTTTGCGCCAGTTCGCCATCGGTGCGGGCGTGCTCGCGACAGTAGGTGTGCTGCTGGCGTTTTTTGCCGGGTTGTTTTCCTCGCAAACACTGTGGCCAACATTGCTGCTGAACCTGAGCATGGCGTTTGTCGTGTTGATAGCGGGTTTGCAATCGGCCTGGTGGGTGGCCCAGTGGCGTGCTCGCGCCATGAACCCCGTGGGGAAGGTGATTGCTGTCGACGAATCTGTCGCGCCTTCGGGGTGGTATGAGCGTTTGCTGGACCGGATCAGCCTGCAATCGCAGCACCTGCTCGGGCAAATCGGCGCGCCAACGCTGTGGCTTGGTGGCTGGGCATTGTTGGCGGTATTGGGCGTCGAACAGGCCTGGAACCTCACATTGCCCCCGGCAGCGCTGGGGCTGGCAGCCACTGTCGGGGCAGCGTGCTTCTTGCTGTTGGCGTTCGGCCTGTTGGTGATGGAGCGTCATCTGGCGCAGGAAAACACCGCGCAATGGCCTGAAGCCGCTACGTTGGCGCAATTGATCCGTGTGGCGATCATCAGCCTGGCGCTCGGTGCTTTTTGTCTGTTGTTTGCCGATGAAACCTCGGTATGGCCCGTACGCCTGGCGGTGTTGATTGGACTGCTGCCGGGGCTGGTGGCGGCAGAACTGTTGCTGCGCGCGGTGTTGTCATTGTTCAGCCCGCGCCGTGAACGTCTTGAGCCGGAGCTACTGGCGCGCAGTTTTATCGCTGACATGTTGCGCTGGCCACCACAGCCATTGCTGGCGTTGCAGCACGAATTGCATAACCGCTTCGGCATCGACCTGCGGCAGATCTGGGCCTTCACTTACATGCGTCGGGCCTTCCTGCCGGTGTTGGCGGTGGTTGCACTTGTTGGCTGGGCGCTGACCGGCATTCACGAGATTGCCCTGCAAGAGCGTGGCATCTACGAACGATTCGGTAAGCCAGTGGAGGTGTTTGGCCCAGGTTTGCATATGGGGTTGCCTTGGCCATTGGGCCGGGTGTTGAGCGTCGAGAATGGCGTGGTACGCGAGTTGGCCACCAGTGTTGGCGAAACCTCGGCCCCCGCTCAGGCCGATCCCGCCGAAGGCCCGGCCCCGGCGATTGCCAATCGCCTATGGGACACCAGCCATGTGAATGACAAATCCCAGGTGATTGCCAGCAGCCGAGCCGACAAGCAGAGCTTTCAGGTCGTCAACATGGATGTGCGCTTCGTCTATCGCATTGGTCTGAGCGATAAGGCGGCGTTGGCTGCGACCTATAACAGTGCCGATGTACCGATGTTGATTCGCAGCACCGCCAGCCGAATCCTGGTTCACGACTTCGCCTCGCGCACTCTCGACGGATTGCTTGGCGAGGACAGGGTAGGGCTGGCTGAAGAGATCGGCCGCGCGGTTCAGGCGGACCTGCAAAAACTCGACAGCGGCGTAGAAATACTCGCCACGGTGGTCGAGGCGATTCACCCCCCGGCCGGTGCAGCCAATGCCTATCACGGCGTGCAAGCGGCGCAGATTGGCGCGCAAGCCTTGATCGCCCGTGAACGTGGCGCCGCTGCCGAAGCTACCAATCAGGCGCAGTTGCAGGCCAGCATCGCCCGCGATCAGGCGACGGCCAGCGCCCGAGAAATCAACGCTGGCGCCCAGGCCGCGGACCTGAAATTCAACGCCGAGCAAAAAGCCTATGCCAGCGCCGGTCAGGCCTTTGTGCTGGAGCAGTATTTCAATCAGTTGTCCCAAGGTTTGGCCAATGCCAAGTTGCTGGTTCTTGATCATCGTCTGGGCGGCAGTAGTAATGCGCCGACCATCGACCTCCGTACGTTCACGCCGCCGGTTGACCCTGCGCCGCCGCGTAAAAACGCTCAGCCAGGAGCTGCCAATTGAGCCAGTCCCATACGCACGATCACGATGACCACGCCGGACACGATCACAGTCATGGCGGTCATCACCACGGCCATCACCATCATCACGGCGATCCGCAGGAGGGCGGTCCATTCCCATGGCGTCGGATGGGGTGGGCGGCATTGCTGGTGGCGTTTGCGGTCGCTGCCGCGAGCCTGGTGCAGGTGCGCTCGGGTGAGGCCACGGTGATCACGCGCTTCGGCAACCCCTCACGGGTCTTGCTGGAACCGGGACTGGGCTGGCGCTGGCCGGCACCGTTCGAAGCGGCGATCCCTGTGGATCTGCGGCTGCGTACCACGTCCAGCGGTTTGCAGGATGTCGGCACACGAGACGGTCTGCGCATCATCGTTCAGGCCTATGTGGCGTGGCAGGTGCAGGGCGACCCTGACAACGTGCAACGTTTCATGCGCGCGGTGCAGAACCAGCCCGATGAAGCCGCGCGGCAGATTCGCACCTTTGTCGGCTCCGCGCTGGAAACCACCGCCAGCAGTTTTGATCTGGCGAACCTGGTCAACACAGATGCCAGCCAGGTACGCATCGCCGATTTCGAAACACAACTGCGCAAGCAAATCGATCAGCAGTTGCTCACCACTTATGGTGTGCGCGTGTTGCAGGTCGGTATCGAGCGATTGACGCTGCCTTCGGTGACGCTCACCGCGACAGTCGACCGGATGCGTGCCGAGCGCGAAACCATCGCTACTGAGCGCACGGCCATCGGCAAGCGTGAAGCCGCGCAAATTCGTTCTGCCGCCGAGCGTGATGCGCGAATTGTGCAGGCCGATGCCACGGTGAAAGCAGCAGATATCGAAGCGCAATCGCGCGTCGAAGCGGCGCAGATTTATGGCCGCGCCTACGCGCAATCGCCGCAGCTCTACAACCTGCTGCGCTCGCTCGACACCTTGGGCGCGGTGGTGACGCCAGGAACCAAGCTGATTCTGCGTACCGACGCCGCACCGTTCCGGGTCTTGGTTGACGGTCCGCCGAGCCTCGACAACAAGTCCGGATCGCAGCCATGAGTTTGGTTCCACGTGGAACAAATGAGTTGAGCAGCCCCTGGATTCAGGCCGGGCGCTTGGCGTTTCTCGCCCTCTACGCGGTGACGGTGTTGGCGGCATTGGCGTGGGCGTTTTCCAATGTGAGGCAGATTGATCCGCAAAATCGCGCGGTGGTTTTGCATTTCGGTGCGCTGGATCGCATTCAGAATGCCGGGCTGTTATTGGCCTGGCCGCAACCGTTCGAGCAGGTGATTTTGTTGCCCGCGGCGGATCGAGTGATCGAGCACCGAGTGGAAGGCTTGTTGCGCAGTGGTGCCGCAATGCAGGCAGATCGCGTGGCCAGTTTTGCCACACCCATCAGCGATGCCCTCGCAGGTTCCGGCTATCTGTTAACGGGTGATGCCGGTGTGGTGCAACTGGATGTGCGGGTTTTCTACAAAGTCACCGAGCCCTATGCATTCGTGCTTCAAGGCGAACACGTGTTGCCGGCACTGGATCGTCTGGTGACCCGCAGTGCGGTCGCGCTCACGGCCGCACGGGATCTGGACACTATCCTGGTCGCTCGCCCGGAATTGATCGGCGCTGATAGCCAGGCGGCGGAACGGCGCGAGCGCTTACGAGGCGATCTGGTGCAGGGCATCAATCAACGGCTGGCCGAACTCACCGAGACGGGGCAGGGCTTGGGGATCGAAGTGGCGCGGGTCGATGTGCAATCGAGTCTGCCAAGCCCGGCGGTCAATGCCTTCAATGCGGTCCTGACAGCCAGTCAGCAAGCCGACAAAGCCGTGGCCAATGCGCGTACCGAAGCCGAAAAGCTGACGCAAACTGCCAACGAGCAAGCCGACAGAACATTACAAGTTGCCCATGCCAAGGCCAGTGAGCGACTGGCCAAAGCGTCTACCGACACGGCCACTGTGTTGAGCCTGGCCAAGGCGCAACAACAGGGCACTGATCCGCAAATGCTGCTGCGCATTTATCGCGAGCGGTTGCCGAAAACTCTCGGTCAGGCCGGTTCGGTCACTACGGTCGATCCCAAAGACGATTCCCGCCTGATTATTCAGGGAGTTACACAATGACCGCTCAGACCGCCGCTGCACCGAGCCTGTTGTCATCGGCCGAACAGCGCCGCGCCGCGCGCCAGTTGACCCTGGCCATGCTCGCGTTGGGCCTGCTCGCGCTGGGCTTGATCTGGCGTTGGCTGGCGCCGGAGCAGACTGGTGTCAGTCAACTGCTACTGGGTTTTGCCTCGCTGCTGGTTGCCGTTCCGGTCATGCGTTCAGCCTGGTACAGCCTGCGCTATCCAAGCCTGCACGGCATCACCGATCAATTGATTGCCCTAGCCATGCTGGGTGCCTGGGCCATCGGGGATCTGCTGACGGCGGCCCTGTTGCCGATCATCATGATCTTCGGGCACGTGCTGGAGGAGCGCAGCGTGATCGGTTCCCAGGAGGCGATTCACGCCCTCGGCAAACTGACCCGCAGCCACGCGCGCAAGGTTCAGGCGGACGGATCCATCATTGAAGTCGACAACGGCACGCTCAAGGCGGGAGACCTGGTTGAGGTACGCGCCGGGGACCGGGTGCCGGCGGATGGTCGAGTGTTGTCCGGCCAGGCCAGTCTGGACACCGCCTCAATTACCGGCGAATCGGTACCGATGGAGGCGGGCGTTGGCATGTCGGTGTTCGGTGGCGCGATCAACCTCGACGGTCTGCTACGGATCGAAGTGACCCGCACCGGCCATGAATCAACCCTTGGCAAAGTCATCGCCCTGATGAAAAACGCCGAGCGCTCGAAACCGCCGATCACTCGTCTGCTGGAGCGTTACGCGGGCAGCTATATGGTGCTGGTGTTGCTGCTGGCGGCGGTGACCTGGTTCATCACCAACAACGCTCAAGCGATGCTCGCGGTGTTGGTGGCGGCCTGTCCTTGTGCGCTGGTGTTGTCGGCGCCAGCCACGGCGATTGCCGGGGTGGCGGTAGCGGCACGCCACGGGATTCTGATTCGCAGTTCTGCGTTCCTTGAAGAGTTGGCGGACCTGACTTCGCTGGTGATCGACAAGACCGGGACGCTGACCTTCGGCACCTTGCGCCTGCAATCCATCGACAGTCCGCTGGAGGATCGCAGTCATGTATTGAAACTCGCCGCCAGCCTTGGCTCGGCCAGCAGCCATCCGGTCAGTCGTGCTCTCGCGGGGGTGGTGACCCAGGAGCATTTCCTGCTGCTTACTGACATCCATGAGCGCCAGGGCCTGGGCGTGGTGGCGATGACCGGGCAGGGTGAAGCAGCGCTCGGCCGACCGGAACTGTTCGCGCAACTGGGCATCAGTACAACGGAGGTTCCCGATCACGACGGTCCGATTGCCGGGTTGGCGCTCAACGGTGAATTTCTCGCCTGGCTGTTGTTGGCCGACAGCGTCAAACCCGAGGCGCAATTTGCCTTGGGTGAGTTGCGCGAACTCGGGTTGGGTCGCCAGTTGTTGCTCACCGGTGACCGGCACAGCGTCGCTCAAACGCTCGCCCGGGATGTCGGGATCAGTGATGTCGAAGCGCAGGCCCTGCCCGAAGACAAACTGAACCGCGTGCTCAAAGAAATCGACAGCGGCTTCCGGCCGATGGTGGTCGGCGATGGCATCAACGACTCCCTTGCCCTCAAGGCTGGCGTGGTGGGTGTGGCCATGGGCGCGGGCGGTGCAGACATCGCCTTGGCATCGGCGGACATCGTGCTGACCGGCAGTGACCTGCGCCGTCTCGGTACTTGCGTGCGCCTGAGTCGTCAGTGCCGCCAGACGTTGCAGGTGAATGTGATCATCGGGCTGGGCTGGACCCTGGCAATCGTGGCCTTCGCCGCATTCGGCTGGCTTGGCGCTGCCGGGGCGATGATTGCGGCGCTGCTGCATAACCTCAGCACCTTGTTGGTGTTGGGCAATGCCGGTCGTTTGCTGCGGTTCCAGGAGCCTTTGCTCAAGCTTAAGGATGAAGCCTGAAGGCGAATGCTCTAAACCGGGCAATCACGGGGCTTAAACTTTTTAGAACTGTGCGCCCGGTTCGTAGTCATTGGAGATGAGGGCACATCATTTTGTGCGTTCGCAGCGGCAGGTGCAGGCGTTGCGAATCATTGAAAACGGCTATTAATTCGATAGCCAGCTATTTTTCAAAGATGGTCTACCCTCTGTTTAGACGTCTGAAACAAGGGGGCTTCTCCATGCTCGCGCATCTTCCACCGGCCTTACAGAATCTGCAATTACCGCTTCGCCTGAGACTCTGGGATGGCCATGAACTCAATCTGGGACCGGCGCCCAGCGTCACGATTGTGGTCAAGGACCCACAAATGGTCACCCAGTTTACCCATCCAAGCCTGGACGCCCTCGGTGCTGCTTTTGTCGAAGGCAAACTGGAACTCGAAGGTTCGATCAGCGATGTGATTCGCGTCTGCGATGAATGGAGCCAGGCATTGCTGGACGAAGACGACGACAATCAGCCGGTTCGTAGCGCCCACGACAAAGAGATGGACGCCAAGGCGATTTCCTACCACTACGATCTTTCCAATGCGTTTTATCAGCTGTGGCTCGACAGCGACATGGCGTATTCCTGCGCTTACTTCGAGACCGGCAGCGAAAGCCTCGAACAGGCCCAGCAAGCCAAGTTCCGTCATTTGTGTCGCAAGCTGCGCCTGCAGCCCGGCGAATATCTGCTGGATGTGGGTTGTGGTTGGGGCGGATTGGCGCGTTTTGCTGCGCGAGAATTTGGCGCGAAAGTGTTCGGTATCACCCTCAGCAAGGAGCAGTTGGCCTTGGCCCGGGAGCGCGTAAAAGCGGAGGGCCTGGAGGACTTGGTTGAACTGCAATTGCTCGACTATCGCGATCTGCCGCAGGATGGCCGTTTCGATAAAGTGGTCAGCGTCGGCATGTTCGAACACGTCGGCCACGCCAATCTCGCCGAGTACTGCAAGACACTGTTCGGTGCGGTGAAAGAGGGCGGCCTGGTGATGAATCACGGGATCACCGCCAAATACACCGATGGCCGTCCGGTGGGACGCGGTGCCGGTGAATTCATTGAGAAATATGTGTTCCCCAACGGCGAGTTGCCGCACCTGTCGATGATTTCTGCCGAGATCAGTGAAGCCGGGCTTGAAATCGTTGACGTCGAGAGCTTGCGCCTGCACTACGCACGCACGCTCGATCACTGGAGCGAGCGCCTGGAGGACAACCTCGAAGCGGCGTCCAAGCTCATACCGGAACAAGCCCTGCGTATCTGGCGGCTGTACCTGGCCGGTTGTGCTTACGCGTTTGCCCGGGGCTGGATCAACCTGCACCAGATTCTCGCGGTGAAGACCCATGCCGATGGCAGTCATGAACTGCCATGGACCCGTGACGATATCTATCTCTAGAGAACCGGCGAAATAAGCCGGGCGACCCGCATGCCGATCTGCTGCAGGCGGTGGGTCTCCCGGCCTTCTCCTTTGGCGATTTCGTGGGCATTGGCGAAGTCATCGTTGAGCATCTGTTCCACCTCAGCGGCAAAGGCGCTGTCGACGGTCAGCAACATCACTTCGAAATTCAGCCGGAACGAACGGTTGTCCAGGTTGGCGCTGCCGATGGCGCTGATTTCGCTGTCGATCAACACCACTTTCTGGTGCAGGAATCCGGGCTCGTAACGGAACACCCGCACACCGGCACGAACGGCTTCGAAAGCGTAGAGGCTGGAGGCGGCGTAGACGATTCGATGGTCGGGTCGAGACGGCAACAGCAGCCGCACATCCACACCCCGCAGTACCGCCAGACGCAACGCTGCGAATACGGCTTCATCGGGGATGAAGTATGGGCTGGTGATCCAGATCCGTTCCGTCGCTGCATGGATCGCTTCGACAAAGAACAGAGAACAGGTTTCGTAGGCGTCTGCCGGCCCGCTGGCGAGCAACTGGCACAGCACGCCGTCTTCTGGATAAACCTCGGGCAGGATCAGTGGCGGCAGGGCATGAGCCACCCAGAACCAGTCTTCAGCGAAAGACTCCTGCATGCACGCCACCACTGGCCCGCGCACTTGCACGTGGGTATCGCGCCAAGGGGCCAAGGGCGGTTTCTCGCCCATATATTCATCACCGACGTTGTGCCCGCCAACGAAGCCGAGAATGCCGTCCACTACCACAATTTTGCGATGGTTACGGAAGTTCACCTGAAAGCGATTGAACCAGCCATTACGGGGGCCAAAAGCCTTGACCTCGACCCCGCCATCACGCAAGGCCTGCACGTAGCCGTTGGATAGGGAATGGCTGCCGATTCGGTCATACAACAGATAGATCGCTACGCCTTCGGCGGCTTTCTTCAACAGCAAAGTCTGCAGGCGTTGGCCGAGGCGGTCGTCGTGGACGATGAAAAACTGGATCAGCACGGCCTCTTTCGCCTGACCGATGGCATCGAAAATAGCCTCGAACGTCGACTGGCCGTTGATCAACAGCCGCATTTGGTTATTGGCCAGGCAGGGCATGTGTCCGAGCTTGGGCATCGCTCTAAGTGAGGCGTAGGCAGACGAAGCGCGGGCGGTGAGGGCTTCTTCTACCCAAGGTCGCCAGTTGAGTTCGGAAACAGCCTTGCGCATCTCGTCGTTGGCCTGCCGTCGGGCCTTGATGTAGCCATCAAAGGTGCTGCGGCCGAACATCAGGTAAGGGATCAGCGTCAGGTAAGGGATGAAAAACAGCGACAGGGCCCAAGCGATCGAGCCTTGGGCGGTACGGACGGTCAACACGGCGTGTATGGCCGCGATCATGCCCAGCAAGTGCAACAGGGCGATGGTATAACCGAAAATATGTGGTCCGAAATAATCCATGGGGGCGGCGACCTTGCTCCTGAAGATTCAGTGCTTAACAGACCATGTTCCGTGCAGAATGTCGCTAATTAATTCGACCATGAACCGAAGCCTGCGGCTGACGTCTAACGGCCACTACTGATCAGGAGTTACTCGATGAACGTTCGTCTGCTGGGTTTGGCCATGGCACTGGGTTTGGCACTTCCTGTGGCGGCTCACGCGCAAATGCTGCAACCAGGATTGTGGGAGCTGACCACGAGCAACATGAAGGTCGACGAGCAGAATATGCCGGACCTGCAATTGATCCTCGGCCAGATCCAGAACCAGATGACTCCCGAGCAGCGTGCGCTGCTGGAAAAGCAGGGCATCACCATGGGCGGCAAAGGGATCCGGGCATGCCTGACCCCTGAACAGGTCAAGACCGACAACATCCCGCTGACCGATCCACAGTCGGGCTGCAAACAGGAAATCACCGACCGCTCCGGCAATCAGTGGAAATTCCGTTTTAGCTGCCCGAAAGCCCAGGGAGCCGGCGTGGCGACGTTCCTCAGTGACCGCGAATTCACCACCAAGGTCAACGGGACGTTCAACGCCACCGGCATTCAGCAGAAGGGCAGCCTCGAGTCCCGCGCCGTCTGGTTGGGGCAGGATTGCGGCACGGTGAAGCCAAGAGCTTAAAAAGCTTCGCGAGCAGGCTCGCTCCCACATTGATTATGTGTCGAACACTAATCCCCCTGTCGGAGCGAGCCCGCTCGCGAAAGCGTCCATTCAGCCGCCCTGAATCCCCGGCCGACTTAACCACTCACACGCCGCCTCGACAGCCATCCGGCCAAAATCCTCCCCCGTGCGACTGCGCACACTGACGAACCCTCCAGCCTGTTCCTTTTCGCCAACCACGACCAGGAACGGCACGGTCTGGCTGTGCTGGCGAATCTTGTAGCGGACTTTTTCGTTTCGCAGGTCGGCCTTTGCATGCACGCCTTTTTGGCGCAAGGACTCGGTCACCTCTTGTGCATAAGTCGTCTGGCGGTCATCAATGCTAACGACCACCACATGGGGTGGAACGCGCCAGTGTTGCAGCTCCTGATGGCTCGACCAGCAAGTGCCGTAGATCCGTTGTTGCAACGTGCCGCTGATGTGATCCAGGGCAAACGCCTGCAAGACTTTGGTGGTTGGGACGTGCGGTCCATGACTCTGGTACTCGGCGTCCCCCAGACGGTACAGCGACACTGCTTCGCGCGCCGGGCGACGACGGATCGAGTGGTTGGTTGCTGCCAATGACTGCATGCGCGCTTCGATTAGAGGCAGGTCTGCGGGGGTCAGTGGTTGCTCGACTGCAAACTCGTAATAGAAACCATCACCCAGTTCCTTTCCCGCATGCAATTGCGCATGGGGGTGGAGTTGCTTGACCGCCATGGCCAGCATCAATGCACAGGAGCGACGCAGGATTTCCAGGCCGTCCGGCTCCCGGGGGGTGACAATGCTGACCCGGGCATCCGCCTCGATCAGGTATTCGCAGTCCACCAGTACACCATTGACCCTTCCTGCTACGGCCGCGATGGCCAGTTCGGGGCCGATGCTGGCGGCCACCTCGTGCACGGACAGAGGCTGATCGTACTCACGCAATGAACCATCGGGCAGGGTGATCTGGATCATGGTCGGCGTACTCTGGTGCTTCTAACGAGCGTTATCGCATAAACCTTAGGGGTGCTTCATTAAGACGTTTGTCGTGCCAGGCACTTTATCCTGACGCGATGGCTGGTTTTGGCCACCAGTGTGGTGGTCGGCAAAATCTGCTCCGCGACCAGTTCCAGCAACGCGGGCATTGCGAATCAGCACGCTACTCATGCTCAGAACTCGTTTTGCAGGGCTTTGTAGCCGCGTACCAGGTCGACGTTGGTGCGCGCCACATCTTCGGAAAATTCCGAAGCACTGACGCTCACCGGCGGGTATTGCGAGAGGTCGGTGTTGGGGCCGATCCGTGTGGTGGAAGGTACGTAGAAAGCTTCAGGCAGGTCGCGACCATCAACTACCGAGTTGTGCCGCACCACGCAACCGTCACCGACCACGCAGTTGAACAGCACGCTGTTGAAGCCGATGAACACTCTATTGCCCACGGTGCAGGGGCCATGCACGATCGAGCGGTGAGCGATGGAACTGAACTCGCCAATGGTCACCGCCGCACCAGATTTGGAATGGATCACCACACCGTCCTGGATGTTCGAGTTGGCGCCGATGCTGATCGGCTGCATGTCGCCAGAGTCATCGACTTCGTCAGCACGGATCACGGCATAAGGCCCGACGAACACGTTTTCGCCGATTACCACTTTGCCGCAGATGATCGCCGTCTTGTCGACGTAGGCCGATTCGGCAATCAGCGGTAAATCTCCAGAAGGGTTCTTGCGGATCATGGCTTGCTCAACGCGTTGTAAAGGGTGTTGAGGTTGTACTCGAACAACCCTGTGAAGGTGCCGGCCGGACCACTCGCCGCCAGGGCATCGGAGTACAGCGTGCCGCCGATCTGCGCGCCGCTTTCATCCGCGATCTGCTTGAGCAGGCGGGCGTCCTTGATGTTTTCCATGAACACCGCCTTGACCTTGGCCTGACGAATCTGGGTAATCAGTGCGGCCACTTCGGCGGCTGAAGGCTCGCGCTCGGTTGAGAGTCCTTGAGGCGCCATGAACTCGATGCCGTAGGCTTGGCCGAGATAACCGAAGGCATCATGGGACGTCACGACCTTGCGGTTGCCCGATGGCAGTGAGCCGAGTTTGGCCTTGGCTTCGGCGAGCAGGGCGTAGACCTGTTTCAGGTACAGCTGGCTGTTGCGCTCATAGTCGGCGGTGTTCGCCGGGTCAGCGGCGATCAGCGCTTTGGTGATGTTGGTGATGTACAGCTCGGTGTTCGCCAGGTTATGCCAGGCGTGCGGGTCGGGAACGGTTTTACCGTCTTCATCCAGGCTACGGGGTATGACACCGTGGCTTGCGCTGATGACCGCCGCCCGAGTCTCTGTGCTTGTCACCAGGCGATCCAGCCAGGGCTCGAAACCCAGGCCGTTCTTGATGATGAGCCTGGCCTTGAGTAGCGCTTTGGCGTCGTCCGGTGTCGGCTCGTACGTGTGCGCATCCGCGTCCGGGCCGACCATGTTGGTGATCTGGATGTGATCCTTGCCGACCTGCCGGGTCATGTCGGCGAGGATGCTGAAGCTGGTCACCACCTGAAGTTTTTCGGCGGCAGACAGTGACATCGACACCATCAAGCTGAACAGCACAAGTAAAGCGCGCATCGATTAACACCTCATTGGGATGTGAGCAAAGGCGGGCGGCGCAGCAAGCCGTGCACCGGCCCAAACACCACGGACAACAGATATCCACCGCCGGCCACCAGCACGATTGCCGGGCCACTGGGCAGCGAGTAATAGAACGAGATCAATAAACCGAGCCATACCGAGAGGCTGCCGAGCACGGCGGCGACGACGATCAGTATTGGCAAGCGGCGACTCCAGAAACGCGCCGCAGCGGCAGGCAACATCATCAAGCCGACCACCATCAATGCACCGATCGCCTGGAAACCGATGACCAGATTCAGCACCACCAGTGTCAGGAACACGCCGTGGGCCAGTGGACCGAGTCGGCTGACGGTTTGCAGAAAAAGCGGGTCGAGGGTGTCGAGCAGCAGTGGTTTGTAGATCAGTGCCATGGCCATCAGGCTCAGGCCCGAGACCCAAAGCATGCCGGTCAAGGTCGGGCCGTCGACTGCCAGCGCGGAACCAAACAGCAGGTGCAACAGGTCCAGGCGTTTGCCGGCGATGCCGAGAATCAGCACGCCACCGGCCAGGGAAATCGGGTAGATCGCCGCGAGGCTGGCGTCCTCTCGCAGGCCGGTGCGTCGCGTAATCCAGGCTGCGAGGCCTGCCATGCTCAGGCCCGCGCCGAGGCCACCGATGGTCAACGCAGGGAGGCTCAACCCGGCAAACCAGAAACCCAACGCCGCACCGGGGAGGATGCCGTGGGCGACGGCATCACCGATCAGGCTCATGCGTCTGAGGATCAGGAACACCCCCAAAGGCGCTGTACTGCACGCCAGGAGCAAACCACCGAGCAGCGCCCGACGCATGAAGACGAATTCGTGGAACGGTAGCCAGAGATGCGCGGCAGCGATCATCAGGCCACCTGCGATTGAGGTTGTTGGCGGATCAGTTCGGCGCTCGGGCCGAATACACAACCGCTGCTTTTGATCAGCAATGTATGTGGGATGTGCTCGCGAACAGCGGTGAGGTCATGGCAAACGACCACCAGTGTCCGGCCGTCGAGGTGCCAATCGTGTATGTGTTTCCAGAGCAATGCCTGACCGAGTTCATCGAGGGCCGCGTGGGGCTCATCGAGCAACAGCACGGGTGCGTCTGTCAGGCTCAATCGGGCGAGCAGGGCGCGTTGCAATTCACCGCCGGAAAGGGCCATCAGGGGGCGATCTTCCAGGCCGTTCAGGCACCAGTCTTCGAGGATGGCTTTCAATCGTTGGCTGCGGACTTCCGCTGATTGTCTGTTGCCCCAGAAACCGGCGGCGATCAATGCATGAAGGCTGATCGGGAATTGCCTGTCCAGGTGCTGTTGCTGAGGCAGGAACGACACGCCGCCCCTGGTTGGAACACCCAGACGTATCTTTCCGGCCAAGGGTTTCTGCAGGCCAGCGATGACCTTCAACAGGCTGCTTTTACCGGACCCGTTCGCACCGATGATGGCGGTCAAGCTGCCCTTCGGCAGTTCGAAGTCCAGCGCTGGTGTGAGTGGCTGTCCTGGTACGCCCCAGCGCAAGGCATGGCAAGCAATCATGCTGCCTCCCAGTTGAATCGGCTTTCGGCTACGGCGTCGTGGGCGTGAAGGCTTTCGGCGTGGATCACACGTATGTGGAAGGCATTGATGCCCGTGGAACGTTTCAGGGCCAGGTTCAAGCGGCGTGCGGCGTCCTCGCAGAACATCAGGTTCTGACCATTGGCGAGGGCGAAGGCCTGTTCGTCGGCGCGTTTTACTGCTGTTTGAACGGCGGTGCCGAGTGCGGCTTCGGCGTCGTTGATGACGGCAATCAGAGGTAACTCATCCAGAAAGTCAGCCAACCGTACGCGTAACTTTGCGCTGCTGCGTTGGCTGTGAGGTGTGGCGACGATGCCGTTGGTGGAACCGAGCCAGGCTAAAACCTCAGCGTGTTGCAGTGACGTGTTGGCGAAATCATCGACGAATTGCTGCTGAATCAACTGTCGAGAAAGGGCCGCGGAACACGGACAGGTTGAGGAATAAGGCAGGTCGATTTTTAGTTCCACGTGGAACATCGCGTTTTTCAAACGCGCTTCGATGGTCACCGGATAACTTTTCCAGCCCGCCAATGGGCTGATTAGCGCTGGCCTTTTCAGCAACAAATCGGCGTGAAGGGTCAAGTGAGCGCTGCTGGACAGCCCTTCATGGCTCTCAAGAAAACGCTGCAAAACCCGCCGCAATAAAGCCGCTGAAAGGCTTTCCTGTTCCAACAATTCAAGCGCCAGATAGAGTCGTGACATGTGAATGCCACGCGCGTTGCCATCGTCGAGGCTCACGCCAGCATCGGCCTTTGCATTCAGTCGTTGGCCATCAAACAAAATGGGAAGAGCAATGCCGCACATGCCCACCCACTCCAGTGGCAGGGCTTGGCGTGAGGCCTGCGCGGCGATATCCGGCAGAGTCAGCGCATTCATGAGCAGGTCCATCGTGGGGGCTTATATAAGATGTTATATCATAACAATTAGATCAGCGATGCCTTTTTCATGAGTCGGTCGTCATCATGCACAGACGTCATTTGCCTGGCAGTAGGAGCAGAAAAACAGCCGGCCTAACAGCCAGCGATCCGGCTGCAGGTGAACCTGGCGCTGCTACCGCCGGAGCTGGAAAACCGGTTGATTGTGGTCCAGCCGACGCGTCGGTTGTAGCCAACCCAGGCCTCGCCGTCGGAAGCGATACCGGTGAAAAACGTAAGCTGGCCGTAGCGGCTGTTGGTCTGTGCCCAATAGCGTTTTCCGGCCACTTCGAAACCCCGCAAATAGATCGTGCTTCCGGCGGTATTGACGCTGTAGGTGTTGCCATCAGCATCCACGCAGGCCAGCAGGTTGGCGCTGCGAGTGCACTTGGCCAGGTTCTGGATCTGTGCCATCGCGTCGGCAGCAACCAGCAGGGACAGCATGATCAATACGGGTTTAAGGGCGTTGCGCATGGGCTTTCTCACGAGGGCGGCGGCGTTCAGCATCTGTCGTTTGCCCTGCTGAGCAAGAGAGGATGGTTTATTTGTATTGTTACAGTATAACATTGTGTAGGCCCGACACAGCGACCGGGCACCCCTGTGAGGAATATGCAGATGTCCAATCGACTCCCCGTGACCGTTCTCTCCGGCTTTCTTGGTGCCGGAAAAAGTACACTTCTTAATTACATACTACGTAATCGCGATGGCTTGCGGGTTGCAGTCATCGTCAACGATATGAGCGAAATCAACGTCGATGGCACCGAAGTCCAGCGCTATGTCAGCCTTAACCGGGCTGAAGAACGGTTAGTGGAAATGAGTAACGGGTGTATTTGCTGTACGTTACGTGAAGATTTGCTGGAGGAAGTGAGCCAACTCGCCAGGGAGGGTCGCTTCGACTATCTGCTGATCGAGTCCACCGGTATTTCCGAACCGCTGCCGGTGGCGGAAACCTTCACCTTCCGCGATGAAAACGGCCAGAGCCTCAACGACATCGCACGTCTGGACACCATGGTCACGGTGGTCGATGGCATGAACTTCTTGCTCGATTACCAGGCTGCCGAAAGCCTGGCTTCCCGAGGAGAAACACTAGGGGAGGAAGACGAACGTTCGATTACCGATCTGTTGATTGAGCAGGTCGAGTTCGCCGATGTGATTTTGCTCAGCAAGATCGACTTGATCAGCAGCCACCAGCGTGAGGAGTTGATCGCCATACTTGAACGGCTCAACGCCAGGGCGGAAATCATTGCGATGTCGATGGGTGAAATTCCCTTGAACAAGATTCTCAACACCGGTCGTTTTGACTTCGAAAAGGCTGCCCAGGCACCGGGATGGTTGCAGGAGCTGCGTGGCGAACATGTGCCGGAAACCGAAGAATACGGCATTGCTTCCAGTGCTTACCGGGCTCGCCGACCGTTCCACCCTCAGCGTTTCTTCAATTTCATCGACGGTCCTTGGGACAACGGCAAACTGCTGCGCTCCAAGGGCTTTTTCTGGCTGGCGAGCAAGCACATGGATGCCGGCAGCTGGTCTCAGGCCGGTGGTTTGATGCGCTATGGCTTCGCCGGCCGCTGGTGGCGGTTCGTACCGAAAAACCAATGGCCGCAAGACGAAGAAAGTACCGCCGGGATCATGAAAAACTGGAGCGCTGACAGCGGGGACTGTCGTCAGGAACTGGTTTTCATCGGCCAGAACATCGACTTCACGCAGCTTGCGGCCGAGCTGGACGCATGCCTGCTGACCGATGAGGAAATGGCGCTGGGCGTAGAGGGTTGGCATTTGCTGCCTGATCCATTCGGCCCTTGGTACGAAGAAGCTGCCTGATCCTCTGCTGGCGCTTCAGGGCCTGATCCAGGCGCCTTGGTTCTGGGCCTCGCAGTACGGCTGCAAATACGCCGCGTCGGTGGCAACGCCGTAATAGTGAATATCCTGTCGGTAGGGCATATTGGCGACTTGGGCGTTGCTGCAGATTCCAAATGCGCCGCCGGGACATTGATCGACATACTGCACGTCGACTTTCTGCCCAGCCAGGTTCGGTTGGCAGAAACCATCGGCGAAGAGTTTTGGCGGGATGTTGCGGTTCTGCTGGCAAACCTGGACATCAAGTCGCTCGCCCTGGCTATGAACCACACAAGCCTGGGCCAGCGTTTCGCTTGAAACGAGTGCCAGGAGCAACGCCAAGCCAATCAACCGCATCCACCACCTCCTCAGAAATCATCAACCATGCTGCAAAATATCCCCACCCATGTCATTGCCGGCCCCTTGGGTGCCGGCAAGACCAGCCTGATCAAGCACCTGCTGGCCCAGCGCCCGGCTGGCGAGCGGTGGGCGGTGTTGATCAACGAGTTTGGCCAGATCGGTCTCGACGCTGCGCTTCTGACCCAGGACGCCGATGGTATCGCACTGGGGGAAGTGGCCGGGGGCTGCTTGTGTTGCGTCAACGGTGCGCCGTTTCAGATTGGTCTTGGGCGCTTGTTGCGCAAGGCACAACCGGATCGGCTGTTCATCGAACCCTCGGGGCTGGGGCATCCGGCGCAGCTGCTCAGGCAATTGAGCGAAGCGCCGTGGCAAGGCGTGTTGGCTGTCCAGCCTTGTGTGCTGGTGTTGGATGCCCAGTCGCTCGCTGCGGGCAAACCGCTGCCGGATGTTCAACAGCAGGCGCTGGGCTATGCGGGATTATTACTGTTGAACAAGTCTGAAGGGCTCGAAGAAGAAAGCCGCCAGCGAATCACCGGGCAATTGCCGCCGCTCCCCCTGTGCTGGACGCAACAGGCGGCTTTACCCTTGAGCGAGTTGCCGGGGCTGCATGCCAAAGCGCTGGCAGGTGTGGGTAACTTCGTCTTGCCCAAGGGATTGGCGCAGCTGCCGGCGGTCTGGAGTGATCCCGCGTTGCCCATTTGCTTGAGTCAGGAACAGGACGGAGGCTGGAGCATCGGATGGCGTTGGCACCCAAGCCAGGTGTTTGATGCCGCTCTGGTTGGCCGGTGGCTTGACTGCCTTGGCTGGAAGCGGGCGAAGCTGGTTATCCACAGCGCCCACGGGTGGGCCTCGGCGAACGCTGTGGATAACTCGGTGCTGGACTGGCAGCCCAGTGAATGGCGGCAGGATTCGCGTATCGAGTTGATTTTCAGTGAAACGCAGAACGCAGAACGACTGCAGCGTGAGCTGGCAGCATGTCGATCCGGATCGGGTTAATGGCTCAAGGTCGCCACTTGGTGTGTTCCTGACGCCACTGGCTCAGCTCGATCACTTCCGCGCGAGGTTTCGCCACTTCGACCACTGGTTCGGTTTCGTCGAACGGGACCGGGTAGGGTGCCAGCTCAATCTGTGCGCTGTGAGCGCCGAACTGGGTAATGGTACCGTTGTGGCGGGTTTCGCCCGTCACGGTGAATTCGAAGTTATACACACGGGCCAGGCGTCGCCGACCACTGGCATCCCTGATGAACGCAATTCGTTTCAAGGCCACGTTGCCGTCGAGCAACTCGATCCCGAGTTTGCCGCAATGCTGCTTGACCCGCTCCAGCGCGCGCTCGCGCAAGCCGTGGTTGTGCCATAGCCATGCGCCGGCAGTGGCGAACAGCATCAGCACGAATATATTTCCAAGAGTCAGCATCAACAGGGTGCTCCAACAAGATAGTGTCAGCTTAACTGTGTCGCTGGTCTGTCGTACAGGCTGCGTTTAGTCGCATACTGCGCGGCTAGAATTTCAATCGTTTTACGGAAATCCACCGCATGAAACGTACACCGCATTTGCTCGCTATCCAGTCCCACGTGGTATTCGGTCACGCCGGCAACAGTGCCGCGGTTTTCCCGATGCAACGGGTCGGGGTGAATGTCTGGCCGCTCAACACTGTGCAGTTCTCCAATCACACCCAGTACGGTCAGTGGGCCGGTGAAGTGTTGGCGCCGCACCAGATACCTGACCTGGTCGAAGGCATCGCGGCGATTGGCGAGCTGGGCAACTGCGATGCGGTGCTCTCCGGTTACCTTGGCAGTGCGGCCCAGGGCCGGGCGATCCTGACGGGAGTGGAGCGGATCAAGTCGATGAATCCCAAGGCGCTGTACCTGTGTGACCCGGTCATGGGGCATCCGGAGAAGGGCTGCAGTGTTCCGGCGGAGGTCAGTGATTTTCTGCTGGAAGAGGCCGCCGCCGTGGCGGACTTCATGTGCCCGAACCAGCTGGAGCTGGATAGCTTCTCCGGACGCAAGCCGCAATCGCTGTTCGATTGCCTGGCAATGGCGCGTGCATTGCTGGTGCGCGGCCCGAAAGCGGTGCTGGTCAAGCATCTGGACTACCCAGGCAAGTCTGCTGAGGTCTTCGAGATGCTGCTGGTGACGGCCGAAGGCAGCTGGCATTTGCAACGCCCGTTGCTGGCGTTCCCGCGTCAGCCGGTGGGCGTGGGCGATCTGACGTCCGGCCTGTTCCTGGCGCGTGTGCTGCTGGGCGACAGCCTGGTGGCCGCGTTCGAGTTCGCGGCCTCGGCGGTGCATGAAGTGCTGCTGGAAACCCAGGCTTGTGCCAGCTACGAGTTGGAACTGGTTCGGGCTCAGGACCGGATTTCCCATCCGCGGGTGCGGTTCGAGGCGACCTCGATCAGCCTTTGATTCTGCGTTGCCCCCATTCGCGAGCAGGCTCCCACATTTGATCTTCGGTATTGCATAGATCCAGTGTGGGAGCGGGCTTGCTCGCGAATGGCTATCTAACGAACACCATCAGCCTGACAGACCAGCTCAGGCGTCGCCCTTGATTTCCTGATAGCGCTTTTCCAGCTCCTGACGAATCTGCCGACGCTGCTGGGCCTGCATATAGCGGCGCTTGTCTTCGCTGTTTTGCGGTTGCAGCGGTGGTACCGATGCAGGTTTACGCTGCTCATCCACCGCGACCATGGTGAAGAAGCAACTGTTGGTATGGCGCACAGAGCGTTCGCGGATGTTCTCGGTCACCACTTTGATGCCCACCTCCATGGAGGTGTTGCCGGTGTAGTTGACCGAGGCCAGGAAGGTCACCAGTTCGCCGACATGGATCGGTTCACGGAAAATGACCTGATCCACCGACAAGGTCACCACATAGCGGCCGGCATAACGGCTGGCGCAGGCGTAGGCCACTTCGTCGAGGTATTTGAGCAGGGTGCCGCCGTGAACATTGCCAGAGAAATTGGCCATGTCGGGGGTCATCAATACCGTCATCGACAGCTGGGCGTTTCCGGGTTCCATAGCATTCTCACGGGTCAAGGCCAGGTTTGAGGGATGCACCTCTGCGGGTGCCTCGGCGGTTTTTTTTCAAACCAACAGTTATCGGGACGCCGGGTGCCGGGTCGCCGTCACGCCGGATCGATCTGTTTCCATATATTGCACCGCCTTTCTGCCAGAAGTCGCGGTGTTACCCTGCAAAAAAGCCCCGCCTCAAGGGCATTTCCTACGTGCAATTCCGATTTTTGTTCTGCTCGATCAGACTTTTCCTGCGTCCGGGGATCGAGCAATACCACCCAGGGAGTCTCACGCCATGCATGCCATCAGTTTCATTCAGGATCTGGCAGTGATCATGTTGATCGCAGGCGTGGTCACCGTGGTCTTCCATCGCCTGAAACAACCGGTGGTACTGGGATACATCGTCGCCGGTTTCATCATTGGCCCGCACACCCCGCCATTCGGCCTGATCCACGACGAAGAAACCATCAAGACCCTGGCCGAGCTCGGTGTGATATTCCTGATGTTCTGCCTGGGCCTGGAGTTCAGCCTGCGCAAGTTGTTCAAGGTCGGTGCCACGGCATTCATCGCGGCATTCCTGGAAATCGTGCTGATGATCTGGATCGGCTACGAGATTGGTCGCTGGTTCGACTGGAACACCATGGATTCACTGTTCCTCGGCGCGATCCTGGCGATTTCCTCGACCACCATCATCGTCAAGGCGCTCAATGATCTGAAGCTGAAAAACGAGCGGTTTGCCCAGTTGATATTCGGAGTGCTGATCGTCGAAGACATTCTGGGCATCGGCATCATCGCGCTGCTGTCCAGCATCGCAGTCAGCGGTACGGTCAGCTCCGGCGAAGTGTTTTCCACGGTCGGCAAACTGTCGCTGTTCATGATCGTCGCCTTGGTCATTGGCATCCTGATGGTGCCGCGGCTGTTGGCCTACGTCGCCAGATTCGAAAGCAACGAAATGCTGCTGATCACGGTGCTGGGCCTGTGTTTTGGCTTCTGCCTGCTGGTGGTCAAGCTTGAATACAGCATGGTCCTCGGTGCATTCCTGATCGGCGCGATCATGGCGGAATCCCGGCAACTGCTGAAAATCGAGCGTTTGATTGAACCGGTTCGCGATCTTTTCAGTGCAATTTTCTTTGTGGCCATCGGGCTGATGCTCGATCCGGCAATCCTGCTTCAGTACGCTTGGCCAATCGCGGTAATCACCGTAGCCGTGGTGCTCGGCAAGATGTTGTCCTGCGGCCTTGGTGCATTTATCGCCGGCAATGACGGACGTACATCGCTGCGAGTCGGGATGGGTCTTTCACAGATTGGCGAATTCTCTTTCATCATCGCGGCACTGGGCATGACGTTGCAGGTCACCAGTAACTTTTTATACCCCGTGGCTGTGGCGGTTTCGGTGATCACGACCCTGCTGACGCCTTATCTGATCCGTGCGGCCGATCCATTGTCGATCAAGCTCGCCAGTGCGATGCCAGAACGCTTGGGACGGGTGCTGGGGATGTATGGCGAATGGCTGCGCAGCATCCAGCCGCAGGGTGAGGGCGCATTACTGGCATCCATGATTCGCAGGATCTTGCTGCAGGTGGGCGTCAATCTGGCACTGGTGATCGCGATCTTCTTTTCGGGCGCGTACTTCGCCGAACGCATTTCGGCTTACCTGCAAGGCTGGATCAGCGATCCTAGCTGGCAAAAGGCGTTGATCTGGGGCGGAGCGCTATTGTTATCGCTGCCTTTTTTGATTGCGGCGTACCGCAAGCTAAAGGCGCTGTCGATGTTGCTCGCGGAAATGGGCGTGAAGCCGGAGATGGCCGGGCGCCACACGCAGCGAGTGCGCCGGGTGATCGCCGAAGTGATCCCGATCCTGTCGCTGCTGGTGATCTTTTTTCTGCTGGCAGCCTTGTCGGCCAGTATTCTGCCGACCAACAAGTTGCTGGTACTGATCGCCGTGGTCGCGGCCGCCGTGGCGGCGCTGTTGTGGCGCTGGTTCATTCGTGTGCATACGCGGATGCAGGTGGCGTTGCTGGAAACCCTCGACAATCACAAGGAGTCGTCCGGGCATTGACCACCCTGCGGCGTTGACTGGATCAGCTTTCCAGCCAGACGTCCCGTGCCCAGTGCCACACTGACTCCCAGGTTTCTTCGGCGATCAGCTCTTCTTCGGCCTGCCAAAGCACCACGGTGCCGTCTTCTTCGACACAATAGTAGTCATCACCGTCCTGGCAGATCGGGATCAGACTGCGATCGACGCCAGCGTCCCAGGCGTTGGCGGCAACGTCGGGCAGGTAGGTGTGGGATTGCGGGTCGGTTACGGTGACCGGTTCCAGGCTGCCGTAGACCACATCGCTGACGGTCAGCAGAAACTCTCTGAAGACGAACGGAATGTCGATGAACAGTTGTTCTTCGATTTCGACCAGCAGGTCTTCGTCGGGCAACTCCAAGGGGACCGGTACCGGTTCGTTGGCTTCACGCAGTTGTTCGATGATTTCTTCCACGTCCGGGATCCTCTTGCTTGTATGGCGCGGTTTATATGGGGCGGTTTATACAGTAGCTTGCTATAGATGCAACCGCGAAATAGAAAACCCCGGCCTAAGCCGGGGTTTTGTTTACAGCAAGTGAAGTTCTGCGCGGGATCAGCCGTTCTGGCGGATACCTGCCACCAGCCAAGGCTGGTTTTCGCCCTGTGCGCGTTCCATGTTCCAGCTTTCGCTGAAGACTTCGCCCTGGTCGAAACGCGAGGTTTTCGACAGGCCAGTGAAGGTCAGGGTGGCGATGGTCTTGTCGGCGCGATCATCCACACCGTCCAGCTGTACATTGAGGTTATCGATGTAGGTGGACTGGAAGCCGTCGCCCAGGTCAGCACGTTCACGCTTGAGGAACTCCAGCATTTGCGGAGTCACGAACTCGGCGATCTTGTCCATTTCGTTGGCGTCCCAGTGCTGTTGCAGGGACTGGAAGTGATTGCGTGCCGCTTCGACGAAGTTTCCTTCGTTGAACCAGGCTGGGGCGTTGATCACCGGGCGAGCGGCAACAGGCGCTGCCGAACCACCGAAGATCGAACCGCCGGCAGGCTTTTGTTCGAACGCCTCACGTTGCATCGGCGCGTGGCCAGCCGGAGCGTACTGCTCCTGCTGCTTGCGACGACGGGCGGCGATAAAACGGAAGACCAGGAACGCAATGACGGCCATGATCAGGATGTCGAAGATCTGCATGCCCTGGAAGCCGTCACCCATGAACATGGATGCGAGCAGGCCACCGGCCGCGATACCGGCCAGTGGGCCGAGCCAGCGCGAAGCGCCACCGGCCTTGGCAGCAGCGCCAGCGGCACCGGCAGCACCAGCGGTCGCCGCAGCGCCGCCCATGCCTGGAGAAGAAGGAGCCATCTGGCTGGTCTGGTGAGTCGGCGCAGCGCCTGCGCTTTTGCCACCACCGAAGCGCTTGGCGGCATTGACGTCGAGACTCATCGTCAGGCCGATGCACAACGCCATGGCGATGCTAAGAAAACGTTTCATAAAGGGAATTCCCATTTGTGGAAGGCACGCGCGCCATGTTGCACAGGTGAAGTGTTGCTGGCTAGCGGCAGAGTGTTTCGGGCTTTTGCCTGACAGGTCGTGTTCAGCTCCAGTCCGTGCAATAAGGCCTTTTGACTTTGATCTGTCAGATGAGTGGACAGGGCTTGTAGGACGCTTGCCTAGCGTCGCAGGGCAAGCATGACCACCCCGGCCGTGATCAGGCCTATTCCGCCCCATTGGCGCAAGTCGAGTTTTTCACCCAGCAGGACAACGCCAAGGACAGCCACCAGCACCACGCTGAGTTTGTCCACTGGAGCAACCAGTGACGCCGGACCGACCTTGAGTGCGCGGAAATAGCAGATCCACGATGCACCGGTGGCAAGGCCCGACAACAGCAGGAACAGGTAGCTCTTCGCAGAGATCGATCCCAAGGACTGATATTGGCCCGTGGCGTACAAAATCAAGGCCAGGCTGACCAATACCACTATCGTACGCAGCAGGGTGGCGAAGTCGGAGTTGACGTTTTCGATGCCGGCTTTCGCGAAAATGGCGGTCATTGCCGCGAATACCGCGGATAACAGGGCCCAGAATGTCCAGGAGGAAAAAAAGCCTGAGCCCATGTGTTTGCGCCTCCAGGATCAGTCAAGGCCAGCACAGAAAGGCTAGATTGCTTCCAGTTTGGCATACCCCAGCATCAGCCACTTGCTGCCTTCGCTGAAGTTCACCTGCACTCGGGCTTGAGCTCCGGCGCCTTCGAAGTTGAGGATCACGCCGTCACCGAAGATCGAGTGGCGCACAGTCTGGCCCAGGCTGAAGCCGGTCTGCGGAATCTCGCTGCCGCTGAACAGGTTGCTGCCACTCATCGACTGGTTGCCGCCGAACGGACGGCTGACGCTGTTGGACAACCGCACCTCCTGAATCAGGCCTTTCGGAACTTCGCGTACGAAGCGCGACACCTTGTTGTAGGTCTCGCTGCCATAAAGGCGTCGGGTTTCGGCGTAGGTCATCACCAGATTCTGCATGGCCCGGGTGATGCCTACGTAGGCCAGGCGACGCTCTTCCTCCAGGCGGCCGGGTTCTTCCAGGCTCATCTTGTGCGGGAACAGGCCTTCTTCCATACCCACCAGGAACACGTAAGGAAACTCCAGGCCTTTGGCGCTGTGCAGGGTCATCAGTTGGATGCTGTCTTCGTGCTCGTCGGCCTGCGTGTCGCCGGCCTCCAGCGATGCGTGACCGAGGAACGCCGCCAATGGCGACAGGTCTTCATCTTCTTCGCTGTTCTCGAAGTTGCGCGCGGCGCTGACCAGCTCCTCAAGGTTTTCTACCCGGGCCTGGCCTTTCTCGCCTTTTTCCGCTTCGTGATAGGCGATCAGCCCCGACTGCTCGATGACGGTCTGGGTCATCAGGTGCAGTGGCATTTCCATGCACTTGGCGGCGAGGTTCTCGATCAGCTCGATAAACGCGCCGAGGGCACCGGCTGCACGACCGGTCAGGCCTTTGTTGGCCACCAGTTGGCGCATAGCTTCCCACATCGACACATCGCTGTGGCGCGCATGGTCGCGGATCGCTTCGACGGTTTTCTCGCCGATGCCACGGGCCGGTACGTTGATGACCCGTTCCAGCGCAGCATCGTTACCGCGGCCTTCGAGCAAGCGCATGTAGGCCATGGCGTTCTTGATTTCGGCGCGTTCGAAGAAGCGCTGACCGCCATAGATGCGGTAGGGAATGCGCTCGCGCAGCAAGGCTTCTTCTAGAACCCGCGACTGGGCGTTGGAGCGGTACAGAATCGCGATATCGCTTCGAGACAAGCCGGTTTTCAGCGCGCTTTCGATGGTTTCGACAACGTAGCGTGCTTCGTCGTGCTCGTTGAAGGCGGCGTACAGGTTGATCGCTTCTCCGTCGCCACCGTCTGTCCAAAGCTCTTTGCCCAGGCGCCCGGTGTTGTTGGCGATCAAGGCGTTGGCAGCCTTCAGGATGCCGGCGGTGGAGCGATAGTTCTGCTCCAGGCGAATGGTTTCGGCGTCCGGGAAGTCTTCGGAATACTGGTAGATGTTCTCGATTTTCGCGCCGCGCCAGCCGTAGATCGACTGGTCGTCGTCGCCCACTACCATCAGGCTGTCGCCACCCTTGGCCAACAGGCGCAACCAGGCGTATTGCACGGCGTTGGTGTCCTGGAACTCGTCTACCAGAATGTGCCGGAAACGCTTTTGATAGTGAGCGAGCAGGCCTGGGTGATCGCGCCACAGATCGAGTGCGCGCAGCAGCAATTCGGAGAAGTCGATGACACCGGCACGCAGGCAGGCGGCCTCGTAGGCCTCATAGATACCGCGCATGGTTGCCAGGAACAGGTCGCCACTGGCTTGAATGTGTTGCGGGCGCAGGCCTTCGTCTTTCTGGCCGTTGATGAACCATTGGGCCTGACGGGCCGGCCAACGCTGTTCGTCCAGGCCGAGCTCGCGGATCACCCGCTTGACCAACCGCTGCTGGTCATCGCTGTCGAGAATCTGGAAGGTCTGGCTTAAGCCCGCTTCCTGCCAGTGTGCCCGCAGAAGGCGGTGCGCCAGGCCGTGGAAGGTGCCAACCCACATACCGGCCGGGTTGATGCCCATCAGCTGCTCGATGCGCTGGCGCATCTCGGCAGCGGCCTTGTTGGTGAAGGTCACCGACAGGATTGAGTGGGGCGAGGCGTTTTCGACCTGGATCAACCAGGCGATACGGTGCACCAGCACTCGGGTTTTACCGGAACCAGCACCGGCCAGGACCAACTGACGACCCACGGGGGCCGCTACGGCCTGGCGTTGGGCATCGTTGAGGGAGTTCAGCAGAAGGGAGAGATCATCGCGCATCGGGGCATTCTAGGGGGCCGCGACACACCGGGCAAACCCCGCTTCGCTTTAACCGATGAAAGTTATGCAAAGGACGACCGGTCAGTCATCGGCTGCAGGCATTGGCGGGGCGTGCCTTCTGCATTTTCAGCGGCATCGGCGTCCGAAAAAATTGGCGAATTATTGATCAGCAGCAGTTTGGTCCGGGCAATTGCTTGTGTATGCTCCGAGCAGTTTCGGGCACATGCTCATCATTATAAGAACAAGAACATCGCCTATGACCCTCAGCTTCGACCTGTCGGGCCCCACTGTGGAGCCCCGGGTGATCCGTAAACAGTACGCCATGGAAATGGCGGTCGAACGCACGCGCCTGTTGTATCAAGGCTCGCTGCTGCCCACGTTGTTCATGCTGATCAATGGCCTGGTCTGTGCAAGTTTGCTCTGGAGCCCGCAGCGCTATTTCCTTGTCAGTGTCTGGCTGGTGTGGTTGTTGTCATTGGTGGCGTTGCGGGTGATTCAGGTCGCAGCCTTTGATTCGGCCATTCCCAACCGTCAGGCCCACCCCATCTGGCGGCGGATGTTTTTGCTGGGCTCCGGCCTCACCGGTCTGACCCTGGCCGGTGCCGGCATCGCCCTGGTTCCCGCCGATAACTTCATTCAGCAAGCCTGGGTCTTCGGCCTCATCGGTGCCGCAGCGCTCTCGGCCAGCGTGGCTTATGCGGTCAGCTTGCCGGCCTTCCTGTCATTCACCTTGCCCTGCCTGTTGCCGGCCATCGCCTATATGTTTTGGGGGGCTGACGAACAGCAGCAAGGTTGGGGCTGGTTCGGGCTGATCCTGCTCGGTGCATTGAGCGTGGTTGCCTGGCAAGTCAATCGATTGATCGATCGGGGCTTGATGCGACGCTTTCAGAATCAGGCACTGATCGAGCATCTGCAGCAGGCGCAAAGCTGCAGTGATCAGCTCAATCAGAAGCTGGCCAAGGAGATAGAACAGCGCCGACGTGCCGAGGACGAATTGCGAGAGATCCAGGTCGACCTGGAAAACCGAGTCGCTCAGCGCAGCCTGGAACTGGACGCCGCCAACCAGGCATTGAGCAAAAGTGAGGCGCGCCTGGCGCTGGCATTGAAGGCCAGCGAGTTGGGATTGTGGGACTGGAATCTGCAAACCGACGAAGTCCATCACACACAAATTCAGGAATTGTTCGGCCTGGAGCCGGAACAGGTCACGGCGATATTGCGTCACCTTAAGCCGCGGCTTCACCCCGAGGATCTTCCTGCGCTGAAAAGGGCGCTGATCGAGCATTTGAAGGGCCGCACTGAGGACTATCAAATCGAGTATCGCGTGCGGCATGGCGACGGTCACTGGGTCTGGATCGAGGACCGCGGGCGGGCAGTCGAGCGTGCCGACAGCGGCCGGGTGATTCGCATGGTTGGCACTCGCCGCGACATCAGCGCCAGCAAAGGCCTGGAAGAGCAGCGGCAATTGGCGGCGACCGTGTTCGAGGCGGCCAGTGAAGGGATCGTGATTTTCGATCCGAACTACGTCCTGATCGCGATCAATCAAGCCTTCAGTCGGGTGACCGGTTATGACATCGACGACATGATCGGACGCAATGTCGTCGAGTTGCCATGCAGTCGCGATGCGCGTAGGCATTACGCCGCTATACATCAGGCGCTGGAGCAGCAAGGTAGCTGGCAGGGCGAATTGGTGGAAACCCGCAAGAACGGCGAGATGTATCCGCAATGGCTGCAACTGAATGCCGTGCGCGATGTCCGGGGAAATGTAAGCCATATTGTGGGCTTCTTCGCTGATCTCTCGGCTCGTCGAGAATCCGAACAGCGCATGCGCTATCTGACCCATTACGACGAACTTACCGGTCTGGCCAATCGCGCGATGTTTCGCGAACGACTCAACGAGGCTCATCAACGAGTGCGGCAGGGCGGTTATCGCAGCCTGGCGTTGCTGCACATCAATCTCGATCGGTTCAAGCAACTCAACGACAGCCTGGGGCATGAAGTCGCCGATCAGTTGTTGCAGAAAATGGCCCGGCGACTGGTGAATGCATTGCCTGAAGCAGACACCATCGCGCGCCTTTCCGGTGATGAGTTTGCCGTGCTGTTCAATTCCTACGGCAACCTTTCGAGCCTGGCGAGGGTGGCGACTCGTCTGGCGAACAAGTTGCGTTTGCCGGTGACCATTGACGGGCATGAGCTGGTGCTCAGCGCGTCGATGGGCATCAGCTTGTTGCCGGACAGCGCGCGGGAAATATCGGCACTGGTCAGTCAGTCGAACATGGCAATGCAGCACGCCAAACACCTGGGTGGCGATAATTTCCAGTTTTACACCGACAGCTTGCAAGCCAGCACGTTGGAGCGTTTACAGCTGGAAAACAACTTGCGCAAAGCCATCGAAGACAAACAACTGAAGGTGTTTTACCAACCGAAGCTATGCCTGGCCACTGGCAGGTTGAATGCCGCCGAAGCCTTGGTGCGTTGGGATCATCCGACCATGGGCCGCGTACCGCCGGGGGATTTCATTGGCCTGGCTGAAGAAACCGGATTGATCGGCCCAATCGGTGAGTTCGTGCTGCGTCAGGCCTGCTGGCAAGCCTGTGAGTGGCAGCGACAAGGGCTTGAGCCGATCCGGGTGTCGGTCAATCTGTCGGTACATCAGTTGCGCCAAGGCAAGCTGGTCAGTCTGGTGCGGCAGGTGCTGGAAGAGACCGGGCTGGCGCCACACCTCCTGGAGCTGGAACTCACTGAAAGCCAGTTGCTCGATAGCGTCGAACATATCATCGCGACCTTCCAGCAATTGCGTGATCTTGGGGTGAAGCTGGCCATCGATGATTTCGGCACGGGGTATTCGTCTCTGAGTTACCTCAAGCGGATTCCGGTGGATTACGTGAAGATCGATCAGGCGTTTATCCGGGGGCTGGGGGAAGGCACCGAGGATGCGGCGATCACCCGGGCGATCATTGCCATGGCTCATGGCTTGTCTTTGAAGGTCGTCGCGGAAGGCGTGGAGCGGCAGGAGCAGCTTGAGTTTCTCAAGAGTGAGCGCTGCGACGAGGTTCAGGGTTACCTGATCAGTCGGCCGGTGGAGGCGCAAAGCTTGGCAGCCTTGCTAAGAGCGCCACGCGTCGAATGAATTGCTATCGTAATATCGTGCCTCCCGACGGTAATAGTTAACCGGCGGGAGGCCCGGTGTTACGTAGGGATGAAAACTAATTAGTCGGTTATTAGAACCTTATCGATGTGATGCAGTAATCCGCCGTTGTAAAAGATACCAACGCTGGTTGGAGCGTGGTTTCCAAGTACTTTGTATTCTACTATTTTGTCTGTTAAAACCGGCAGTGAAATATCAGCAGTACGCTCAAGGACCAGCTCCAGAGGCAGAAAAGGGGTGTCCTGTACCTGGCTTAATACCAGCTTGGGTGTAATTCCGGAGTTGGCAACGGTTACAGTGCCGAATACTCGAAAAGAAGCAGCGCCAGGCATACGGTCAATTTGTACAGTCCAGTTTTTTGTTTGAATGCTCATTGTATTTAATTCCTTTTGAATAAGTTGTTTTGCTCCTGCGCAATTAATGTAGCAAGGTCAGCTTTGTTTTTGGTGATACTTATTCGGGGACTATGTAAGTTTGTATGTTTGATTTTATTTGTTATTAGTCGTTATCTGAACTTCCAGTGGCTCGATCGGAGGTTATCGTTTTCTTGTGGGCCTGATCGATCACTGGTTTACATCTGTCGACGAGGGCTACATGAGGTGTCCGCACCTGAAATCGAGGGATTCGGTAACGCATTGAGCAGGCAAAAAGCCGATTCATGTAGTATAACTACAAGCGTGCTACATCCCCGGCACCTGCCAATAACAAAGAGTCCAGCCCTTTGAATCTGCTGCAACACATCGCCCAGTCTCGCCACCTGTTACGCAAGTCGGAGCTCAAGGTCGCCGACCACGTGCTGCTTGATCCTGCGGCCGTGATGCACAGTTCCATGGCCGACCTGGCCCACAGCGTGGGCATCAGCGAACCGACCATCGTGCGTTTTTGCCGTGCCATCGGTTGTTCCGGCTTTCAGGACCTGAAGCTGAAGCTGGCCCAGAGCTTGGCGGCAGGTGCAAGTTTTGGCCAGTTTGCGATCCATGAGGATGATTCGGTCGCTGACTACAGCCTGAAAATTTTCGACACCACCCTGCATACGCTAATGGAGGTTCGCGAGAAACTCGATCCGCTGGAATTGCAGCGGGCGGTGACGCTGATGTCCCAGGCCCAGCGTGTCGAGTTCTACGGCTTCGGCGCCTCGGGTGCGGTCGCGGCGGACGCCCAGCACAAGTTCTTCCGCTTACTGCTCACCGCTGCGGCGTATTCCGACCCGCACATGCAGGCGATGTCGGCCGTGACGCTCAAGCCAACCGACGTGGCGATCTGCATTTCCCAGTCCGGGCGCTCCAAGGATCTGCTGATCACCGCGAACCTGGTGCGTGAAAGTGGTGCTTCGCTGATCACCTTGTGCCCAAGCCAGACACCATTGGCCGAGCTGTCGACGGTCAACCTGGCGATCGATGTGCATGAAGACACTGAAATCTATACGCCGCTGACTTCGCGTATCGCCCACCTGGTGGTGATCGACGTGCTGGCGATGGGCGTGGCCATGGCGCGCGGCCCGAGCCTGGTCAACCACCTCAAGAGCGTCAAGCGCAGCCTGCGCAGCTTGCGGTTGTCGCCCAAATCAGTGAAAGCGCTGGACGATTGATTCTGGCCTGAGATTGCAGGAAGGTCGTTCCGACCTTATCGCGAGCAAGCTCGCTCCCACAGGTTCTGCGGCGTGCGCAATCAAATGCGGGAGCGAGCTTGCTCGCGATGGCGGCCTCGAATACACCGCAATTTTCATCAGTTTGTAACCCCCAAGCCGCCAAACCGTCATCCCCCGCGCCTATCTTGAAACTCCCGTACTCGCCTTGGGAGACTCGAAATGGCCATGCCCTACGAAGAACGCAACAGCGCTGTCAAAACCCGTCGTCAGCAAGAAGATCAGCGCCGCATGGAATTCCGTCGCGCCATCGAAGATCGCTGCGAACGCCGTCAGCTACTGGCCGAAATTGGCGATTTTCCGGAGTTGGAACTCAACTTCTGGCAGGCAACTCCCTCGACTTCCCGTCGAAACGCTCAACCAGCGCGCTGATTTGAATCCGTTCACTACGGATAAACGCCAGGAAGGCGTGAGCCACCGGTGACAGCCGTTTCGCCTTGGCCTGCACCAGGCACCAACTGCGAAACAGTGGCAGCTCTTCGACGGGTAGCTCGATCAGCCCACCGGTTGCCAGTTCAAGGTTCAGGGCGTGGCGCGTCAACAGCGCAACGCCCAGGCCTGCCAATACACATTCTCGCTGGGCTTCGGCAGACGAGACTTCCTGAGTCTGGTTGAAGTGCACGCGTTTCTCTTTGAAGTATTCTTCGCACGCCAGCCGCGTCCCAGAACCTGGCTCACGCAGCAGCAGTGTGTAGGGTTCGAGATCCTGCAAGCGTAGCGGCCCCATATGACACAGCGGGTGATCCGGTGGCGCCACGGCGACGATCGGGTTGTTCAGGAACGGCAGGAATTCCAGGCCCATGTCCTGAGGCACCATGGACATGATCACCAGGTCATCGCGGTTGTCCGACAAACGTCGAATGACCTGACCGCGATTGACCACCGTCAGTTGCAGGTTCACTTCCGGGTGCTGGCGTTTGAACGCGGCAAACAGATGCGGCACGAAATATTTGGCGCTGGATTCCACCGCCAGTTTCAATTGCCCCTGCAACGAACCCTGCATGTCCGACAGCTGCATGTCGAGGTTTTCCAGGCGCCCGAAAATATCCCGACTGGCCCGCTGTAACGCTTCAGCCGCTTCGGTCATGTAGAGTTTTTTGCCGACGTAATCGAACAAAGGCTGGCCGATCAGCTCTTCAAGTTGACGAATCTGTAGGCTGACGGCAGGTTGTGTGAGCGACATTTCCTCGGCCGCGCGACTGTACGACCGCAAATCACAGACCTCGTTGAAGATCTGCAATTGCCGTAAAGTCATGCGCATCAATGACTTACGCATAATTTGATCACTCTCGTCGCTGGCTGATGAATCAACTATAAGTCTTTACTTATGCATGACCCAATAATTATTCATTTTTGTTAATCCCTTGTGAGCGCTAGTGTGGGCCTGCGACCAAATTGAAACATTTGGTCACGCGTCGACCTGGGTTTAACAGGTCGTGGGTACCACCGGCTCAAGGGAAACTCCAAGTGATAACAAAGATCCTGATCGCCAACCGTGGTGAGATTGCCGTACGAATCGTACGTGCCTGTGCCGAAATGGGCATTCGCTCGGTCGCGATCTACTCCGATGCCGACCGTCATGCCTTGCACGTCAAGCGAGCGGACGAGGCCCACAGCATTGGTGCCGAGCCATTGGCCGGTTACCTGAACCCGCGCAAGCTGGTGAACCTGGCTGTGGAAACCGGTTGCGATGCACTGCACCCCGGCTATGGCTTCCTTTCGGAAAACGCCGAGCTGGCGGAGATCTGCGCCGAACGCGGGATCAAGTTCATTGGCCCGTCGGCTGAAGTGATTCGCCGCATGGGCGACAAGACCGAAGCCCGTCGCAGCATGATCAAGGCCGGTGTACCGGTGACCCCGGGCACTGAAGGCAACGTGTCGGGCATCGAAGAAGCCCTGACCGAAGGCGATCGCATCGGCTACCCGGTGATGCTCAAGGCCACTTCCGGTGGTGGCGGTCGCGGCATTCGTCGCTGCAACAGCCGTGAAGAACTCGAACAGGCTTTCCCACGGGTCATTTCCGAAGCCACCAAGGCTTTTGGTTCGGCGGAAGTGTTCCTGGAAAAATGTATCGTCAATCCGAAGCACATTGAAGCGCAGATTCTTGGCGACAGCTTCGGCAACGTGGTGCACCTGTTCGAACGTGATTGCTCGATCCAGCGCCGCAACCAGAAGCTGATCGAAATCGCCCCAAGCCCACAGCTGACCCCGGAACAGCGCGCCTATATCGGCGATCTGTCGGTGCGCGCAGCCAAGGCCGTGGGATATGAGAACGCTGGCACTGTGGAGTTCCTGCTCGCCGAGGGCGAGGTGTACTTCATGGAGATGAATACCCGGGTGCAGGTGGAACACACCATCACCGAAGAAATCACCGGCATCGACATTGTCCGCGAGCAGATCCGCATTGCCTCCGGCCTGCCGCTTTCGGTTAAACAGGAAGACATCCACCACCGTGGTTTCGCCCTGCAATTCCGGATCAACGCCGAAGACCCGAAAAACAACTTCCTGCCGAGCTTCGGCAAGATCACTCGTTACTACGCTCCTGGTGGCCCCGGCGTGCGAACCGACACGGCGATCTATACCGGCTACACCATTCCACCGTTCTACGACTCCATGTGCCTGAAACTGGTGGTGTGGGCGCTGACCTGGGAAGAGGCGATGGACCGTGGCTTGCGCGCCCTGGATGACATGCGTCTGCAAGGGGTCAAGACCACCGCCGCGTACTACCAGGAAATCCTGCGTAACCCGGAATTCCGTAGCGGCCAGTTCAACACCAGCTTCGTTGAGAGCCACCCTGAACTGACCAACTACTCGATCAAGCGCAAACCCGAAGAGCTGGCCCTGGCTATCGCCGCCGCCATCGCCGCCCACGCAGGCCTGTGAGGAATAGAACAATGAGCAAGCAAATCCACGTTACCGACACTATCCTGCGCGACGCCCACCAATCGCTGCTCGCCACCCGCATGCGCACCGAAGACATGCTGCCGATCTGCGACAAGCTCGACAAAGTCGGCTACTGGTCGCTGGAGTGCTGGGGCGGCGCGACGTTCGACGCCTGCGTACGTTTCCTGAAAGAAGATCCGTGGGAGCGTCTGCGCCAGTTGCGCGCCGCGCTGCCTAACACCCGCCTGCAAATGCTGTTGCGCGGCCAGAACCTGCTGGGCTACCGCCACTACAGCGACGATGTGGTCAAAGCCTTCGTGGCCAAGGCAGCGGTCAACGGCATCGACGTGTTTCGCATCTTCGACGCCATGAACGACGTGCGTAACCTGCGCGTGGCCATCGAAGCGGTGAAAGCCGCCGGCAAGCACGCCCAGGGTACCATCGCCTACACCACCAGCCCGGTGCACACCATCGAGGCGTTCGTGAACCAGGCCAAGCAAATGGAAGCCATGGGTTGCGACTCGGTGGCGATCAAGGACATGGCTGGCCTGCTGACCCCGTACGCCACCGGTGAACTGGTCAAGGCTCTGAAAGCCGAGCAATCGCTGCCAGTGTTCATTCACTCCCACGACACTGCTGGCCTGGCCGCGATGTGCCAAATGAAGGCCATCGAAAACGGTGCCGATCACATCGACACCGCGATCTCCAGCTTCGCCTGGGGCACCAGCCACCCGGGTACCGAGTCGATGGTCGCCGCCCTTAAAGGCAGCGAGTTCGACACCGGCCTGAACCTGGAGCTGCTGCAAGAGATCGGTCTGTACTTCTATGCGGTGCGCAAGAAGTACCACCAGTTCGAAAGCGAGTTCACCACCGTCGACACCCGTGTTCAAGTCAACCAGGTACCGGGCGGGATGATTTCCAACCTCGCCAACCAGTTGAAAGAGCAGGGCGCGCTCAACCGCATGAGTGAAGTGCTGGCCGAAATCCCGCGCGTTCGTGAAGACCTCGGCTTCCCGCCGCTGGTGACCCCGACTTCGCAGATCGTCGGTACCCAGGCGTTCTTCAACGTGCTGGCCGGCGAGCGCTACAAGACCATCACCAACGAAGTGAAGCTGTACCTGCAAGGCGGCTACGGCAAGGCGCCGGGCACCGTGAACGAACAACTGCGTCGCCAGGCCATCGGCAGCGAAGAAGTGATCGATGTTCGCCCGGCCGACCTGCTCAAACCGGAAATGGCCAAGCTGCGTGCCGACATCGGCGCTCTGGCCAAGTCTGAAGAAGACGTACTGACCTTCGCCATGTTCCCGGACATCGGTCGCAAGTTCCTCGAGGAACGCGCTGCTGGCACCCTCACGCCAGAGGTTCTGCTGCCGATTCCTGAAGCGGGTGGCGTGGCCTCTGCCGGTGGCGAAGGCGTGCCGACCGAGTTCGTCATCGACGTTCACGGCGAAACCTATCGCGTCGACATCACCGGTGTTGGCGTCAAGGCCGAAGGCAAGCGTCACTTCTACCTGTCCATCGACGGCATGCCGGAAGAAGTGGTGTTCGAGCCGCTCAACGAGTTCGTCAGTGGCGGCAGCAGCAAGCGCAAGCAGGCCAGCGCGCCGGGCCATGTCAGCACCACCATGCCGGGCAACATCGTCGATGTGCTGGTCAAGGAAGGCGACACCGTCAAGGCAGGCCAGGCCGTGCTGATCACCGAAGCGATGAAGATGGAAACCGAAGTCCAGGCAGCCATCGCCGGCAAAGTCACCGCCATTCACGTGGCCAAGGGCGACCGGGTGAACCCGGGCGAAATCCTGATCGAGATCGAAGGCTGAGTTAACAGCCTCGATTCAACGCTTTAAACCTCGGGGGGGCATGTGCTCCCCTTTTTTTATGTCTGCAAATCCGTGCCTGAAACCCTGTGTCCCATCAGTGAAGGGGGTGTCGATTACCCGCGACACTCCACCAACGACTTCACCTGCCCCGAACCGGTCTGGTTCTCATCGCTCAGCCACTTTTCAAACCCCGCACCAATCGCCGGCCACTCCGAATCCAGGATCGAATACCACGCCGTATCCCGGTTCTGTCCCTTGACCACCATGTGCTGGCGAAACACACCCTCAAAACTGAAGCCCAAACGCTCGGCAGCATATTTGGAGCGAGCGTTGGCGTTGTTGCACTTCCATTCCAGGCGACGGTAGCCGAGGGCGAAGGATTCTCTGGCCAGCAGATAAACCGCCTCGGTGCTTTTCGGCGAGCGCTGCATCGGGGCGCCGAAGGTGACGTGGCCGATTTCGATGCGGCCCTGGGCCGGGACGATGGACATCAGGCTGAGAATGCCCTGGACCTCGCCGCTGGCGCGGTCGATCACGCTGAAGAAATACGGATCGCTGCTGGTCGCGTGGTTGTTCAGCCAGTCGTTGAAGACGTTGCGCTCCGGGAAGGGGCCGTAAGGCAGGTAGTCCCACAACTTCGGGTCAGCGCCCGGGCCTTGCAGGGCCTTGAACAGGCCGTCGCCGTGGCGCGCCGGGTCGAGTCTTTCCAGGCGGATGTAACGCCCCTCGATCAGTTGAGTCGTGGGGGGCGGAACGCCTTTCCAGTCGGCGAGTGAAATCGACATGCTGTTCTCCTTGAACCTAGATGGCTTTGCGAAACTGGATGAAACCGGGGCGTTCGGCGATGCGCTCGTAGAGCCGAATCGCGGTGGCGTTGGTTTCGTGGGTCAGCCAGTGGACCTTGTTGCAACCGTCGGCCTTGGCTGTGGTGTAGACGAACTCGATCAACTGGCGGCCGACGCCGGTACCACGGGTTTGCGGGACCACCAACAAGTCTTGCAGGTAGCAGGAGTTTTCGATGGCCCAGTTCGAACGATGGTAGATAAAGTGCACCATGCCCACCGCTTTGTCATCGGCCCAGGCGAGGGCGGCGTGGGTCGGTTCGCTCGGGTCGAGCATGCGCTGCCAGGTGCTTTGAGTGACGGTATCCGCAAGTTCGGTGTTGTAGAAGCGCAGGTAGGCTTGCCACAGCGGCAACCATGCCGCGTGATCACCGGCGGTGACTTGGCGAATGTCGATCTGACTCATGGTGATTTCCTTAGCGCATCAATTGGGCGAGGGTTTGGTCGTTGACGTCGGGGCTGGCGGCCAGGCCTTTGCGCACTCCGGCGATGTCGGCGGGGCTGCGGTTCTGGCTGAGCTTGCGCTTGCCTTCCAGACGGTCGATGGGAATGGCGAAACCGACGATGGCCTTGAGCATGCCGTCAATGTAATCGGCGGGGGCATCGGCCACTGACCACGGCTGGGCGCGGCCAGCTTCATGACGATCGGTGAGGGTGCTGACGATGTCGAGCAGCCGCCCTCCATCGCTGAACGTTTCGGCTCGGCCATAGGCGTGTACGGCGACGTAGTTCCAGGTTGGCACGACTTTGCCGTGTTCGGCCTTGCTCGGATAGAAGCCAGGGCTGACGTAGGCGTCGGCACCGGCAAAAATCAGCAGGGCTTCGGCGCCGTCGCGCAGGTCTTTCCACTGTGGATTGGCTTTGGCCAGATGCCCGTACAACGTGCCGTTCGAGCCTTGTTCGCAATGCAGCAGCACCGGTACATGGCTGGCTTGCAGGCCGCTTTCACCGTGGGTCACCAATATGGCGAGACGGGTGGCGAGGATCAGTTCATGCAGTTGGGACAATTCGTCGATGGCAAAAGCACGTGGCGTGTACATGGAGATATTTTCCTTGGCGAATGTCTGCATCCTAGGCAGGCTATTGGTCTGTTGTAAGAGCCATTAATGACCAATTTCATAGGTCCATTGTGATGACTAGCGAATCACTGTCCCTGACCTTCAACCCGGCAGGTATCGAACTTGATCGTCGCCAAGGGCTGAGTCGTCAGCTCTACCAGGCATTGCGCACCCGTGTGTTGGACGGGCGACTGGCTAGCGGTACGCGTCTACCTGCCAGTCGTGATCTGGCAGCCGCGCTGGCAATTTCCCGTAACAGCGTAGTGCGCGCCTACGATCAGTTGTACGCCGAAGGGTTTATCGAAGGGCGGGTGGGCGATGGGACTTATGTCGCGCAACTGCCCCAGGCAGCCGTGCCGGCAAAAAAACTATCCACAAAAGTATCCACAGGGTTTTCAACAGGGTTACCCACAACCTTATCCACAGATCGGCTCGATTTACCTGTGAATTCATCCAGCAAAGTTATCCACAACGACGCGCTGACCCGAGTCAAGAACAACCATTTGGCAAGTCCGCCGAGCGGTCCGCCCCGGGCATTTCGAGTCGGTGTTCCGGCGTTCGATCTGTTTCCATTCGACGTCTGGGCCAAGCTGAATGCGGCTTTCTGGCGCAAGCCGGATTTTCAACAACTGTGCTACGGCGACCCGGCAGGCGATGCACGTTTGCGCGGGATGATCGCCGCGTATTTACGCAGTTCGCGGGGTATGCAGTGCACGGCTGAACAAATTTTGATCACCAGTGGCGCGCAGCAGGGAATCAGCCTTTGTGCACAGTTGCTGGTGGAGCCGGGCGATGGGGTGGCGATTGAGAATCCGGGCTACCGCGCGGCGGGTCATGCGTTCGCCGTGGCCGGCGCGCGGTTGCACGGGGTTGCGGTGGATAGCGAGGGCATCGACTGCGATGAGCTGGCGGGGCTCAGTGATTGCCGCCTGACCTACGTCACGCCGTCACATCAATACCCGACTGGCGTGGTGATGAGCCTCGCTCGCCGTCTGGAGTTGCTGGCCTGGGCCGAGCGCACCCAAGGCTGGATCGTCGAGGATGATTACGATGGCGAGTACCGCTATAGCGGTGCGCCATTGGCGCCTTTGGCGGCACTCGATCATCACGGGCGAGTGTTGTATGTCGGCACTTTTGGCAAGGTCGCATTTCCGGCACTGCGCCTGGGTTATCTGGTGTTGCCAATGGGGCTGGTGGACGCGTTTTCCCAGCGTCGTGCAGTGGATGTGCGCCACTCCGAGGTCAGCACGCAGGCAGTCATGGCCGAATTCATGGCGGCCGGACACTTCCAGCGGCATATTCGTCGCATGCGCCGTGCGGCACTGAGTCGGCGCAATACACTGTTCAGTGGTTGGCCGCTGGATATCCCCGGCGTTGGCCCGTTGCCCACAGTCGCTGCCGGGCTGCACATGACCGTGCCGGTCGAAAGCGTGGCGCGCGAACAGGAACTGATCGAATTGGCGCGCAGTGTCGATGTCGAGATCAACGGTTTGAGCAGCTATTGGCTGCCGGAATCCATTACTCCCATTGATCAACGTGCCGGTCTGGTATTGGGCTTCGCGGCGGTGCCCGAACAGTCGATCGAGGCGGCGCTGGAGCGGTTGCGGTCGGTATGGCGTGTTCGCTGAAACAGGCGGGCGATCAACCCGCCTGTTTTCCTGGATCAGCGTTGCGCTTCGAGCTTGAAGAACAGTGACGGGTCGCTGATGCGCCGCAGTACATAGTCGAGTGGCGTCAACGTGGTCATTGCCTCGCGACGTTCGGCAGTGAACTGTTGCAGATGTGGTTCGGCGATTTTCAGGTGCGCGGCGGTGTATTGCTCCAGCGGGGCTTCAAGGGACTGGTAGTGAAAATGGGCGAGCCACAGCGGTTTGTTCTGGTTGCCAATGTCGAGCACCTGATACTCCTGAAAATAGTCCTGGCGCTTTTTGGTTTTAATCCGGCCTTGTTCGTTCCTGACGATCCGGACCTGATTGTTGTCCAGCAGCCACTGCAAATACGCCTGTCGGGGCTGTCGATCCTTGAGCAGGCTGGCGCGAATACCGATGCCTTGAGCGCGTAACTGGACGGCGGCGCTATTGAGTTCCGAACTCAAGTTGCCCACCGGAGGCAGTGTTGCACCGGTCGCCCGAATACGCGCCATGACCCGTTCGACACTGGCGGCGGTTTGTTCCAGTCGTTGGGCCTGCTGATCGAACAAGTCCTGCATATCCGCCGGAATACGGTTAGGTTTGTGGGCGTCTTTGCGGGTTCGATCAATAAAGGCCTGTACACCCTCCTTCAGCGTCAGGGCCTCGTCGAGGGTGTCGATATCGTCGAGTATTGGCTGTGGAGCGGGTCTTGGCCGGGTGGGCAGAACCTCCTCGAGGTCCAATTCGGTGGAAGCAGGGACTTTGGAGGGTGCAGGATCACGGGGCCGGGTCTTGGTGACTTTTCCGGCGGGGCGAGAGGGTCCGGCAACGGCAGGTTTGGGCGTGACTGGTGCGACGCTTTCGCCTCCGACAGGCAATAACACATTCAGCTGCTCCTGGGCCAGTTGCCTGAACTCGCCGATCAAGCGGCTTACCCGCTTGATCTCATCGGGTTCTACCTTGTCAGGGAATTCGCCGGGAAGGTCTTCAAGTCGTTGACCGGCATCGGCGTAGATATCGATCAGCCTGCTCAGGCTGTCGATGCGAAGCGAAGTGGCATCCTCGCCACTGGGTGTTCTCATCAATGCCGCATGCCGATGAGCGGCGGTGGCTGCCTCGATAATCAGCAAGCCCACCGCTTCACGAGCCGGCTCGTTAACGTCAATGGTTGTGCCCCGCATGCACACCTCATGGGACATGCCGATCTCGTTCGACTTCAAGTCCCATGACGTGAATGCAGGCAACAGTTTTCGCAGGCTTTGCCCGGTGGTGATGCCTGCACTGCCAACCGCCTCAAGGGTTTCCAGGGAGACCTTGGAAAGTTGCAGGCGCGCGACCATGTCCTGACTCAATGCCAGCGCCTGCCTGACGCCCTCAACGTGAGTCTGCATTAAAACGTTTGAATCGATGACGGTATCTTCAGCCAGCCGTTGGGTGAGTTTTGCGTAGACGTTGCGCTTGAGCACGAACCATAGACTCAGGTTTTTTTGCAGCTCGATGGTCATGCGCTGCAAATCGCCGAGATAGCCTTCGGTTCCACCCTTCAGATGCCATTGCTCGAGGTTTTTCAATGCCTGATCGTAATCAACAATCAGCTTCTCCACGTGGCCCAAGTAGCGCTGTGTCGCCTGCTCATGCGCTGGCCCGGCTGCGTTCTGCATCTCTAACTGGGCTTTTTTCAGAGCGGCGTTGTTGGTCGCTTCCTGTCGTTTGAACGTGTCCAGTTCAGCCTTCAGTTGTTTCTTTTGCTGCTCCTTTGCCTTGCGTTGTGCTTTGAGCCGGCTTTGCAGACTGGTACCACCGGCACCCCCGCGCAAGCGCAATCGCGTGTCAACAACCCACCGTCCGTGCTTGTCATGTACCAACTGCGGGCCGGTTTTCAAGGGTGATTGCGGGTCAACGATTCGCACGTATTGGTCGTCGTTTTCCATGACACGGAACCAGCGTTCGCCAACCTGTGCGTAGGTGTTTTCATCCAGGCGATACAAGCTCGCGTTGTCGCGCGGGAGGGTTAGCAGGTCGGGGTTCGCAAGATCGATGGCAGAGACTTTCAGGCCGTCCAGATAAAGCGCCAATGCCGTGGCGGAGCGATGGGGCACCGAGCCGCCGGGCTCCAGTGAAGAATAGTGGCTGGGCGCAAGGTCGCCCATAAGAGAGGTCGATGCCCGTGTCACGGTGACCTGCGTGGGCCTGATCGCCGGAGTGACTTCGGTTTTCAGCGGTCTGTCGTGCTCGGCTGGTTTTTCAATTCCGGCGCCGGCTTTGCGTCGCGTGGCGGCGTGGTGGGCCAGGATCATGCCCAGGTTCAGCAGCATGTCGGCGACGGCGCTCCATTGGGCGTGCGCGTCACCGCGTTCGTGGGCGTCCAGCGCCTGCTCGACTTCAGTGATGCTCTGCCACACCCAAACCGCGGCGCCCGCCGGGCCACTGAGAAAATTGGCGGCGACGTTGAACAGCGCCCATCCGCTGTCTCGAAGCACGGCCCAACGCCGTTGAGCATTGGATAACGATTGGCGGTCGGCAAGTTCGGCCATGGCCTGGGCATGGGTCTTGAACAGTACGGGGAATACAGCGCCGCTCAGTTCTTTCGAGGAGAGTCCGATGGGACCGGACCAGTCCGTGGATGTCCAGGGTTCGGCGAGCAGCTGCGCGGCCAGCCATGGGTTGGGAAACCCCACGGGAAATGTGTATTGGGCATATTTGAAGCTGATGGTCGAGTCGGGCATCCACGCCAACACCGAGTCCCTCAACTCGCCCGGCTGATGCAAGGCGTACAGCAGGTTTTGCTGCGAAGGGAATTGCAGCAACGATTGTTCGAACAATGGGCGATAGAGCAGGCAAGGGCCGGCATCTGGCTGGCGCGGGCCGATGATGAACATATTGGTCACGGTGTCGCCATCGGTACTCCCGGAATGGACGAAGGTCAGGGGGCGGATGACCACCGGTTGCTGGCCCGGTGTCGGTTTGAGCCATTCGTGAAGGCAGCGACAACCCAGTTCATCGACGCCGCCAATACGCCGGACCTTGCACTCCAGCGCAATCAGCGGCAACAGGATACGTAGTTGGCTGATATAGAAGTGCTGCTGCAAGGGGGCTTGCTCGGGGTCATCGATCAGTTTGTCGCGAATCAGTTTGGGATACGCCTGGCCGATATCGACCTTGTTTGCCATCTCTGTCAGGTAGGTGTCCTCCAGCCATTCGGGGACGGCATGCGGCGGCTTGAATCGTAGGCTCGCTTGATAAGGTGCACTGTTTTGCAGGGCGTATTCGCCCAGGGTTTCGATGTGGATATCAAGTGGGTTGGGCAGCGTCAAACCACCGGATTCGAAGCTGTTGGTGATGGTGATTTCGAGTGTATCCAGCGGCAGATCGATAGCGGATGGTTTGTCAGCAATGATCGCCTCGCGCATGCGCTGCTGGGCGAAACTTGTGATGGGCGCAATCCGGAACAGTTTTTTGTCGGTGTATTTGTACAGTCTGCCCAGTGCATTGATCGATTGGCTGTAATGATCCAGGTCGGCGGCCGAAGCATCGAACAGCCAGTCAGGAATGGAATCATCCAGCGCGATAAGCGACTGTTTTTCCGGGTCGCTGGCGTTCTCTATCAACGGCGTCGAGGTGATGGGGTCGTGCGCTTCGCTGGTCAGGCGGTCATCCGTCAACGCAGCAATGGCATCCAGTTGAGTGGCTATCAAGGCCCAGGCCATGTGGTCGAAAAAGTTGCCTTCGGGCTCGAACAGTTGCCACTTCAGGTTCTGCCCTGGCGGTTGCGCATCGATTCGGCTCGGCAAGGTTTTACCTAACTGATCCAGGGAGTCGAACGTTTCGTAACCGTTTTCCACGGTGTACATCATGAACAAATCACGCTTTTCGTAGCGGCCGGTAATCACGGCGGCTCCACCCAATACCAGATGGCGGGTGGTGCCACGGGCATCGACGGTATCGACGTCGATCAGACTGACTTCAATAGCTGAAAATGCCGAATCATGTGCCACCCGTTCCTGTTTGTCGGGATGACGCGATACGGCTTGAGCCACTCGACACTGATCAGCGTCCCAGCCTTCTACACTTTGTATATCAAGGGTTTTGCGCAAGGATTCGGACAGCTCCCGCCAATGTTCCGTTTGCTGTCCCTTGCGGTTCCAGTACGCCAGTTGCTGCTCGCCGAAGGCAACGAAGAGCAGCGGTGAGTAATCATTGAGCAGCCCGGCAATGGCTTCAATATCGATATCCAGATGCACCACCGGCGTGGCCAGGGGGTTCAATGTCAGGAAGTGTTCGCCTTCAAGATAATTGGCAGTGGCAGAGGTAAAGAATTGCCGGACCAGCGCCTGGGTCAGCGATTCGAACTGTGTGGGCATGGCCACGAGCGTGCCGTCGCGGACCTGCCATTGCGGCGTACCGATCATGGTTTGGTCAGGGTCGATCTCGCGTTCGGGGTGCAACACCTTCAGCGCCTGGCGCAGGAGCAGGGTGGCGACGCCATCGACAGTGGGTCCTCTGCTGGTCTGGTAATTCACTTGGCTCTTTTTTAATGAACCGGGGGTTTGGGTATTCTCAGGGTGGTCTGTCATCGTCATTTTCCTTTTTGACGTAGCGGCTTACGAAAAAAACAGCGAGCGCGCCAGTTGCGGGCTGATTGCGCTGCGATAGATAGCGATCACCTGGCTGCTGGAGGCGGAATTAAGGTCGCCCCCTCCGGTCATCATCCGTTGATCACGCAGTTTCAAATGGGCGGCGGTAAACGCTTCGACAGGCGTGTCGGGACCGGCGTAGTGAAAGTGGGCGTACCACAACGGTTGCTTGGTGCTTCGCTCGCGAATTTCGTATTCCTGCAGGTAGTCCTTGCGCGGGCCCTTGAGTCGACGTCGTTCACCACTGCGCACGACATCGATTTCATTTTTGCTCGAAAGCCATTCGATACGGGCGGCCGTGGGCGGCTGTTGCTTGATCATCTGGACGCGAATCCGGTAGCCCTCGGCGTACAGTCGATCACGCGCCGTGTTCAAGGCCGCACCCAATGTTGTCGCAGCGTCGGTCGTATTCGAAGCGGTCAGGGTTTGCTCGAGTGTCTTCGCGCTTTTGTCGAGCTGTTCGGCTTTGTGCTGGAACAATTCTTCGATTTCCACCGGGATGCGGCCGGCTTTTTTTGCGCTCGCTTCGGTTTTCTGGATGAAGCTTTCCACGCCATCGAGCAGCTCCTGACCCTGAGTGATTTGTGTGGCGAGGTCCGGTATTTGCGCCGCTGGCCGACGACGTCTGGGTTGCACGCGCTCAACCCAGACGCCGGGTGTTTTTTCGTGAAAGGTGGCGATCACTTTACCGGTCAAGGGTGATTTCACATCAAGCAGGATCGGCTCTCCCGATGTCGAGGGACGCACTTCGCCCACAACCGTACCCTTGAAGCGTGTCTTGACCACCCGTTTGCGCGATGCCGAGGCGGGTTTTGACGGGCCGGGTCGGGGTTCTACCGGCCGTTGTTCGCGTAGCAGTTGCGCCAGATTGGCTTCGGTTTCCTGCTGGAATTCACTGATCCGTGCACGTACGTGTTTAAACGGTTGCTCCAGAACCGCGTCCTTGTGGGTGAGGCTGAAGTCTTCGAAGGCCTGGTCGATAGCGGCAAACTGTTCGAGCATGCCGTTGAGGCCTTCGATACGTTCGCCGGCCGCCCAGGCACTGTTTTGCAGCATCAGTTCTTGCGAGGTCTGTATGACCAGGTTGGTGTTATCGAGCAAGCGCTCGAATGCACCCCGAGCGTCGATCAGAGCGGCGCTGTTGCCTTCTTTCAAGCAGACGTCGCGAGCCAGCGAAACCTGGAGCGCCTTGAGATCGTTAACACTGAAAGCAGGCAGTTTTGCCCGGTAGGTACTGGCCATTTCAGCGGCATCTTTACCGAGTCGACTCAAGTCATGGAACCGTGATTGGGCAAACTCTATTTTGCCGATCACGCCCTCGGTCAGGTCGACCATTTTCCGATAGGTCGCAGGGTTACCGGTCCCGCCTGCCGTTTGCTCGGCATCGAGCAGCGCCAGGGTTTCCCTCAGGGTCTGCGCAAACGTTGCATTGCGCTGATCGAGCCACGTCTGGTTGAAGAACAACTGAGTGCCGAGCATCTCGACCATGGCGGTTCGGTAGTTGGGCACCGTGTCGAGCAGGTTCAGCGATTTCAACTGCTCGATAGGGGCGGCGTATTCCTGGGTGCGTCGCTCGAGCTTCTCGAGGAACTGCGTTTGCGCGGCCAACCGTGCTTCGTCACCGACTGATTTTTTCATGGTGTTGTGGGCGTCAGTCAGCTCTGTACGCGCCCGCTCGCGTTCATCGTCAAACTCGGCCAGTTGCTTCTTGAGTTCGGCGATACGTGCACGGTTTTGTTGTTTCAATGCCTTGCGTCGGCTCGACAGACCGCCACCGCGCAGGCGCAGGCGCGTGTCGACGAACCACTCGCCCCGTTGGTTGCTGATCAGTGCCGGGCCGTTGCGCAGGGGTTGCTTTCGAGAGTCGATGATCGACACTTCACCCGTGTCCTCGACAGAAACTTCGAACCAGCGCTCGCCCACCAGTGCGTAGCAAGCGTTTCCCTTTCGATAGAGGTGGCGATATAGGCCGTTGCCACTGTCGGGCGGTGTGAGCTGATCAGGTGGAACGACCTTGAACTGATCCAAGGTTTTTGTCAGGTCCAGGGCCGCATCGGTTGCCACTGTCTGGCGATGTTGCACAGGAGGGGGCTCGCTGACGATGTCGGGTAATTGCACGACGGTCACAGGTTGTCGGGCCGGTTTTTCCGGGTGCTCGATCGCTGTTGCAATGGGCTTTTCCTGGGCCCTGCGCGCAGGCGGATTGCGCGTACTGGCGTGATGGGCAAGCACCATGGCCAGGGTCAGCAACAGGTCGGTCATGGCTGATTTCTGCTGCTGTTGGTCGCCACTGTCGGCAGCGTCGAGGGTTTGCTGCAAGTCATCCAGTACTTGCCAGATCCAGGCGGCCGTCCCGACGGTTCGACCAAGAAAGGGCAGCGCCGCGTTAAGCAGCGTCCAGGCTGTCCGCTTGAAAACCGCCCAGCGATTTTGCGCGTTGGACAACGATTGCCGCTGCGCCAGTTCGACCAGCGCATTGACGTTGGCCTTGTACAGGACGGCCAGGTAATTGCCGCTCAGGACCCGCGAGCCGAGGGAAATCGGGCCGCTCATTTGCAGGGAGGTCAGCGGGTCGGCCAGCATTTGAGAGAGGCTCCAGACCGAAGGTCGGTCCCCGGTGAACGCATAGTTGGCGTAGTTGGCGCGGGCGTCATCCGGCAGCCAGGCGAGAACGGAATGGCGCAACGTCGGCGAGTGCTTGATGGCGTAGACCAAATTGGCCGGCGTTGGATACTGGCTCAGTGGTTGCTCAAGCATTGGCCGGTAAAGCAAGCACGGCCCCTTCTCCATCTGCCGGGGGCCGATCACGAACATGTTGGTCACTTCATCGACGGCGCCACCGATGCGCCAGCCTGGCTCGAAGGCCAGTGGGCGAATCACGATCTCCTGGCCATCCACCCAACGATTTGCGTCGAGCACTTGCACCACGGCGGCGACATAGCGGTAACCGGTTTCGTCGATGCCATGCTGCTTGCGAATCTTCAACTGCAAGGCCAGCAGCGGTAACTCGACGCGCAAATGGCTGGTGAACAGGTTTTGACGTCGCAGGGTTTCCACGGGGTCGGCGAGCAGTTTGCTTTTGATCAGCGCCGGGTAGTTCTGGCCGATGTCGACGCGTGTAATCAGTTCCTCCAGATAGCTCACCGTCATCCACTGCGGCAGCGCGGCGGTGCTGGAACTGCGTACGAATTTGTTGCCTTGCGGCAGGGCAATCAGGTTTTGCAGCGCCAGGTCGACCAGGCTCAGGGTGGTGCGCTCAGGGTCCACCATTGGCACAAAGCTGCCCCAGACCACCAGGCTATCGACCACGATCTCGATGTCCGCCAGGTTCAGATGTGCGGCATCGGCATGTTGCGCGAGCATGGCTTCGCGCATCTGATCCAGCGCGAATTCGCGGATCGGCTTGAGCCCGTCCAGAAAGGACTGCCCGGCGTTCTGATTGCGCACCGTCACCAGATCCATCAGATGACGGCTGTAAGCGGTGAGATCAGTGGATGACGCATCGGCCATCCAGTCTGGCAGCGATTGTTCGACCTGATTGAATCGCGAGGACGACTGTTTGTCCGTCGGGTCGAGTTCGTTGGTCGTACGGCTGACGTGGGGCGCCAGGTCCGGGTTTGCCGCCGCGGGGTCGTTGGCCAGCGCACCGATTGCATCGGCCTGTAGAGCTATCAGGTTGCACGCCAGGTGGTCGAAATAATTACCCGGCGGTTCGATCAAGCGCCAATGCAGGACATTTCCCTGTACTTGTCCATCGGTGTTCGCCAGCAACGACGCGCCCAGCTCCTGCAAGGAGTCAAACACCTGGAAGCCACGGGTGATGGTGTGAGTGAGAACCAGGGTACGGCTACCCAGCGTCCCGATCAGTACCGCCGTGTCGACGATGTTAATGTGCGTCGAAGCCGCGCCGCTTTGGCCGTCCAGGTCAATCAGGCAGGCGCGTGACTGATAAGGGTCATGCGCACGACGTGCGTTCTTGTCCGGGTAGGCGAAAAGCTTGCCGGCCATGGCGTGCTGGTCGCTGTCCCAGTCCGGGTTGGCTTCGATGTTCCACAGGTCGCGCAAGGATTTGGACAGTGCCTGCCAGCGTGGAGCCGATGCGCGGGTGAACTGGTTCCAGTAATCGACTTGTTGCTCTTGAAACGCGACAAACAGCAGTGGCGCCAACTCATTGAGCAGGCGCCCGATGGCATCGATGCTGACGGGCAGTTGCGCCGGTGTCTGCACCTGGGGTTGCAACGTTAGGTAGTGCTCGCCGTCGAGGTAGATCACGGGTGTCCGCGCTACGCCATGGCGTACCAGTGCGTCTGTCAGCGACTCGAAGCGCCTTGACCCAGGCTCGACACTGCCATTGTGCAAGATCCAGGTCGGCGTCACCACCATGGCCAGGCGGGGATCGATTTGCAGATTCGGGTACAGCGCTTTCAGGGCTGGTTGCAGCGCATGTGTGGCGACTTCCCTGATCGAGGGGCCGGTTACCAATTGGGTGAGAAGGGCATCTTGATCAGAGGAGAGGCTGGTTTCAGACGAAGGGCTGGAGGTACTTGTCATGGTCACGTCCTTTGTGAGGGTAGCAGGCACCGTGGAAGGTTCGGTGCGCGGTCCATTGCAAAGTAGCGACGGGTATAGCGGCGTTGGCGGTAAATAAATATCGCGGGCAAAAAAAAGACCTGCGCAACCGCAGGTCAGGATAAACCCGCGTCGGTTATCAGGTGCCCGACTTGATCTTGGTCCAGGCCCGAGTCCGCGCGCGCTCGGCATCGCGCGGCAGCGGTTGCAGGGTGTAGAGCGTACCCATCGCCGCATCGGTCGGGTACAGGTTCGGGTTGTTGCGGATCGCCGGGTCGACCAGCTCCGTGGCGTCCTTGTTCGGGTTCGGGTAACCGACAAAGTCACTGACCGGTGCAATCACCTGCGGCTGTAGCAGGTAGTTGATGAAGGTGTAGGCGTCTTCGGGGTTTTTCGCCCCCTTCGGAATCGCCAGCATGTCGAACCAGATCGGCGCGCCTTCCTTCGGCAAACGCATGTCGACGACCACCCCATTCTTGGCTTCCTTGGCGCGATTGGCGGCTTGCGAGAAGCTGCCGGAATAGCCGACTGCGACACAGATGTCACCGTTGGCAATGTCGGCCATGTACTTGGACGAGTGGAAGTAGGTGATATATGGACGGATCTTCATCAGCAGTGCTTCTGCCTTGGCGTAGTCCGCAGGCTTCTTGCTGTTGGGGTCCAGGCCCAGGTGTTGCAGGGCCAGCGGCAGGATCTCCGAGGGCGAGTCGAGCAGGGCGACACCGCACTGCTTGAGCTTGCTGATGTTTTCTTCCTTGAAGATCAGGTCCCAGCTGTCTACCGGCGCGTCGGCGCCCAGGGCTGCCTTGACCTTGTCCGGGTTGAAGCCGATCAGGATGGTCCCGTACATGTACGGCACGGCAAATTTGTTGCCCGGGTCGTTGGCTTCGATCAGCTTCATCAGCTTGGGATCGAGGTGGTTCCAGTTCGGCAGCTTGCTACGGTCCAGGGGCTGGAATACGCCGGCTTCGATTTGCTTGGCGAGGAACACATTGGACGGCACCACCACGTCGTAGCCGGAGTTGCCGGTCAGCAGTTTGGCTTCCAGTGCTTCGTTGGTGTCGAAGATGTCGTAGACCAGTTTGGTCTGGGTGTTCTGAGCCTTGAAGTCTTCCAGGGCCTTGGGGGTGATGTAGTCGAACCAGTTGTAGACGCGCAGGGTTCGCTCTTCAGCGTGGGCGGCGCCACTGAGCAGCGTGGCGCACAGCGCTGGAAAAATAAAACGCTTAAGACTTTTCATTCTTCTACTTCCTCATTAAGCGCTTTCAAAACCTTCGAGAACGTTCACGGCATTGATGCCGATTTCTTCCACGGCATAGCCACCTTCCATGACGAACAGCGTGGGTTTGCCGAGCGCCGCGATGCGCTTGCCCATGGCCAGGTAATCCGGGCTGTCGAGTTTGAATTGCGAGATCGGATCATCCTTGAAGGTATCGACGCCAAGGGACACCACGATGATGTCGGCGCCGTAGCTTTCGATCTCTTTGCAGGCTTGTTCCAGCGCTGCGCTCCAGGTATCCCAGCCTGAACCGGCGGCCAGTGGATAGTTGAAGTTGAAGCCTTCACCGGCGCCTTCGCCCAGTTCGTCTTCATAGCCTAGGAAGAACGGGAACTCGGCTTCCGGGTGACCGTGGATCGAGGTGAACAGCACATCACTTCGCTCGTAGAAAATCGACTGGGTGCCGTTGCCATGGTGGTAATCGACGTCGAGGATCGCGACTTTTTTGTGGCCCTGATCGAGGAACGCCTGGGCAGCGATGGCAGCGTTGTTGAGGTAGCAATAACCACCCATCAAATCGCTGGCGGCGTGGTGTCCCGGTGGACGGCACAGGGCGAAAGCAGAACGGGCGCCGCGCTGGATTTCAGCTTGGGCGGTGAGCGCGACTTGTGCTGCGCTGTACGCCGCTTGCCAGGTGCCGGCGGTGATCGGGGCGCCGCCGTCGAAGCTGTAATAGCCGAGTTGGCCGTGCAGGCTGGTCGGTTTGATCGCACGCAAGGTGCGTGCAGGCCAGGTGTAGGGCAGCAGGTCACCGTCGGTGTTGAACTCGGTCCAGCGTGCCCAGGCACCTTTGAAGAAGTCGAGGTAGTCGCGGCTGTGAATGCGGGCGATAGGCTCAAGACCGAAATCCTTCGGCGCTTCGACTGGGCCAAGGTTTTGGTTCTGCACGCGTTGCAGCACATGATCGGCGCGCGATGGCATCTCGAAGCACGGCTTGAGTTGGCCGTCGATGAGTTCACAGCGGCCATGGTGCAGGTGGTGATCGTCAGAGTAGATCGTCAGCATTTGTTGTTCTCCGCAGGGCTGATTCGGTTGCCCCCAGTGTTGCGGCGTACGGCGAATCGGAGAACGGCAGGAAAGGCCAAAAGGGGATCAATACGGCCAAAACATTTGACCGAAATTCGCCCCTTGATAATGCGGAGCTCTCGCGATGACGGCAGATCGGTCACTACAGCCCTCAGGGCCGGAACTGACTCGGCGCTACACCACTCCAGCGCACAAAGGCATGGCGAAAACTCGCGGTTTCGCTGAAGCCCAACGCTTCGGCAATCTGATAGATCGGCAATTGATCCTCGCAAAGCATTTTCTTGGCCTGCTCGAAGCGCAGTTCGTCGAGCAGCTCCTGGTAGCTGCAACCCATGTCCTTGAGATGCCGGCGCAAGGTCCGCGCCGAACAATTCATTTGCTCGGCCAGCCCCTCCAGCCCGGGCGCGGCATTCAGTTGTGCGCTGAGCAATTGGCGGATCCGCCCGAGCCAGGCCTGGCGCCCGGTGAACTCGATGTTCTGTTTGCGACAACGTTCGGCCATGGCCTGATGGGTGATCACATCGGCCAGCGGCAACGGCTGGTCGAGCCAGCACTTGTCAAAGGCGAAGGCATTGTTGCGCGCGCCGAAGTGCACAGGGCAATCGAAGTGTTCGGCGTAGCTTGTCTCGTAGTCGGGCGCGGCATGTTCGAAGCGTGCGCCGAGCAAGGGCAAAGGATGGCCGAGCAGGTCGTCGCAGGTGACTTTCAGCGACACCAGGCAGAACTCGGCGTTGAACACCGCCATGGTCGGGCTCTCGCGGTAATCGGCGGCGGCGAACCAGATGCGTTCGCCATCGTCTTCAAGGCTCAGTTCGAAAAGTGTTCCCAGCAGCGCCGGATAACGCATCGCCAGACGCAAAGCGTCACCGAAGGTGGCACTGGTGAGCAGGGCGTAACCGAGCATGCCGTAGCAGGAGACGTGCATCCGCCGGCCCAGTTCCAGGCCGATGTCACGCTTGAGCGCGACAGCGTTGGCGCAGACCTGCATTTCCTGATTGGTGGTAATGCGCGTGTCGGCACGGTTCAGATCCGCCGCACTGATGCCGCTTCCGGCCAGCAGTGCTTCGCTGGACAAGCCTTGTGCCTTGAAGGCATCGAGAACCAGGGAGACGGCATTGAGGGTGGTGAGGTGGGAGTGGAGCATAAAGACTTCCAGCCTTGGGATAGCTGGAACACAGCAAGTTATATGCCGAGCGCTGGAAACTGTAGGAGCGAGCCCGCTCGCGAAAAGCCTGAGAGCGCCGCGGGGTGCCAGGCTCCCGGCGTTATCGTTAACGACCATCGCGAGCGAGCTCGCTCCTACACGTGGTTGTGGTGTGTCAGCTCAATTCGCCGCAGAGGTCGAGTTCAACGAGACGGCGAACCTCGGCAGCTTCGAGTCCGGCTCCCAGCAAACCATGCAACTTGCCAAACGCCGCCTCACGGGTCATGCCGCCACCGGACAGCACACCAACGCCACGCAGGCGGCTGCCTGCCTCATACACGTCGAGCTTCACGCCACCTTCATGGCATTGGGTAACGGCAACCACCACCACGCCGTTATCCCGCGCACGGCCGAGGCTGGCGAGGACCCCGGGGTTGTCGCTCGGCCCGGTGCCGCTGCCGTAGCACTCCAGCACCAGACCTTGAATGCCGCTGTCGAGCAAGCCATTCAGCACCTCGGCGCCGATGCCGGGAAACAGCGGCAGCACCGCGACGTTCGCCAGTTTTTTGGGTTGGTTGTAGTTCAACTGTGTTGGTAGCGAAGGCGCTTTCACACCGCCACCCTGACGCTCCAGCCGCTTGAACGGATGACGGCCAAAACTGCGTACCTTGGCGCAACGGGTCGGGTCCAGCAGTTCGCCATGGAAGTGCAGATGCACGCCCGGTGCCAGGCCTTGGCCCAGCGCAACCAGCGCGCCGCCGAGGTTTTCCCAGGCGTCGCTGTCAGTTACACCTGCCGGCAGCATCGAGCCGGTGAAGCACACGCGGGCATGCAGGCCGAGCAACTGGAAACTCATCGCGGCCGCGCTGTAGGCCAGGGTGTCGGTGCCATGCAGGATCAGCACGCTGTCGCAGCCCTGAACATCCACCGCATCGACCACTGCTTCACGCAACTGCTGCCAGTACGTCGGGGTCATGTTGGCACTGTCGATCAGCGGCGACATTTCACGGAAACGCCATTGCGGTACCACCAGCTCAGGCTGGCTGTGCAGATAGTCACGCATCCGCGCTTCGAAGCCGGACGCCGGGGCCAGGCCGTTGGCGCTGGCCTGCATACCGATGGTGCCGCCGGTGTAGAGCACCATGACGTGCTGAGCGGCGGGGTAGGTAGACGAATTCATGAAGATTCTCCGAAAGGAAGAGTTCCCACAGTTTTTCGAACTTTAACTGACGGGCGCACGCGATGCGCCCGTCATTCACCTGTTAGCGTTGCGCTGCGGGTACGCCTTGCTGCTCAACTTCAGTCTTGCCGACAGCGGCAGGCGGGTTGGCCGGCCACGCCTGGCGATCCAGATCCAGGTCCGGGAACTTGGCGGAGTCGAACACCGGAGTCTTGATCCCGGCAGCACGCTGGTCATCGTAGTCCCGCAGGATGCGCATGCCGACCTTGAACAGCAGGAAGAGCGCGATCAGGTTGACGAACGCGAGCATGGTCATTGTGATGTCGGCGAAAGCGAACACGGTGCCGAGGTTTTCAATGGCGCCCCAGAAAATCAGCACCAGTACCAGCGCGCGATAGCCCATCAGCGCTTTGCGGTTTTCACCGATCAAAAAGCGCAGGTTGTTCTCACCCAGGTAGTAGTTGTAGAGGATCGAGGTGAACACGAACAATGCCAGAGCTACGGAGATGAACATCCGGCCCCAGTCACCGACCACGGCGGCCAGCGAGTTCTGGGTCAGGGCAATACCGTCGCCTTCGAAGCCAGGGGTGTAGAAACCGGAGAGCAGAATCAGCAACGCGGTGCAGGTGCAGATCACGAAGGTATCGAGGAACACGCTGAACGCCTGGACCACGCCTTGCGCAACCGGGTGTTCGACCGCTGCAACCGCCGCCACGTTAGGTGCACTGCCCAGACCTGCTTCGTTGGCGAACACGCCACGCTTCACGCCCATGATAATGGCGCTGCCGATCAGGCCGCCGAAGGCCTGGTCCAGACCAAAGGCGCTCTTGACGATGGTCATCAGCATGTCCGGCACTTGGTCGAACTGCAGCACGATCACGTAGATGGTCACGCCGATGTACGCCAGGGTTTTCACCGGCACCAACAGGTCGGCGACCTTGGCGATGCGCTTGATCCCACCGATGAACACCAGACCCAGCAGCACGGCCAGGCCGATGCCGGTGTAAGTGGTGTCGAGGCCGAACGCGTTGTTCAGCGAGTGCGTCACAGCGTGAGCTTGCAGGCCGTTGAAGGCGAAGCCGAACGTCACCAGCAACAGGAACGCCATCAGCATGCCCAACCAACGTTTTTGCAAACCGTGCTGGATGTAATAGGACGGGCCACCGCGGAACTGGCCTTCGGAATCGCAGCGCTTGTAGAGCTGGCCGAGGGAGCATTCGAAGAAGCTGCTGGACATGCCGACCAGCGCGGTCACCCACATCCAGAACACCGCACCTGGGCCACCGAGGGTCACGGCAATACCGACACCGGCGATGTTGCCCGCACCGACACGGCCGGCGAGGCTGAGCATCAGGGCCTGGAACGAGCTCAGTTGCCCGGCGCTGCTTTTGAGGCTGTCGCGGAACACCGCGAACATGTGGAAGAAGTGACGCAATTGAACGAAACGCGAGCGGATCGTGAAGTAGCTACCGAGCCCGACAATGAGCACGATCAGTACTTTCCCTGAGAGGAAGTCGTTAATGACTTCGAGCATGGATTATTCCTCGCTGTTTTTTGTGTAGGCAACAATGCTGGCCGGACAGACACATCGAGTTACACCCCTTGGCGCACGGCACAATGGGCGGTACGAAGTTCGTCCCGGTTTCATATCGCGGGTTTGTTATTAGTTCGGGTTTCGCATGGGTTATGGCCTCGCTACCGACGACCGCTCATGCGAAGAGGGGCGGCACTATACCGATGACAGTGCCATCCGTCTGCACGGTTGTGGTGCATGCGGTGAAACGAAGCCTTTGAAACACCTGACATTTTTGCTGTCAGGCTCTTGTGGGAGCGAGCCTGCTCGCGATGCAGGCGCCACGGTTTTACAGCTGCACCGCGTCATCGTTCATCGCGAGCAGGCTAGCTCACACAGAAGACGTGTGTCCTTTCAAACAGTTAAAAAAAAGGGCCTGGGGACTAAATCCCCAAGCCCTCAAAAGGTGAGAGGTGTCTAGTCCCTCGACCTGGTGAGCGGTGCTACAAGTAACGCGCCGGGTTATGCCTTCAGAGGCACCAGACGCGGAGCAATCATGTTTTCCGGGCGCAGGATGTCGGCGAGCATGGCTTCGTCGAGCAGACCTTCTTCGCGCACCAGTTCCAGCACGCCACGGCCGCTTTCAAGGGCGAGGCCGGCGATGCGGGTGGCATTTTTGTAGCCGATATACGGGTTCAGCGCGGTGACGAGGCCGATCGAGTGCTCGACCAGTTCACGGCAGCGTGCTTCGTTGGCAGTGATGCCGACGATGCAGTGCTCGCGCAGCATGTCCATGGCACGTTGCAGCAGGCGGATCGAGTCGAAGATCTTGAAGGCGATCAGCGGCTCCATCACGTTCAGTTGCAGTTGGCCGCCTTCGGCCGCGATGGTCAGGGCCAGGTCGTTACCGATGATCTGGAACGCTACCTGGTTGACCGCTTCCGGAATAACCGGGTTGACCTTGCCTGGCATGATCGAGCTGCCTGGCTGACGTGCCGGCAGGTTGATCTCGTTGATGCCGGTGCGTGGGCCGCTGGATAGCAGGCGCAAGTCGTTGCAGATCTTCGACAGCTTGACCGCGGTACGCTTGAGCATGCCGGAGAACAGCACGAAGGCGCCCATGTCGGAGGTGGCTTCGATCAGGTCGGCGGCCGGTACCAGTGGTTGACCGCTGATTACTGCCAGGCGCTGAACGGCCAGGTGCTGGTAACGCGGGTCGGCGTTGATGCCGGTGCCGATCGCGGTGCCGCCCAGGTTCACTTCAGTCAGAACTTCCGGTGCCAGAGTCTTCAGGCGTGCGAGGTCTTCACCCAGGGTGGTGGCGAACGCACGGAATTCCTGACCGAGGGTCATCGGAACGGCGTCTTGCAGTTGGGTACGACCCATCTTCAGGACGTGGTTGAATTCTTCACCCTTGGCCGCGAACGCCTGAATCAGGCTGTCGAGGCTGGCGAGCAGGGCGTCGTGACCGAGCAACAGACCCAGACGGATCGCCGTCGGGTAGGCGTCGTTGGTCGACTGCGCCATGTTCACGTCGTCGTTCGGGTGCAGGTACTGATACTCGCCTTTCTGGTGACCCATGGCCTCCAGTGCGATGTTGGCGATGACTTCGTTGGCATTCATGTTGGTCGAAGTGCCAGCACCGCCTTGGATCATGTCCACCACGAACTCTTCGTGGAAGTCGCCGCGGATCAAGCGTGCACAAGCTTCGCTGATGGCGGCGTGCTTGGCTTCGCTCAGGTGACCCAGCTCACGGTTGGCGTCAGCAGCGGCCTGTTTAACCATGGCCAGACCGACAACCAGTTTCGGGTAGTGCGAAATCGGAACGCCCGAAAGGCGGAAGTTATTCACCGCTCGCAGGGTCTGGATACCGTAATACGCTTGAGCCGGTACTTCGAGGGCGCCAAGCAGGTCATTTTCTGTGCGGAATGATGCAGCGGAGGACATGATAGAAATCATCTCAATATGGACCCGGTCTGTGCCGGAACGCTGTGAATGCTAGGCTTGTGGAGAATTTTGGGCCAATGCTGTTAAACACTAGGCTATGCATATTCGGCATAATGCCCGTGTGACGCCAGCCTGACGGCGAACGTGTGACCTAAATTGGTGCGTGTCCGGGAGGACGTAATGAATCTGGAAAGCAAATGGCTGGAGGACTTCAGTGCCCTGGCCGCCACCCGCAGTTTCTCCCAGGCCGCCGAGCGGCGTTTTGTGACGCAGCCGGCGTTCAGTCGGCGAATCCGCAGCCTTGAAGCCGCGTTGGGGCTGACCCTGGTCAACCGTTCGCGCACGCCGGTGGAGCTGACGGCGGCAGGGCAATTGTTTCTGGTCACCGCGCGCACCGTGGTCGAACAGCTGGGCGAAGTACTACGCCATCTGCATCACTTGGAGGGCGGGCAGGGCGAAGTGATGCAGGTCGCTGCCGCGCACTCCCTGGCGCTCGGTTTCTTTCCGCGCTGGATCGCGCAGTTGCGCAACGAAGGTTTGAACATCGCCACGCGGCTGGTGGCGACCAACGTCGGTGACGCCGTGCATGCCTTGCGCGAAGGCGGCTGCGATCTGATGCTGGCGTTCTATGATCCCGACGCGGCCATGCAAATGGACCCCGAAATCTTCCCCTCGCTACACCTTGGTCACACCGAGATGCTGCCGGTCTGCGCGGCAGACGCCGATGGCAAGCCGCTGTTCGATCTGGAAGGCGAAGGCAGCGTGCCACTGTTGGCCTACAGCGCCGGTGCGTTCCTCGGTCGTTCGGTGAACATGTTGCTGCGCCAACGGGCGCTGCGCTTTACCACCATCTACGAAACCGCCATGGCCGACAGCCTGAAAAGCATGGCCCTTGAAGGCTTGGGCATCGCCTGGGTGCCGCAACTCAGCGTGCGTGCCGAACTGGCGCGGGGTGAGTTGGTGGTCTGCGGCGGCCCGCAATGGCATGTGCCGCTGGAGATTCGCCTGTATCGCTGTGCGCTGGTGCGCAAGGCGAACGTGCGGTTGTTGTGGCGCAAGTTGGAAGGTGGGGCAGCGTCGGGGTCGTGAGGGTGTGCGTTGGAGCCAGCATTACTGACTCCGGTTCTATCGCTGTCGTATAGCGTCAAGGAACATTGTTCAGATAGGCACTGATTCGTTGACGGTTTGCGTCGGTATAAACATGACAGTTGCCGGCCAAGTAAGTCGGGTTCGGCTTCATGTAACTATCGCACCACCAACCGCCCCTGTAGAGTAAGTCGGAGTTTTCATGCTTGGCATCTAACGTGTGCCCAACTTCATGTCCTACGGCCAATACATTGGTCAGTGAGGCAATGGCGAATTGTTGGCCGACACCAGCAATGCCTGCTACTTTGCTATTAAGGAGGTTTTTGGTAATCAAAAGAAACTTCGTTGTTCTGTTGTAGGGAAGGTTTTTTTCATTTTTGTATTTTAAGGCCAATATGTCCCATTTTTTTCCAGTGGATTGATGGTCTTCATTCTCATAAACAAAGTTAGTGTAGGGTGGCAAATTTCGAATAAATTGAATGGAGACACGCCGCTGGGTAAAGCCCTCGATTTCCTTGATCATTGGCAGGAAAAACTTTTCAAATATTTCCGACTGAGGTTCTTTTACATCATCGTGGATGAATGTATGAATGAAGATTGTATGCTTGCTCGTATTGGCAGTATCAAGCGACTTAACAACCGGTTGAGATATTTCCAAGGGCCAGGGTTTTTCGTCAATAGCGATTGTTGCTTGGGATGCGACGCTAATAAAAACAGTTCCGAAAAGTATAAGCTTTAGTGTGAATGATATATTCATAGGTGTTCTTCATTGGTTTGATGGGTTGTTGTGTCTTGAGTGACGACGTAAATTGATAGTTCAAAACAACTTTTTTGTGTAGTGGTGATGTATGTCGGAAAGTGTTGTAAAAGGCGTCATGGTTTTTTTGTTAGTTGGCTTGTGGTTGGTTATCAATTGAATGAATTTCAGAGTTTGTTGTCAGCATCAAATTTCTTCACTCTCACAGAGAGAATTGATACAGGCATGTAGATTGACTTTTGAGTCAGTAAAAAAAGTGTTCTGGTTAAAAACCTATGTCGACAGATGGTCGCAACAGGGGCTGTTTATCTGCTTCATTGAGGTATACTGCGCGGCCTTCGGCCGGTTACGACCGGCCATAATTCGTACAATCAAGCCACGCATTTTGCGTGGCTTGTTGTTTTTTGATGCGCCTGCGGGCGCCCAGAGAGAAGAGGCACGACGATGAGTGCACTGGTTGGCGTGATCATGGGCTCCAAGTCCGATTGGTCCACCCTTAGCCACACCGCCGATATGCTGGAAAAGCTCGGCATCCCTTACGAGGTGAAAGTGGTCTCCGCCCACCGCACCCCGGATCTGCTGTTCCAGTACGCTGAAGAAGCCGAGGCGCGTGGCATCGAGGTGATCATCGCCGGTGCCGGTGGCGCAGCCCACTTGCCAGGCATGTGTGCAGCCAAGACCCACCTGCCGGTGCTGGGCGTACCAGTACAATCGGCAATGCTGTCGGGCGTTGATTCGCTGCTATCCATTGTGCAGATGCCAGCGGGCATTCCGGTCGCCACCCTGGCCATCGGCAAGGCGGGCGCGATCAACGCGGCGCTGCTGTCGGCGAGTATCCTTGGCGCCAAGCACCCGCAGTTCCACGCGGTGCTGAAAACCTTCCGTGCTGAGCAGACAGACAGCGTCCTGGACAATCCAGACCCACGCATCGCCTGAGGTTGTTGACGATGAAGATCGGTGTAATCGGTGGCGGCCAGTTGGGCCGCATGTTAGCGCTGGCGGGTACTCCGCTGGGCATGAACTTCGCTTTCCTGGACCCGGCTCCGGATGCTTGCGCAGCCGCGTTGGGCGAACACCTGCGAGCCGATTACGGCGATCAGGATCACCTGCGCCAGCTGGCCGATGAAGTCGATTTGGTGACATTCGAGTTCGAAAGCGTTCCGGCCGAGACCGTCGCCTTCCTGTCGCAATTCGTCCCAGTCTATCCGAGCGCCGAAGCGCTGCGCATCGCCCGCGATCGTTGGTTCGAGAAGAGCATGTTCAAGGATCTGGGGATTCCTACCCCGGCGTTCGCCGACATTCAGTCCCAGGCTGATCTGGACGCCGCCGTGGCTTCCATCGGCCTGCCCGCAGTGCTGAAGACCCGTACTTTAGGTTACGACGGCAAAGGTCAGAAAGTCCTGCGCACGCCAGAAGATGTGGTTGGCACCTTTGCCGAGCTGGGCAGCGTGGCCTGTCTGCTGGAAGGCTTCGTGCCGTTCACCGGTGAAGTCTCGCTGATCGCCGTGCGTGCCCGCGACGGTGAAACCCGCTTCTATCCGCTGGTACACAACACCCACGACAGCGGCATCCTCAAGCTGTCCGTGGCCAGCACCGATCACCCGCTGCAAGCCTTGGCCGAAGACTACTCCAGCCGTGTGCTCAAGCAACTGGATTACGTCGGCGTGATGGCGTTCGAGTTCTTTGAAGTCGACGGTGGCCTCAAGGCCAACGAAATCGCCCCGCGAGTGCACAACTCCGGGCACTGGACCACCGAAGGCGCCGAGTGCAGCCAGTTCGAAAACCACCTGCGGGCCGTTGCCGGTCTGCCGTTGGGTTCGACGGCCAAGGTCGGCGAAAGCGCGATGCTCAACTTCATTGGCAAAGTGCCTGAGACCGAGAAGGTCCTGAGCATCGCCGATTGCCATCTGCATCACTATGGCAAGGCGTTCAAGGTCGGCCGCAAGGTCGGTCACGCCAACCTTCGTTGTGCAGACCGAGAGACGCTGACGGCCCAGATTCTCAAGGTTGAAGCACTGATAGCCGAATAGTATTTATGTGCAACGGTGGAACCTTCAGGTTGCACCGTTCTCTCATGGCAGGTCACGAAAGTCTGACTAGGCTTTCCAATAGCGACTTCATTGAGAGGGGAATGCCATGGGAATTATCGGAACCATCTTTATCGGCTTGATCGTCGGTCTGCTGGCACGGTTCCTGAAACCGGGCGATGACAGCATGGGCTGGATCATGACGATCCTGCTCGGCATCGGCGGTTCGCTGGCGGCCACTTACGGCGGTCAAGCCCTGGGCATCTATCAGGCCGGCCAAGGCGCAGGCTTCATTGGCGCGCTGGTGGGCGCGGTTGTGTTGCTGGTGGTCTACGGACTGATAAAAAAGAACTGATCAATGCGACAAAGCCCTCTCCGCCAAATCGGTCGGGAGGGCTAGAATGCTCGGCGTTTTCTGTTCTTCCCTTTTCCGAGCACCTTCATGCGCCGTCTTTTGTTGACTCTTGTTTTACTGGGTTCTGGCTTTGCCCATGCCGGCGAACTACCAGAAACCGACTGGCTCGAATTGATGCCCAAGTCGGATCAGAAGGCCCTCGAGGCCATGCCTGAAATCGACCACAATTCCCCTGAAGCCAATGGCACTTTCACCGACAAGGGCGGGATGAAGCAGGCCAAAGGCTTGCCAGCGGTGATGTACTCGACCAAGACCGTTGCGTCGATGAACGACAAGAACATCCGTATTGGCGGTTACCCCGTGCCGCTGGAGTCAGATGCCAAGGGCCGCAGTACGTTGTTCTTCCTGGTTCCGTACCCGGGCGCGTGCATTCACGTGCCGCCGCCGCCGCCCAACCAACTGGTGCTGGTGCGCTATCCAAAGGGCCTGAAACTGAACGATATCTACACGCCGCTGTGGGTCACCGGCACGCTGAAGGTCGAGAAGGTCAGCAATGACTTGGCGGATGCGGCGTATGCGCTGGATGCGGCGACGGTCAGGGTTGTGAAAGAGTCGGATTTGTAACACGCCACCAGATGGCATGGCACAAAAAACTGTGGGAGCAGCCGGTCGACGCTCCCACATTGGTTTTGTGGTGCTGCTTAGAGCGGCTTGCTATCGACGCTCACACCCAGGGTATGGCTGGCCCCTGGTTTCAGGTTCACCACATCGTCCATCACGTTCGCCGTCTCGATGCACAGCATGCGCTGCCAGCCGTCGTCGGCCATGTCGCTGAACGCGGCGGCGCGGTCGATCCATGGGTTCCAGATCACCGCGGTGCGCGAGCCCATGCTGGTCAGTTCGATGCGTCGCTCCCAGGCCGGATCGACGATGCTCAGCAGTGGCGGGGCATCGAGATAGATGCGGTCGGTTTCGCCGGTAAAACGCAGATCACCGGTCTGGGTTGCGGTTTTCCAGTTATCCAGGGTTTCGATGTACTTGAGACCGCCGACACCTTCGACATGCACCTCGCGCACATCGCTGACGGCAAAATAGCTGTGCAGCGCCTGGCTGATGCTGACGGTTTCAGCGCCTTGGTTATGGCTGGTCAGGCGGATGTGCAACTGCTCGTCGAGGCGAATGCTCAGCGTCAAGTCCACCTGGTGCGGCCAGCCAGGAAAGCCGCCGTCGGGATAGGGCAGGAGGAATTCGACTTTCAGGCTTTCGCCTTCGGCTTCGATGCCGCCCAGCTCCCAATCCATCGCTCGCACGAAGCCGTGAGCCGACGGCGCTTCATTGCTGACGCGCATCGCCTGCACGCTTTGCGGGTTACGGTCGAAGACGCCGAACCACGGCCAGCACACCGGCACGCCGGCACGAATGCTCTTGCCGGTCTTGAACACGGCCTCGTCATTGAGCCAGATCAGCGGCGGCTGGCCGGCCAGTTGATAACTGAGGATGTGCGCGCCTTGCTGGGCCACCAGTAATTCAGCCTGACCGTGGCGAATACGCCAGCAGTTCAGTTCATCCAGTTTTACGGCTTCAACATTGGGCGTGCTCATGGGACAGCTCTCGATCAGTAACGTGGACGACTATCGACCGCAAAACGGCTACCAGGTTTAGAAGTTCTTTCAGCGAGCCCGGGGCGGAACCGAACGGGTGCGACCACTGCCGTCGATGGCAACGAACACAAACACCGCTTCGGTTACTTTACGCCACTCGCTGGACAGTGGGTCGTCGCTCCAGACCTCGACCATCATCTTGATCGAGCTGCGACCGATTTCCAGGGCCTGGGTATAAAAGGAGAGCTGAGCGCCCACCGCCACCGGAACCAGAAACGCCATGCGGTCGATTGCAACGGTGGCAACGCGTCCGCCGGCGACCTTGCTGGCCATCGCGGTGCCTGCCAAATCCATCTGCGCCACCAGCCACCCGCCGAAAATATCGCCAAAGCCGTTGGTTTCGCGTGGGAGCGCGGTGATTTGCAAGGCCAGGTCGCCTTGCGGGATCGGATCTTCTTGTTCGAGTTCTATCATGCCGGGGGGCCTCTGACCCGTGACTCTTCGTTGGTATTGCTGGTGGTAGCCGTCTTCGGGAAAAACGATTCAGCACCGAACATACTACGTTCGTCACGTTTTCCATCAGGCGCCTAAAGGGAAACTCTGCGAAATCGCCTATGAACCTGACAGGCGCTTTCGCACAGCAACCCCTCAAAAACCGGAGCAGGCTTTGAGTATATCGGTCGGTAGACTCCGCGACGACCGTCCGGTTCTCATTTTGACTGTCAAAAGCGCACCTCTATGTGCTTTTTCGAACAATTTGCTATCGTGCCGGACCTGCCCAAACCTCAGCCAGCGTTGTTGAGGTTGCAGATCCGACTATAAGAGAAGCCCTTGCCATGACCACAGCGCCCTCGAGCATCGCGCAGCCAGACCAACCCACACGTCCGCTGACCCGCAGTGACTACAAGACTCTATCGCTGTCTGCCTTGGGCGGTGCGCTGGAGTTCTACGACTTCATCATCTTCGTGTTCTTCGCCACGGTGGTGGGCAAGCTGTTCTTCCCGGCGGACATGCCAGAGTGGCTACGCCTGATGCAGACCTTCGGCATCTTCGCCGCCGGCTACCTGGCGCGGCCGCTGGGCGGCATCGTGATGGCGCACTTCGGCGACCTGCTGGGCCGCAAGAAAATGTTTACCCTGAGCATCTTCATGATGGCCGTGCCGACGCTGATCATGGGCCTGTTACCGACGTATGCGCAGATCGGCATGTGGGCGCCGATCCTGTTGCTGCTGATGCGGGTGATCCAGGGCGCGGCCATTGGCGGTGAAGTGCCGGGGGCATGGGTCTTCGTTTCCGAACACGTGCCGCAACGGCATATCGGCTATGCCTGCGGGACCCTGACCAGCGGTCTGACGGCGGGCATTTTGCTTGGCTCGCTGGTCGCCACGGCGATCAACAGCCTCTATACCCCGGTGGAAGTGTCGGATTACGCCTGGCGGATTCCGTTCCTGCTTGGCGGCGTATTCGGTCTGTTCTCGGTGTACCTGCGTCGCTGGCTGCACGAAACCCCGGTGTTTGCCGAACTTCAACTGCGCAAGGCCCTGGCTGAAGAGGTGCCGTTGCGGGCGGTGCTACGCGACCATCGTGGTGCCATCGCCATTTCGATGCTGCTGACCTGGCTGCTGTCTGCCGCCATCGTGGTGCTGATCCTGATGACACCGACTGTGTTGCAGACGGTCTATCACTTCTCGCCAACCACGTCCCTGCAGGCGAACAGCGTGGCGATCGTGTTCCTGAGTTTTGGTTGCATCATTGCCGGCGCACTGGCCGATCGCTTCGGTGCGGGACGAGTCTTCGTGATCGGCTGTACCGCGTTGCTGGCCAGTTCCTGGACCTTCTACCACAGCCTGGCCGATCATCCCGACTGGCTATTCCCGATGTATGCCCTGACCGGTCTGCTGGTCGGCACCATCGGCGCGGTGCCTTATGTGATGGTCAAGGCGTTCCCGCCAGTGGTGCGTTTCAGCGGTCTGTCGTTCTCCTACAACGTGGCCTACGCCATCTTCGGCGGCCTGACGCCGATGATCGTCAGCCTGTTGCTCAAGGAAAGTGCGATGGGGCCTGCCTATTATGTGGCGGTGCTGTGCGGGGTGGGGATCCTGGTTGGCGCCTGGCTATGGAGGAAGGGCCGTTGATCCGTTAGTAGTGGCAGCGGCGGGTGCTACGCTCTCGGCTAAATCCAGCCAATTCCAACATTTACAGTTACAACAGAAAGGCCAGCCTTCTGAGCGGAATGCTGGCCTTTCATCCAATTGTCATATTTCAGCCATAGAGTGTTCACACGGCCTGCTGATACTTGGCCCCGACTTAACACACCCTATCTGCTAGGAGTAAGGCATGAAACTGAAGCGTTTGATGGCGGCAATGACTTTTGTCGCTGCTGGCGTTGCGACTGCCAATGCGGTTGCCGCTGTTGACCCTGCTATCCCGAGCTACACCAAGACCACTGGTGTGTCGGGCAACCTGTCCAGCGTCGGCTCCGATACCCTGGCCAACCTCATGACCCTTTGGGCTGAGAACTACAAAAAAGAATACCCGAACGTAAATATCCAGATTCAGGCCGCCGGTTCTTCTACCGCGCCACCTGCGCTGACCGAAGGCACCGCTAACCTGGGCCCGATGAGTCGCAAGATGAAGGACAACGAGCTGCAGGCCTTCGAAACCAAATACGGTTACAAGCCAACCGCTATTCCGGTTGCCGTGGATGCCTTGGCCGTATTCGTACACAAGGACAACCCGATCAAGCATATGACCATGGAACAGGTCGATGCGGTCTTCTCGTCCACCCGTCTGTGCGGCGGCAAAGCCGACGTCAAGACCTGGGGTGACCTGGGTGTGACCGGCGACCTGGCCAACAAGCCGGTTCAGCTGTTCGGTCGTAACTCGGTATCCGGCACTTATGGCTACTTCAAGGAAGAAGCCCTGTGCAAAGGTGACTTCAAGCCAAACGTCAACGAACAGCCAGGCTCGGCTTCGGTTGTGCAGTCGATCAGCTCCTCGCTGAACGGCATCGGTTACTCGGGTATCGGTTACAAGACTGCCAGTGTGAAGACGGTGGCCCTGGCCAAGAAAGGCAGCAGCGAGTTTGTTGAAGACACTGAAGAAAACGCCCTGAACGGCAAGTACCCGCTGTCGCGCTTCCTGTACGTGTACGTCAACAAAGCCCCGAACAAGCCTTTGGCTCCGCTGGAAGCTGAGTTCGTGAAGCTGGTTCTGTCCAAACAGGGTCAGGAAGTTGTGGTGAAAGACGGCTACATCCCACTGCCAGCCAAGGTAGCTGCAAAAGCACTGGCTGACCTGGGTCTGGCGGAAGGCGGCGCTGCAGTCGTAAAAAAGTAACAAATTGAGTCCGGGGTGAACCCTTCCGGACTCAAGTAAAAGGCCGGATCTGCTTGCAGGCCGGCCTTTTACACACCTCAAATTTTCGATCCTCTGCCAGTCCCGCTGGCGGTGGATTTGGTGCGTCACTGCATTGTCATCTTTCTGTCATACAGGATCGCTAGGGTGAGCGCATGAATGATCTGGCCAATTCCAACATGACTACTAATCCCCCCAAGCGAATTGACTTCAATACGCCTGAGCTGCAACGCAAGCGCCGCATTCGCGCGCTCAAAGATCGCTTCACCCGTTGGTACGTCCTCATCGGCGGCCTTGCGGTGCTGGCAGCCATCACCCTGATCTTCTTCTTCCTCGCCTATGTTGTTGCTCCGCTGTTCCAGGGTGCCGACCTGACCGCGAAAGAGTCCATTACCCCGGCCTGGATGCAGGACGCTGGCAAGCCACTGATGATCTCGCTCGAAGAGCAGAATCAGGTGGCCATGCGCGTTTCCGACAAGGGCCAGGCGTTGTTCTTCGATATCGACAGTGGCGCTGAATTGAAGCGCGTCGATCTGTCGATCCCGGCCGGCACCACCGTGACCTCCATCGGCGAAGACCAGCCAGGTCACCCGCTGGTGGCCGTGGGGCTGTCCAACGGTCAGGCCCTGGTGTTCCGTCACACCTATAAAGTCAGCTACCCGGAAGGCAAGAAAACCATCACCCCGGCCATCGAGTACCCTTACGGCGAAACGCCAATAGCGGTTAACGAAGCCGGCGGTGCGCTGGAACACGTCAGCCTCAACGCCAATGATTCGACCCTGATGCTGGTCGGCTCCACCGGTTCGCAACTCAATGTTCTGTCGCTGACCAGCGAAGAGAACATGATGACCGGCGAAGTCACCAACGAGCAGAAACGCATTGAACTGCCGCAAATGACCGAGCCGGTGAAGAATATTTTCGTCGACCCGCGTCAGCAGTGGCTTTACGTGGTCAACGGGCGTGCCCAGGCCGACGTGTTCAGCCTGCGCGACAAGAGCCTCAACGGTCGCTACAAACTGCTTGAAGACGGTGAGGCTCAAGTCACCGCCAGCACCCAACTGGTGGGCGGCATCTCGCTGATCATCGGTGACTCCAAAGGCGGCCTGGCCCAGTGGTTCATGGCGCGCGACCCCGATGGCGAGCAACGCCTGAAGCAGATCCGCACCTTCCAGATGGGCACCACGCCTATCGTTGAAATCACCGCCGAAGAGCGCCGCAAGGGTTTCGTTGCCCTCGACGCTTCCGGCAAGCTTGGTGTGTTCCACAGCACTGCCCACCGCACCTTGCTGGTGGAGCCGGTCGCAGAAGGCCAAGGCGTTTTCGGTCTGTCGCCGCGCGCCAACCGCGTGATCGTGGAAGCCGGTGGCAAGTTGCACCCGCTGCTGCTCGACAACCCGCACCCGGAAGTCTCGTGGAGCGCGCTGTGGAGCAAGGTCTGGTACGAGAACTACGACGAGCCTAAATACGTCTGGCAATCGACTGCCGCCAACACCGACTTCGAACCCAAGCTGAGCCTGTCGCCGCTGACCTTCGGTACCCTGAAAGCCGCGTTCTACGCCATGCTGCTGGCCGCTCCACTGGCCGTTGCCGCTGCGATCTACACCGCGTACTTCATGGCTCCGGGCATGCGCCGCAAGGTCAAGCCGGTGATCGAGCTGATGGAAGCGATGCCGACGGTGATCCTCGGTTTCTTCGCCGGCCTGTTCCTCGCGCCCTATGTTGAAGGGCATTTGCCGGGCATCTTCAGCCTGCTGATGTTGCTACCGATCGGCATCCTGGTCGCCGGTTTCACCTTCAGCCGCCTGCCGGAGTCGATCCGCCTGAAAGTCCCGGATGGCTGGGAAAGTGCGCTGCTGATTCCGGTGATCCTGTTCGTGGGCTGGCTGTCGCTGTACATGAGCCCGTTCATGGAGAACTGGTTCTTCGGTGGCGACATGCGCATGTGGATCTCCCACGACCTGGGCATCACCTACGACCAGCGCAACGCCCTGGTAGTGGGCCTGGCCATGGGCTTCGCGGTCATCCCGAACATCTACTCCATCGCCGAAGACGCCGTGTTCAGCGTGCCTCGCGGTCTGACCCTGGGCTCCCTGGCCCTCGGTGCCACGCCGTGGCAGACCATGACCCGCGTGGTGATCCTCACCGCGAGCCCGGGCATCTTCTCGGCGCTGATGATCGGCATGGGTCGTGCGGTCGGTGAAACCATGATCGTGTTGATGGCCACCGGTAACACCCCGGTCATGGAAATGAACCTGTTCGAAGGCCTGCGCACCCTGGCGGCCAACGTCGCAGTGGAAATGCCCGAATCGGAAGTCGGCGGCAGCCACTACCGCGTGCTGTTCCTCTCGGCGCTGGTGCTGCTGTTGTTCACCTTCGTCATGAACACCCTCGCAGAACTGATTCGTCAGCGTCTGCGCAAGAAATACTCGTCGCTTTAAGAAAGGTAGAAGTCTGTGAAACAGAACTCCCTGAAAGGATGGTTCAAGAGCGGCGCCCCCGGCGTCTGGATCAGCGGTGGCGCGGTGTCCATCGCGGTCATCATGACCATTGGCCTGCTGGCAGTGATTGCCGTGCGTGGCCTGGGTCACTTCTGGCCGGCGGATCTGATCCACGCCAGCTATGACGTGCCGGGCCAGGGCCAGCATCTGGTCGTCGGTGAGGTGGTGCAGAAAGAAGAAGTGCCGCGCGCCCGTCTGAAAAGTGCCGGTCTGCCGGTGCCTGATCAGGGCCCGGAATTCATGACCCGCGAGCTGATCAAGGTCGGCAACCGTGATCTGAACGGCAACGACTTCACCTGGGTCGTCGGCGAGTGGCTGACCAACCAGACCGCCCCGGTCGAGTTGATGGCCATCGAGCGTCGCGAGTGGGGCAACTTTTACGGCTACCTCGTTAACGTCAAACAGGACGGCAAGGTTATCGCCGAGGGGGAAGCGGCATGGCCTGAGCTGCAAGCGCGGATCGACCGCGTGAACAAGCTTGCTGCGCAACTGAAGTCACTGGAAAAGAGTGATATTGGTGCGATCAACGCAGGTCTGGAGCGCATCCGTCTGCACGGCCGCAAGCTGGAGCTGGAAGGTAAACTCGACGCAACCGCACAAGCGGACATGGAATCCGAGCGCGCTGAGCTGAACGCCCGCTATCAGGATATCGAAGCGCGTCTGACTGACTTGCATGCACAGTTCAACCGCGACGCTTTGACAGCCCGCGACGCCAATGGCAAAGAAATCGAAATCGGTCTGGGCAAAGTGGTTCACGCCTACCAGCCGAATGCCATGAGCACCTTCACCAAGATCGGTTTCTATTTCAGCAAGATCTGGGAGTTCCTGTCCGACGACCCGCGTGAAGCAAACACCGAAGGCGGGATTTTCCCGGCGATTTTCGGCACCGTGATGATGACCCTGATCATGGCGATGATCGTGACTCCGTTCGGCGTGTTGGCAGCGGTTTACCTGCGTGAATACGCCAAGCAGAACGCACTGACCCGAATCATCCGCATCGCGGTGAACAACCTGGCGGGTGTTCCGGCGATCGTTTACGGCGTGTTCGGCCTGGGCTTCTTCGTCTATGTGCTGGGCGGCTCGCTCGACCGTCTGTTCTTCCCGGAAGCACTGCCGGCACCGACCTTCGGTACGCCGGGTCTGCTCTGGGCCTCGCTGACCCTGGCGCTGCTGGCGGTGCCTGTGGTGATCGTGGCCACCGAAGAAGGCCTGGCGCGGATTCCTCGCACCGTGCGTGAAGGCTCGTTGGCCCTCGGCGCGACCAAGGCTGAAACCTTGTGGAAGATCGTGCTGCCGATGGCCAGCCCGGCGATGATGACCGGCATGATCCTCGCTGTGGCCCGCGCCGCGGGTGAAGTGGCGCCGCTGATGCTGGTGGGTGTAGTGAAACTGGCGCCGTCGCTGCCGGTGGATGGTAACTACCCGTACCTGCACCTGGACCAGAAGATCATGCACCTGGGCTTCCACATCTATGACGTCGGCTTCCAGAGCCCGAACGTCGAAGCCGCGCGACCGCTGGTGTACGCCACGGCGCTGCTGCTGGTACTGGTGATCGCGACATTGAACCTGTCGGCGGTGTATATCCGTAACCACCTGCGCGAGAAGTACAAAGCTTTGGACAGCTGATTTCCAATGTGGGAGCGGGCTTGCTCGCGAAAGCGGTGGGTCAGGCAACATTGATGTTGAATGTGCCGGCCTCTTCGCGAGCAAGCCCGCTCCCACACTGGACCGCGTCCACCGGAATATTGATGGGAACTGCAATAAGCAGCGTTCCGAACCGAATTTGTTAGCACAGGGAGCCTCCCATGCAGCACGAAGCACATACCCACGGCATCAACATGTCGGCGCTGGGTCGCGACAAACAGAGCCTGAACCTCGAGCAGGAAACCGTAGCCATCGAAGTGCCGGGCCTGAGCCTGTTCTACGGCGAAAAACAAGCGCTGTACGACGTCAGCATGAACATCCCGAAACAGCGCGTGACCGCCTTCATCGGCCCGTCCGGCTGTGGCAAGTCCACGCTGCTGCGTACCTTCAACCGCATGAACGACCTGGTTGACGGCTGCCGCGTTGAAGGCGAGATCAACCTGTACGGCAACAACATCTATCGCAAGGGCGAAGACGTGGCCGAGCTGCGTCGTCGCGTCGGCATGGTGTTCCAGAAGCCCAACCCGTTCCCGAAAACCATCTACGAAAACGTGGTTTACGGCCTGCGCATCCAGGGCATCAACAAGAAGCGCGTCCTCGACGAAGCCGTCGAGTGGGCGTTGAAAGGCGCGGCACTGTGGGACGAGGTCAAGGACCGTTTGCACGAGTCGGCACTGGGCCTGTCCGGTGGTCAGCAGCAGCGTCTGGTGATCGCCCGCACCATCGCTGTGGAGCCGGAAGTACTGTTGCTCGACGAACCTTGCTCGGCACTCGACCCGATCTCCACGCTGAAAGTCGAAGAGCTGATCTACGAACTGAAATCCAAGTTCACCATCGTGATCGTGACCCACAACATGCAACAAGCTGCGCGGGTGTCCGACTACACCGCGTTCATGTACATGGGCAAGCTGGTCGAGTTTGGCGACACCGATACCCTGTTCACCAATCCGGCGAAGAAGCAGACCGAAGACTACATCACTGGTCGGTATGGCTAGTTGAGGCCGCCGCGAGCTACAAGCTGCAAGCGGCAAGAAAGAGGCGGTGCGATTCCAGGACTTGTACATAACTGCTTGAAGCTTGCAGCTTGAAGCTTGCAACTTTCGCGGAGCGAAAAAGATGATTAGTAAAGAAGGCCTTACCCACCACATTTCCGCGCAATTCAACGCCGAGCTTGAGGAAGTGCGCAGCCACCTCCTGGCCATGGGCGGGCTGGTGGAAAAGCAAGTCAACGACGCGGTCACCGCGCTGATCGAGGCCGACTCCGGCCTGGCCCAGCAGGTGCGCGAGATCGACGACCAGATCAACCAGATGGAACGCAACATCGACGAAGAATGCCTGCGCATTCTGGCCCGTCGTCAGCCGGCAGCGTCCGACCTGCGCCTGATCATCAGCATTTCCAAATCGGTGATCGACCTGGAGCGCATCGGTGACGAAGCGACCAAGATCGCCCGTCGTGCCATCCAGCTGTGCGAAGAAGGCGAAGCGCCGCGCGGTTACGTCGAAGTGCGTCACATCGGCGACCAGGTGCGCAACATGGTCCGCGATGCACTGGACGCCTTTGCCCGTTTCGACGCCGAACTGGCCTTGTCGGTTGCGCAGTACGACAAGATCATCGACCGCGAATACAAGACGGCCCTGCGTGAGCTGGCTACCTACATGATGGAAGATCCGCGTTCCATTTCGCGGGTTCTGAGCATTATCTGGGTGCTGCGCTCGCTGGAGCGTATCGGCGACCACGCGCGCAATATCTCGGAGCTGGTGATCTACCTGGTACGCGGCACCGACGTGCGGCACCTGGGTCTCAAGCGCATGAAGGAAGAAGTCGAAGGAACAACCGGCGAAAGCGCTAATGTTCCGGGCAAAACTGACGATAAGTAAGGTTGCCCAAGTAAAGCGCCCGGCCTTTTGGCCGGGCGTTTTTGTTTGAGCTTCACGAATTCGAAAGGCAGCACCCCGCGAACGAAAAGTCCGGCGTGACTGAAGGTTTTTGGCAATGTGCCATCAGCAAGGCGGTATGCTGGCCGGGATTTTTTAAAGGGGTTTTGGATGAGTAAGGTCAATGTGTTGGTCGTGGACGACGCGTCGTTCATTCGTGACCTGGTGAAGAAGTGCCTGCGCAACTATTTCCCGGGCATGCGGATTGAAGACGCGATCAACGGCAGAAAGGCCCAGGCAATGCTGGCCAAGGAAGCCTTCGACCTGGTCCTGTGCGACTGGGAAATGCCGGAAATGTCCGGCCTGGAACTACTGACCTGGTGCCGCGAGCAAGACACCCTCAAAACAATGCCCTTCGTGATGGTCACCAGCCGTGGCGACAAGGAGAACGTTGTCCAGGCGATCCAGGCCGGAGTTTCCGGTTACGTCAGCAAGCCGTTCACAAACGAGCAACTGATCACCAAGGTCAAGCAGGCGCTGCACAAGGTCGGCAAACTCGACGCATTGATCAACGTAGCCGCAACCAAAACCAGCCCTGCCTTCGGTAACGACTCCCTTGCCGCTTTGACCGGTGGCAAGGCACCCGTAGCGACACCAACGGCCGCACCCGCACCGTCCAAAGGCTTGCTCAATAGTCCACCGGTCAAGACGCCTGCGACCTCTTCGGCACCCACCAGTGGCCGTGGCCAGGGTCAACTGCGTTTGCCGAATGGCATCGCGCAATGTGTGATCAAGGCCTTGAGCCTCAAGGAAGCCCTGTTGGTGGTCAAACGCACCGAGACCCTGCCGCAGATCCTCGACAGCGCCGTGCTGGACCTTGAGCAGGGCGACAACGCCGAAATCGCCCGCCTCAACGGTTACCTGCACGCCGTCGTGGCCCACGAACCGAAGCCCGACAGCGACTGGCTGCAACTGACCTTCCGCTTTGTCGACCAGGATGCGCAGAAGCTCGATTACATCTCCCGCCTGATTGCACGTGGTACGGCGCAGAAGCACTTTATTCCTGGCGCTTGATATAGGGCCGCCTGACAGTCCGCTTTCGCGAGCAGGCTCGCTTCCACATTTGTAATGCGTTCTCTTGTGTGAGGGAGCTTGCTCCGGGCGGCGATCCGACGATGGGGTCATCACTTTTACCGCACATCTGCTGAACACCTTTTCTGAAACAACTGCCGACTACCTGGGTCCATTGCAGCTGCTAGGCTCAATCCCAGATCTCACTCGACAGAATCCTTGCTCATGTTCACGCGCCTGCTGTTTTTATGTGGTTTGTTCATGGTCGCCACCTCGGCCATGGCCATGACCATCTACAAGTCCAAGGACGCCTATGGCGTGGTTTCCTACAGCGACCGTCCCAGCAAGGGCGCCCATGTGTTCGTTTTTCGCGATGGCATGGTCGAGCATCTTGAGCGCCAGGTGCGCCTCATCATCATGAAGAAGAACGGCGTGCACAGCGTGTACGTGCGCAATGACCTGTATGCGCCGGTAGAAGTCGAATTGAGTTTTGCCGGGGTGAAGAACGCCAGCGGCGTGCCGGGCGGGACGATTCGGCGGGTGATACCGCTACGCAGCAGCGTTCGTCTGGCGCGGCTCACGGCGACTAAAGGCGGGAGGCCCCTCGCATACGTCCCGAAGTTCAAATACTCCCTGGGCGACCCCTCTGGGCCCACGGTGGGCTATCGGTACCCGTTGCCCTGGCGTGGCGGACCGTTCCGGATCAGTCAGGGCGCCAATGGCCCCTACAGCCACTTCGGGCCCAAGAGCCGATATGCCATAGACATCGCAATGCCTGAGGGCACACCGATCATTGCCGCGCGAGGCGGGGTGGTGGTGAAAACGGAGAACAGGCAGAGCGGGCGCGGTACCGACGCTTCCGGCAATTTCGTGCGGGTGCTGCACGATGACGGGACCATGGGGGTTTACCTGCACCTGAAGAAAGGTTCGGTCTGCGTTCGGGAGGGTCAGCGGGTAACGGTAGGCAGTGCGTTGGCATTGTCCGGCAACACCGGTAACAGCACCGGGCCGCATTTGCACTTCGTGGTGCAGCGCAACACCGGGCTGGGGCTGGTCTCGATTCCGTACCAGTTCAACCAGCCGGTGGGTGCGCTGCCCAACTTCGCGTTGGGCGGGAAGTGAAGTTTTCGGTGATCAACTGTGGCGAGGGGGCTTGCCCCCTCGCCACAATAGGCCCTTCAGCCGCAGATCAATCGAGCATCAACACCTTGGCCAGAACGATCTTCGGCCCTTTCATCTTCTTGATGATGATCCGCAGGCCTTCGACTTCCAGCACTTCTTCCTCTTCCGGAACGCGCTTGAGGCTCTCATAGACCAGCCCGGCAAGGGTTTCGGCTTCGACGTGGTCGAGGTCGATGCCCAGCAACCTTTCAACCTTGAAAAGTGGCGTATCGCCCCGCACCAGCAGCTTGCCCGGCTGATACGCGAGGATCCCGCGTTCGGCCTTGCGGTGTTCGTCCTGGATGTCGCCGACCAGCACTTCCAGCACGTCTTCCATGGTCAGGTAGCCGATGATGTTGCCGTCGGCCTCTTCGACCACGGCGAAGTGCGAGCCGCCCTTGCGGAACTGCTCCAGCAACTGCGACAGCGGCATGTGCCGTGACACGCGCTCCAGCGGGCGGGTCAGTTCGGCCAGGTTGAACGACTCGGGAATGTGGTCCAGCGCTGCCAGTTCCAGCAGCAGATCCTTGATGTGCAGCAGGCCGACGAACTCCTGGCGCTCGCTGTCGTACACCGGGTAGCGGCTGAACTTGTGGCGACGGAACATCGCCAGGATCTGCTTGAGTGGCGCGTTGAACTCCAGGGTCACCAGGTCTTCGCGGGAGTTGGCCCAGTCGACCACTTCCAGTTCACCCATTTCCACTGCCGAGGCCAGCACGCGCATGCCTTGGTCGCTTGGATCCTGGCCACGGCTGGAGTGCAGGATCAGTTTCAGTTCTTCACGGCTGTAGTGATGCTCGTGATGCGGGCCGGGTTCACCTTGCCCCGCTATGCGCAGGATAGTGTTGGCGCTGGCGTTGAGCAGGTAGATGGCCGGGTACATGGCCCAATAGAACAGGTACAGCGGTACGGCGGTCCACAGCGACAGCAACTCGGGTTTGCGGATGGCCCAGGATTTGGGGGCCAGTTCGCCGACCACGATGTGCAGGTACGAAATGATGAAGAAGGCAGTGAAGAACGAGATGCCCTTGACCACTTCGGCCGACTCGACGCCGACTGCACTCAACACCGGCTCAAGAATGTGGGCAAACGCGGGTTCACCAACCCAACCCAGGCCCAGGGAGGCGAGGGTAATACCCAATTGGCAAGCCGACAGGTAAGCATCGAGCTGACTGTGCACGGTGCGCAGGATGTGCCCGCGCCAGCCGTTTTTGTCAGCGATGGCCTCAACCCGGGTCGAGCGCAATTTGACCATGGCGAATTCCGCCGCAACGAAAAATCCGTTGAGCAAAACCAGGATCAGAGCAAAAAGAATCATGCCGAAGTCGGCGAAAATTGTAGCGAGGGTCAAGCCAGGGGAAGGGTCCATGATGGAGTTTTGCGGGTTCCGTATATTCGAGAGGGAAGTAAAAAACCGCGCCTGAAAGGCAGGCACAAGTCAGCCAATGTAGCGGCTGACCGTCCAGTTGCCTAGTGGCGCGTGCTGGCCGGTATCAGTCAGCGGTGCTGATAACCCGTGATTTGGTGACCTGGGCCGGGGCAAAGTGGCAGGTAAAGGTACTGCCGTGGCCCGGTACGCTGCTGATTTCCATCCGTGCTCGATGTCGTAACAAGACGTGTTTGACGATCGCCAGCCCCAGGCCAGTGCCCCCTGTGTTGGAGTTGCGGCTGGAGTCGACGCGATAGAAGCGTTCGGTCAGGCGCGGCAGGTGTTTGGCATCGATGCCGATCCCTGAATCCTGCACGCTCAGGTGCGCCCCCTGGTCATCGCCCCACCAGCGAATGCGGATATTGCCTTCGGCCGGGGTGTATTTCACCGCGTTGAACACCAGGTTGGAAAACGCGCTGCGCAACTCCGCTTCACTGCCCTTGAGCAGAATCGTCGGGTCGGCTTCCAGGGTGATTTGCTGGTTTTTCTGGCCAGACAACTGCTGCGCGTCACTCTTGATCGATTGCAGCAAGCCGTCGACCGGTACCGGCTGGTTGTCCGACGGATAATCGGTGGCTTCCAGCTTGGCCAGCAACAACAGGTCGTTGAGCAGGGTCTGCATGCGTCCGCCTTGTTGCTGCATCTGCTGCAAGGCACGGACCCAGCGCGGGTTTACCTCGTCGACGTTATCGAGCAAGGTTTCCAGGTAACCGCAGATCACCGTCAACGGCGTGCGCAGTTCATGGGAAACGTTGGCGATGAAGTCTTTGCGCATTTGCTCAAGCTGATGGATACGCGTCACATCGCGCACCAGCATCAAGTGCTCGTTGTTGCCGTAACGGGTGATGTACAGCTGGATGCGTACACGGTCGTTGGTCGGCGAAGGGATTTCCAGCGGTTCGGCGTAACTCTCTTGCTCGAAATATTCCTTGAAGCGCGGATGACGCACCAGGTTGGTCACCGGTTGGCCGCTGTCCTGTGGCGTCTTGAGGCCCAACAGGGTTTCGGCGGCGCGGTTCCACCATTCCAGGTTGCCGTCGGTGTCGAGCATGATCACCGCGTCTTTCAGCGCGGCGGTGGATTCCTGAACCCGATCGATAACCGCTTGCAGGCGTCCGCGTACCCGTTGGTCACGGCGTTGCAGGTGGTAGATGCTGTCGAACACTTCGCCCCACAGGCCGTAGCCGTCGGGTGGTGCTTCATCGGGTTTGTGCAGGCGCAGCCACTCATGCAGACGCAGCAATTGCTTGAGGGTCCAGGCCAGGTAAAGACCCAGGCCTGCGGCGAGGCTCCAGCCGTAATAGCCGGTGATCAGGCCGATCACCAGGCAGGCGGTGACCAGCAGCAGCATGTGGCGAATCAGGGTGCCATGCCAGTTTTGGTTCACTTGACGCGCGTCCTTGTCAGCTTGTCGGGCGGTAAAGGTCCGGGTCAGGCTTTGGTAGAAAAGCGGTAACCGGTGCCGCGCACGGTTTGTACCAGATTTTCGTAAGCGTCGCCGAGGGCTTTGCGCAGGCGTCGAATGTGTACGTCAACGGTGCGCTCCTCGACATAGACGTTGCCGCCCCAGACCTGATCCAGCAACTGGCCACGCGTGTAGGCGCGCTCCTGGTGGGTCATGAAAAATTGCAGCAGGCGGTATTCGGTCGGGCCCATCTCGGCAGGACGGCCGTCGATGGTCACGCGGTGGCTGATCGGGTCCAGCAGCAGGCCGCCGACTTCGATCGGTGCTTCGCCATCGGTAGGGCCGGCACGGCGCAGCACGGCCTTCAGGCGCGCGACCAGCTCACGGGGGGAAAACGGTTTGGTGATGTAGTCGTCGGCGCCGACTTCCAGGCCCTGGATCTTATTGTCCTCCTCACCTTTGGCGGTGAGCATGATGATCGGGATGTCCCCGGTCAATTCATCACGCTTGAGACGACGGGCCAGCTCGATTCCAGACGTGCCGGGTAGCATCCAGTCGAGCAGGATCAGGTCCGGTTTGCGGTCGACGATTATGGCGTGGGCCTGCTGGGAGTTTTCAGCCTCCAGGCAGTCATAGCCGGCCATCTCCAACGCAACGGCGATCATTTCGCGAATAGGCGCTTCGTCGTCGACGATCAGAATGCTCCTGCCAACCATGCCCTTAGTCCTCTTGTCATTTAACTGTCTTGCGCCGCATTAGATAACGGAATTATTGCAGTCGTGTGACAGTATTTTAGTCGGCCGGCGATTGGCTGGATCCTGGGCTAAGCTTTAAGTCCGAATCCTGACAACCACAAAGGAAGGCTTCAAATGAATCGACACTCGCAGTCCATCAAGGCCCTGCTGCTGGCCGCTGCCTTGGCATTGCCTTCGATGGCTTTCGCCGCCGAGCCGGCGATGATGAAGGGCGGCATGATGACCGACCACAAAGGGATGACCCTGTACACCTTCGACAAAGATACGGGTGGCAAGTCGGTGTGCACCGGGCAATGCGCGGAAAACTGGCCGCCACTCAAGGCGGAAGCGGGCGCCAAGCCTGAAGGCAAGTGGACAGTCATCAAGCGTGACGACGGGACGATGCAGTGGGCCTATGACGGTAAGCCGTTGTACTACTTCGTCAAGGACAAGGCACCCGGAGACATGACGGGCGACAAGATGAAAGACGTCTGGCACGTCGTCCGCGAGCATATGTAACACAGCAAAAAAATCGCAGCCTTCGGGTAGGCGCTGCTCAGGGCTGCGATCTTTTCAACGGTCAACGCAACGCGTAGTCCAGCACAATCCCGACGAAAATCGCCAAACCCGCCCAGTGATTGTGCAAGAACGCCTTGAAGCAACGCATGCGGTCCCTGTCGCGGGTGTACCAGAACTCCCACACAAAGCAGCCCGCCGCCGCCAGTAATCCAAGGTGGAACCAGCCACCGAGGTCGAACTTCGAACCCGCCAGCAACAGGCAGCCCAGCGCTAGCCCCTGTAGGGTCAGGATGATTGCCCGGTCCGCGTCGCCGAACAAAATCGCCGTGGATTTCACGCCGATCTTCAGGTCGTCATCGCGGTCGGTCATCGCGTAATAGGTGTCGTAACCCACGGTCCACATCAGGTTGGCGATCCACAGCAGCCATGCGACAGCCGGCAATTCACCGGTTTCTGCGGTGAACGCCATCGGCATCCCCCACGAAAATGCAGCGCCCAGCACCACTTGCGGGTAATAGGTGTAGCGCTTCATGAATGGGTAACTGAACGCCAGTGCCAGGCCGCCCAATGACAGCCAAATGGTCGCGGCATTGGTGCACAGCACCAGCAGGAAACTCACGCCCATCAGCAGTGCGAAGAATACCAGTGCCTCTTTGGAGCTGATCTTGCCGCTCACCAGCGGCCGCTGCTCGGTGCGCTTCACATGACCATCGACCTTGCGGTCCGCCCAGTCGTTGATCACGCAGCCGCCAGCGCGAGTCAGCACCACGCCTAGGACGAAAATCACAATGTTGGCCAGGGAGGGCGAACCCTTGCCGGCAATCCACAGCGCCCACAGCGTTGGCCAGAGCAGCAGGTAAATGCCGATCGGCTTGTCCATGCGGGTCAGCTGAATGAAATCCCAGGCCCGAGGGTTCAAGCGGTTCAAGGACTTGAGCAGGCTTTGGTACATCAACGGTTCTCCGATTGGGCGCAGGCGGCGTCCCACAGGGAAGGCAGGAAAATTTCGGCCACCAAAACGCTCAAGGCACCGCGGTCGAAGCGCGAGCGGCGGCCCCACAGTCCAGGCGATTGCACCTCGGCGGGCAGCCACGCTTGTGGATAATGGCAAACCTCGATGGCCCGGCGCTGGAAGGCCTGATCGCAAAACAGTAATTCGCCCAGCGAGCGGCTGCCCAGTTCGTCCATGTGCAAGCCGTCGCCTTGCAATGCACTGCGTGATGCCACGCTGCGCGCAAACACCCACGCCTGGCCATGACCACGCAAATACACCTCGCGTACCCAGCCCTCACTGCCATCGACCAGGTCCAGTGCTGCGCATTCGTCGGCACGCAGGGGCTGCCAGCCTTCGAACATCGGCGAGACGCTGAAGGCGTCATTCGACAGATGAATCAGACGTCTGGTCAGCGAGCCTTCGTCGAACAGCCAGTCGAGGGTAGAGGCATCGGGGAGGGGCGCCAGTTCGCTGCGCGCGAGCCAGAGAGAAGCTGGAGAGGGGGATTCTGTGTGATGCACAATGAGTCATTATTGGCAGCAAATGAGGCGGCGAGCTTAACATGTCAGCTGCCGTTATCGATTGAAATGGCCTGCCGTTGCGCCGAACAGGCTTGCATCCGATGGCCCCGATCAGTACAAAACGCGCTGAGTTGGACGGCAGTGCTACAACCATCGACCGTCCGGCCGGCAAAATGCCTGAACCCTGAGGAAGTACCTGATGAAAAAGTGGCAATGTATTGTCTGCGGCCTGATCTACAACGAAGCCGACGGTTGGCCGGATGACGGCATTGCGCCGGGCACCCGTTGGGAAGACGTCCCGGCAGACTGGCTTTGCCCGGACTGCGGTGTGGGCAAAATGGATTTTGAAATGATCGAAATCGCTGCCTGAATAATTGAGGAGTAAGGAATGAACGCACCTGTCGTAATCATTGGCACTGGTCTGGCTGGCTACAACGTGGCCCGCGAGTTTCGCAAACTCGATAGCGAAACCCCGCTGCTGCTGATTACCGCCGATGACGGGCGCTCCTACTCCAAGCCCATGCTCTCCACCGGCTTCGGCAAAAACAAGGATGCCGACGGCCTGAGCATGGCCGAACCCGGCGCCATGGCCGAACAGCTCAAGGCTGAAATACGTACCCACACGCGCATCAGCGGCATCGACCCGGGCCACAAGCGCTTGTGGATCGGTGAAGAAGCGGTGATCTACCGCGACCTGATTCTGGCCTGGGGCGCCGAAACCGTGCGTGTACCCATTGAGGGCGACGCGGCGGGCTGCGTGTTCCCGATCAACGACCTGGAAGACTACGCACGCTTCCGTGCGGCGGCGGCCGGCAAACGCCGCGTACTGCTGCTCGGCGCTGGCCTGATCGGCTGCGAGTTCGCCAACGACCTGACCCTGGGTGGCTACGAAGTGCAGCTGGTTGCGCCGTGCGAACAAGTCATGCCGACCCTGTTGCACCCGGCGGCCGCCGCTGCGGTGCAGGCAGGCCTCGAAAGTCTTGGCGCTCGCTTCCACCTCGGGCCGGTGCTCAACCGCCTGCAACGCGTGGCTGATGGCCTGGAAGCGCACCTGTCCGATGGCCAGGTGATCCCTTGCGACGTGGTGGTCTCGGCCATTGGCCTGCGACCGCGCGTCGACCTGGCGGCTGCGGCCGGTCTGCAGGTCAACCGTGGCATCATGGTCGACCGGCACCTGAAGACTTCCCACGCCAACATCTACGCCCTGGGCGACTGCGCCGAGGTCGACGGGCTGAACCTGCTGTACGTGATGCCCCTGATGAGCTGTGCGCGAGCGCTGGCGCAAACTCTGGCCGGCAACCCGACCGCCGTCACCTATGGCCCGATGCCGATCACCGTCAAGACCCCGGTCTGCCCGTTGGTGGTGTCTCCGCCGCCACGGGGCGCAGAGGGCATCTGGACAGTCGAAGGGCAGGGCACCGACATCAAGGTTTTATGCCGCGATGCCGCGGGCAAGCTGCTCGGTTACGCCCTCACCGGTGCCGCCGTGATGGAAAAACTGGCCCTGAACAAAGAGCTTCCGGCCCTGTTGGCATAAATACCGGTCGTTCTGTCGGAATCACCCCCCTTTTGCCCCAACAATGGCCGCGCCGATACTGGCGCGGGGCTTCACTGCGTGCCATCCTCACTCCCGTCTGCCGCAGAGTAGAGCACCTGCGGCGCTTTTGGCGCTGCTCCGCAGAGGGCAGCACGGACATAACAACAACAAACCGTCAAAGGGGCTTCATTCACATGCGTAAACCAGACCTCGCTGCAGCCATCGCTGAAAAAGCAGACCTCACCAAAGAGCAAGCCAACCGCGTTCTCAACGCCGTTCTTGAAGAAATCACCGGTGCCCTGCACCGCAAAGACAGCGTGACGCTGGTGGGCTTCGGCACCTTCCTGCAACGCCATCGCGGTGCCCGCACCGGCAAAAACCCGCAAACCGGTGAACCCGTCAAAATCAAGGCCAGCAACACCGTTGCTTTCAAGCCTGGGAAATCGTTGAAAGACAGCGTTAATCCGTAATCCGTTTTCACCTCCCGCGTAGCGGGGGGAGTGGAATAAAAAATGGGCACGCCAACCAGGGTTGGGTGCCCATTTTTTGTGGGTGACGAATCAGCCGAGCCCGCTTTGTTGCTTGGCGAGAATCGCCGCCATTTCCGGCTCATCCAGATGATCCAGCGCCCGCTCTACCAGCAAATGCGCCCCCTCAGCCACGCGACTGATCGCCAGGGCTACTGAGCGGCGTGAGCCGTCTACATCATCGGCCAGGTCAGCGGCGATGGCGCTGATGGACAGCAGATCTTCCGAGGCGTTGGCCAGGAGTGCTTCGGTGTTGATGTCCGGGCAGACGCTGAAGAGTTGGCCGCTGCGTTTCGTTGGTGTTTGTTTTGGTGGGGCGAGATAGTGATCTAGAGCGCGTTCGGCGGCTTCGTGGAGTTTTTTGGAATCGAGGGATTCGTAAGGTGATGCAGCCGGATCTTCTGGCGGATTAGGTGTTGGCTTAGTCATTGGTATATCCCGATATGTGTAGGTGAGGGACTGGCACCGTTTCGCTTGCATTCGAATGTGGTGGCAGCCGTACGCAGGTGTGCAAGACCGGGCATATCGGACCCCGGCAGACCCCAAAGGGACCTCCCACGCACAGCCGCCATATAGCGATCCAAAAAGCATGTTTATGCTCAAAGGTTTGCGTGGCAGTTGCGCGGCGATATGTACCGGACTTGCACGTCCGTGTCACCGTTTTTTGCGGTGGCTGGCAGAGGTTAGCTGCGGATGTGGAGGGTGCCTAGTTCATGGATGGCTCGACATTTTGAAGGAAATGTCTGAGAAGGTTGAGGGGGATTAGAGACGAAGTCGCACTCGTCTTAAACACCCATTTGCATGGAGTATCACTGGGAATCAAGTCGAGCTCGACCGCGATGCTTCATATTCATGATCGACAATGAGCTACACACTGCTGCAGTGAGGCAAGCAGGCAGAAAACGGCCAAAAGAGGTCAATAAAGCTGCTGGCAGTGTAGTTTGATTTGCCGCCTACACTGATCAAGCAGCTTGGCTTGTTATCTTTATCGTGTTTCTCCTTGGATCGGCTCGCTTTCGCTGTGGCCACCCGAGGAAAAACAAGGACGTACAGGACATCAAGGAGCGTCATACGACATTACTATCGCGTTTAAATGCGAGAGCGATGTCGCTAAATGGTAGCTAGATGCGGGAGACACATGCGATTACGACTTAAGCTTTTCACATCTCTTGCGATTTTGGTCGCTCAGTCAGCGATAGCTCAAGATCCTGACGCGGCCTTATCTAAGCTTTCTCCCGACGCACGCGATTGGGTCAATCGTTCATGTACTCGCAGCCTCGGACCGTCTCTCTGGTCAAGCTGCGTCGATCGGGAAGCGTCAGCAGCTTCGCGTGGAAAACCAGACCTCTCCAGCCTAAATCCGGAGCTGCGGGCTTGGGTCATAAGAAGTTGTTCTGACTCTCTCGGCCCGTCTCTTACCATTAGCTGCCTCACCCGCGAGAAAGCTGCACTGGCAGACGGGTTACCAAACATTTCATCTCTTACCGAAGAACAAAAGCAATGGTTGTTCAGCTCCTGTTCTACATCGCTAGGGCCTTCGCTATTTCTGGCATGCGTTCAAAGAGAGTCGGCAGTTCTTCGTGGCACACAATCCGCTCCCCAACAACCACGCGCAGCCGCGTCTCCTGCTCCACGCCAGCTCTACAGCACACCAAGCAGAAGCTCAGGTCATGAGAGCTATAAAATCGAGGTGGCTCATAACGATGAGTTTTTCATTATCAACGGAGAAAAATTTGAATCACGAACTTATTGCCTGGGCTGGGAAGAAGGAGACGAAGTTCTATTTCTAGAGGGAAGCCCGCTCGGTGTCTGTACAAGCGCAGAGCTTCTAAACCTGAGAACACGCGAAAAGTGCGATGTATGGTGCGAGTAGCCGTATCTAGCAAGCTATTCCAGCCGATGACCTTGACTCCGCTTCGGTCCGGCAACCCCGCGGCTGAACCTAGACGTTATGAATGTCTGCAAAGGGTCGACTTCTGCCGGTAGAAGCATCCTGCTGGGAACGACTACATCACTCTACTTTTTCCGTGACTTGGTAGTCATCAACGTCAAAAATAACATCATCTCCCTCTAACGATACGCAACGGTGGCGTTCTCGTTCAAAGCCATTACACTGCCCCAGCCGTTCATTTTTCTCTTGAGGCTGTGCGCATGAAATTTCGTTTTCTGCTGTGGATGCTGGGTTTGTTGATGGGTAAGGCCAGCCGGACCAATCCGGCGTTTCAGCAGCAGTTGGGTGACAAGGAACTGGTGTTCCAGCTGCAGACCCTGGACGGGAAAGTGGCGCGGCATTTCCGCGTGAAGGACCAGCGCATCACCAGTCAATCGGGTGTGCATGCCGAACCTGCATTTGCGATTGCCTTTAAAGACGCCGCGTACGGCTTTGCCACGATGCAGGCGAAGAACAAGCAGCTGGCGTTCATGACGGGGATCCAGGACAAGTCGATTCAGATCAAGGGCAACCCGGCGCTGGTGATCTGGTTCCAGGGGCTGACGAAGTATTTGAAGCCGAAGAAGGTGTAGGAGCGAGCCTGCTCGCGAGAAACTCAAGGCCCCCGCGGTTATCAAGGATGCACGCGTCATCGTTGACGACTTTCGCGAGCAAGCTCGCTCCTACAAGGTCTTGGTAATCCTTGTGGGAGCGAGCTTGCTCGCGATGTTTTTCAGCCTTGAGTGAATTGCGACGCCAGTTCACGCAGCAGCACTTCGGCTTCGAGGACTTTGCTTACCACGTCGTTGGCTTTTTCGCGGCTCAGGCCGAGGCGTTCGAGCAGGGCGTCGGGGATGTCTTCGTCGGGGCCGGAGCCGATGTTACGGCTGCGCAGCAGGCGCACGGCCAGGCAGACCAGGTTCGGGTACTCGGCGTAGGCGCCGTCGTAGGCCGGGTCGTGCTGGAAGCGCAGCGCTGTGGACAGTTCTTCGGGCATGTCCCAGTGGCGCATCAGCCATGCGCCGATTTGTTCGCGACTGATGCCCAGCAGGTGTTGCTCGATGTAGCTGTGGCACAGGTGCGGGTTGACCTCCAGATGACGGCAGATCAGCGAGAAGTGCGGCGGGAACACATGGGCCAGCAGCAGGTAGCCGAAGTTGTGCAGCAGGCCGGCGAGGTAGGTCAGGCCTGCTTCCGGACGCTGGGCGCGCGGCATGGCGCGGGTCAGGCCTTCGATGACGGCGGCGGTGTAGATCGATTGTTGCCAGTATGGGGTGGAGTGTTGCGGGTGGTCCTTGGGCAGGCTCAGGGTTTTGCCCAGGGCCAGGCCCAGCGCCAGGTTGATCACCAGGTCGAAGCCCAGCACGCGCACGATGGCGTCTTCAACGGAGCGGATCTTGCCCGGCGACGCATAGTAGGGCGATGCCGCCCAGCTCACCACTTGTGCGGCCAGCGCCGGGTCGGTTTCGACCACGCCGGTGATGTCGTCGATGGTGGCGTTGGGGTCGACGCGCAGCTTGATGATTTTTTGCGCGGTTTCGGCCAGCGGCGGAATTTCGATGGTCGCTTCCAGACGCTGCTGGATACGCCGTGCGGTGAACGCTTGGACGGCCTGGGTGATTTCCTCGCGGTCGTCATCGGGGCGGTCGAGGTTGGGACGGATGCTGGTCAGGTTTTCGCCGAAGTTGGCGGCGCTGGCCTTGGTCAGCATGGTCGCCTTGAAGTCTTCGCTGGTGATTTCCAGCAGCACGCCCGGCTCACCGGAGTTGATCAGCAACTTCGGCTCGCGCAGCAGGCTTTCGTCATACAGGCACGGTGAACTGGTCAGCGCCGGCAAGCCTGGCAGCAAGCTGAGATTGTGCTTGCCGAGCATTTTTGTCAGGCGTTCGGTGGGTACGGCGGCGAGGCGGCGACCGGTGAGTTCGGTCAGGCGATTGAGGTCCAGCAATTGGCTCTGCGGGAACAGCACCATCAATACGCCAATGCTGTCATCCAGGAGAACAGCCTGCACTTTGCGCGCGGCATTGAGACCGTGACGGTCCAGCACTTCTTCGTAGGCAATGCCCAGCTTGCCCAGCATCAGCCGAATAACCGACGGAGCGTGCGGGGTGTCGGGTGCGAAGGCAACGTCGGTCATGGTCTGTATCCGGACTTAAACAATTGCAGGAGTATAACCAGCTTGCTTGGGGCCACGCCTCAGAAACCGTGACGGTTGTCACACTTGGCCGTATTGTTGGCCATGACGCAGCCATCGATCGAGTAGCGGGCTGACGTGGGTCGGCCAGCGCTCGAGCAATGCCTGGGCGGCATCCCGCACGGCGGGCAGCAAATCGGCATCGCGCATCAGGTCGGCGACCTTGAATTGAAGTAAACCTGTCTGCCGGGTGCCGAGCATTTCGCCGGGGCCGCGCAGTTCCAGATCCTTTTCGGCGATGACGAAACCATCGTTGGTTTCACGCATGATGCCCAGGCGCTGGCGGCCGATCTGCGACAGCGGCGGATGGTAGAGCAGCACGCAATGGCTGACGGCGCTGCCCCGGCCGACGCGGCCGCGCAACTGGTGCAATTGCGCCAGGCCCAGGCGTTCAGGGTTCTCGATGATCATCAGGCTGGCGTTGGGCACGTCCACGCCGACTTCGATCACTGTGGTCGCGACCAGCAATTGCAGGTTGCCGGCTTTGAATTCGGCCATCACCGCGGCTTTTTCCGCAGGCTTCATGCGGCCGTGGATCAGCCCGACCTTCAGTTCGCCGAGGGCGGCAGTGAGGTCCTCAAAAGTGGTTTCGGCGGCCTGGCAGGTCAGCTCTTCCGACTCTTCGATCAGCGTGCACACCCAATAGGCCTGACGCCCTTCGGCGCAAGCGCTGCGTACTCGCTCGATGACTTCGACCCGCCGGGTGTCGGTGATCAGCACGGTGTTGACCGGGGTTCGGCCGGGGGGCAGTTCGTCGAGGATCGAGGTGTCGAGGTCGGCGTAGGCGCTCATGGCCAGCGTGCGCGGAATCGGCGTGGCGGTCATGATCAGCTGATGCGGACACATGCGCCCGCCGACGCCTTTCTGCCGCAGGGCCAGACGCTGCTGTACGCCAAAACGGTGCTGTTCGTCGATGATCACCAATGCCAGGTTCTTGAATTGCACTTCATCCTGGAACAGCGCGTGGGTGCCGACCACCATCGGCGTGCCGTTGGCGATTTGCTCCAGCGCGGCGACGCGGTTCTTGCCCTTGAGCTTGCCGGCCAGCCATGCGACTTCGATGCCCAGCGGTTCGAGCCAGCGCTTGAAGGTGATGAAGTGCTGCTCGGCGAGAATCTCGGTGGGCGCCATCAGCGCGACCTGATAACCGGCCTCCAACGCTTGCAGCGCGGCAAGGGCGGCGACCACGGTTTTACCGGCGCCGACATCGCCCTGGATCAGCCGCAGCATCGGTTCGTGCTGGCTGAGGTCATAGGCGATTTCGTTGCCGACCCGCTGCTGGGCACCGGTCGGGCTGAAGCCGAGGTTGGCCAGGTATTTGGCCGGCAGCTTGGTAGCTTTGGGCATCGCGGGCGCACGCAGGGCGCGCATGCTTTCACGAAGGCGCTGTTGCGACAGTTGATGGGTCAGCAGTTCTTCGAAAGCCAGACGGTGCTGTGCCCAGTGGTGACCGAGGGCCAGTTCATCGACGTCGGCATCGGCGGGCGGGTTGTGCAGGTAGCGGATCGCATCGGCCAGCGGCGCCAGTTGGTAGTCGCGGGCCAGTTCGCTCGGTAGCCAGTCGGGCAGGCTGCTGGGGCCGAGCAGGGTGAGGGTCTGCATGCACAACTGGCGCAAGCGCTGTTGGGTCAGGCCTTCGGTGAGCGGGTAGACCGGGGTCAGGGTTTCATCCACTGGCGGCGGTTCGTCGCCGGTGATGGCGCGGTATTCCGGGTGGTAAATCTCCAGCCCCGAAGCGCCGGGCCGTGCTTCGCCGTAGCAGCGAATCCGCGTGCCGCGTTTGAGACCTTCCTTTTGCGCGTTGCTGAAATGGTAGAAGCGCAGGCTGAGTCCGCCGGTGCCATCCTGCAACCGGACCACCAGGCTGCGCCGACGCCCCATGACCACATCGGCACCGCTGACAGTGCCTTCGATGACCGCATCCTGACCGGGCCGCAGTGCGCCGATCGGCACCACGCGAGTGCGGTCCTGATAACGCAGGGGCAGGTGAAACAACACGTCCTGGAGGTTTTCCAGGCCGACCTTGGCCAGTTTCTCGGCCATGGCTTCACCGACACCCTTGAGTGCCGTCACCGACACTTGCGACAACTCGCTCATGACCGTTGCTTAGCCCGCAGCGACTTGCGCCGCTGGCTTGGCCACCGAGCACAGGCGAATGGAGTCAGCGAGGATTTCAATCGCTTTCGGGCGCGGGAAGCTGGCGCGCCAGGCAATGGCCACGGTGCGGAACGGTACGGGTGCCGACAACGGACGGACCTCGATCACGCCGGGGGCGTAGTGATGGCTGTCGACCGCCGACAACGGCAGGATGGAAATCCCGAGACCGGAGGCGACCATGTGGCGAATGGTTTCCAGGGAGCTGGATTCCACCGTGGTGTGCTTGGCGCCGTCGTTGCCTTTGGTCAGGGTCGGGCAGGCTTCCAGTACCTGATCGCGGAAGCAGTGGCCTTCGCCGAGCAGCAGCAGGCTCTTGTCGTTGAGCAGGCTGGCGTCGATAGATTCCTTTTGTGTCCACGGGTGCTGCGCCGGCATCAGCACGTAGAACGGCTCGTCGTAGAGCTGCAGGGTCAGCACGTCGGCTTCATTGAACGGCAGGGCGATGATGATCGCGTCGAGCTCGCCGTTGCGCAGTTTGTCGCGCAGCACGTGGGTGAAGTTTTCTTCGATGTACAACGGCATCTGCGGGGCGACCCGGTGCAGTTGTGGAATCAGGTGCGGAAACAGGTACGGCCCGACGGTGTAGATCGCGCCGACTTTGAGTGGGGCGGTCAACTGGTTCTTGCCGGCCTGGGCCAGTTCGCGGATGCCCTGAGCTTGTTCCAGTACCTTTTGAGCCTGGGCCACGATGCCTTCGCCGACCGGCGTCAGGCGCACGGCGCTTTTGCTGCGCTCGAAAATCAGCACACCGAGTTCGTCTTCAAGCTTTTTCACACCCACCGACAGGGTCGGCTGGCTGACGTGGCAACGCTCGGCCGCGTGGCCGAAGTGCTGCTCTTGGGCGAGGGTAACGATGTAGCGTAATTCTGTGAGGGTCATAGCAAGCGTCCATGTAGTTGCGGGCCAAGCATACCGGCTGCAATCGATAGACGCACGTTATCAGACTGAGACTGTCGCGTGACACTGGGTTATACCGGTTTGCCGCTGGCAGATAAGCGAAAGGCACCTTTCGGTGCCTTTTATCGTTGAAGCGTGATCATGGGAGGCGGGCTTGCTCGCGAAAGCGGTGTGCCAATCAACATGGATGTTGAATGTGTCGGCCTCTTCGCGAGCAAGCCCGCTTCCACATTTACCGCCGGCGTTTTTCCAGCGAATAAACAAACGGTGCAACGATTTCGATGGAGCCATTGGTCAGCATGTCGGCCGGTGGCTTGGGCAGCGGTTGGGCGCGACGGATCATTTCCAGAGTGGCCCGGTCCAGATCGGCAGTGCCCGAGGCGCCTACTAGCTCAAACGACAACACATTGCCTTCGGCATCCACGACGAAACGCAGACGGTTCATGCCTTCCTTGCCCCGCGCCTGGGCACTTGCAGGGTACTTTTTGTACTTCTGCAGGTGTGCCAACAGCGTGCCTTGCCAACTGGCCTTGGCTGCCAATTGAGCAGGCGATGGGCCCGGCGCAGGCTGGGCGGATTTCTCCGTTGGTGCCTGAGTCTGTTGCGTTTCGGCAGGCTTTTCCTCGGCCGGTTTTTCCTTCGGAGGTTCGGGTTTTTTCTCTACCGGCTTGGGCGGTTGTGGCTTCGGCTTGGGTTTGACCGGTTTTGGCACGGCAATTTCAGCTTTCGGCGCTTCAGCGAGCTTGGGTATCGGCAGTTCTTCAACCGGAGCCGGTGGTTGCGGTGGGGTGACGACCTTTGGCGGAGCAGGCGGTGGCGGGGCAGGAACGGGTGCCAGTTCGACCATCATTGCCTGAGGGGGCAATTCGATGGGCGGACGGGCCGACCAGTTCAACGCCAGCGCGATGGCCAGTGCGTGAACGCCCAGCACCACGGCCAGGCTACCGCTGTAACGCGTCAGCTTATGGCGCGTCGTGATCATTTCTTGGCTGCCGTCTCGAGTCCGACCAGACCTACCTTCAGGTAACCGGCAGAACGCAGGTTGTCCATCACGCTCATCAGGTCGCCGTAGTCCACGCCCTTGTCGGCCTGGAAGAAGATTGTCGTGTCTTTCTTGCCCTGGGTCTTGGCGTCGAGGGTGGCGCCGAGTGCTTCGGCCTTCACTTCGTCTTCACCAAGGAACAGGCGCTGGTCAGCCTTGACGCTGAGGAACACCGGTTTCTCTGGCCGCGGAGCCGGCTTGGCGGTCGAAGCGGGCAGGTCGACCTTGATGTCCACGGTGGCCAGCGGGGCCGCCACCATGAAAATGATCAACAGCACCAACATCACGTCAATGAACGGCGTAACGTTGATTTCGTGGTTTTCGGACAGATCGTCGTCTGCCCCTTCTTTCAAATGCAGGCCCATGGCCGATTACCCCACTTTCACCATGTGCGGTTGCGAGCTGCGCTCAGGCTGGTGGTCGAGGTCGCGGCTGACCAACAGCAGGACCTGTGCCGACGCGTCGGACACCTGAGCCTTGTAACCGGCGATGGAGCGGGCAAAGACGTTGTAGATCACGACCGCAGGGATAGCTGCAACTAGGCCCAGTGCGGTAGCCAGCAGGGCTTCGGCGATACCGGGGGCGACTACGGCGAGGTTGGTGGTCTGGGTCTTGGCGATGCCGATGAAGCTGTTCATGATGCCCCACACGGTACCGAACAGGCCGACGAACGGCGCGGTAGAACCGATGGTGGCCAGCACGCCGGTGCCGCTGCTCATGTTGCGACCGCAGGCCGCGACCAGGCGCTCAAGACGGAAGCTGACGCGTTCCTTGATGCCTTCTTTCTCACGGCTGTTGACCGACAGGCGCATCTCTTCAAGGGCGTCATGTACCAGCAGGTTGGCCAGGGTGCCTTCCTTCGCCGCGATGGCGCTGGCTTCCTTGAGGGAGGCGGATTTTTTCAGTTGGGCGATTTCACCGCGCAGACGACGCTTGGCGCCCATCAGTTCAAGACCCTTGGCGATCCAGATGGTCCAGGTGATGATCGAGGCGATAGCCAGGCCGATCATCACGATTTTCACGATGATGTCGGCGTTCTTGTACATGCCCCACGGCGACAGGTCGTGGGCCATGCCCAAGGTGTTGTCGGCCTCGAGGACTTCAGGGACGTCTTCGCCCAACGCTTCTGTCGGTGCGGCCTGGGCAGGAACGGTCGTGATCGGAGCAACGGCCGGGGCGGCGTGATCGGCTGGAGCAGGCGCGGTGGCGGCTGGTGTGGCTGGCGTCTGGGCATCGGCGAAAGCGGCGACTGGCGCGAGCATCAGGCTGAAGAGCAGGGCGGCCACCGCGCTCCAGGCGCGAGGTCGTTTGGTTGGCGAAGCGGAGAATTGATTGCGTGTCATGCTGGCCGGACCTGAGAGAAAAAACGGGTGATGTTCTTCCAGGCCTCGAAGGCCGAGAACAAAAGTGGGGAGGCATTATTGCAAGTAATTCTTGTTAACAGAAGTAATAGCGTCTCTTTTTTTCCTGCATTACTAGCCGCCTATCTGTTGCTGGCGCTAGTCTGTGGCTTTCCGATGGGAGTTTTCTGATGTCTGCGCCTACTGTTTTGATCGCCGGCTGCGGTGATGTCGGCAGCCGCTTGGCCACACAATTGCTGGCGGCGGGATGGGAGGTCCATGGCCTGCGACGCGACGTTTCACGCCTGCCCAAGGGCGTCATCGGCGTGGCCGGTGACCTGTTCAACAAAGACTGCCCGGACACTTGGCCAATCGGCGCCGTGGATTACCTGGTGTATTGCGCGGCGGCCACCGATCACGACGAAGCCGGTTACCGCGCTGCGTATGTTCAGGGTCTGGAGCATGTGCTGGAGTGGCTGGACGACTACGGGCAGATGCCCAATCGCCTGTTGTTCGTTTCCAGCAGCAGTGTCTACGGTCAGCAGAATGGCGAATGGGTCGACGAGGCTTCACCGGCCGTGGCGGCGGGCTACTCCGGACGTGTGATGCTCGAAGCCGAGCAACTTGCCCTCAAGAGCGGCATTCCGGCCAGTATCGTGCGCCTGACCGGCATTTACGGTCCCGGCCGTGAATGGCTGCTGACCCAGGTGCGCCGGGGTTATCGCGTGGCGGTCGAGCCACCGTTGTATGCCAATCGGATTCATGCCGACGATGCCGCAGGGTTGATCGCGTGCCTGCTTGAGGCGGATCGGCGTGGGGTGGCGCTGGATGATGTCTATATCGGCGTCGATGACGAACCGGCGGCGCTGGCCGATGTGGTGAACTGGTTGCGCGGGTATCTGGGCGTGACCGAGTGGGACGACGACGCCAGCGTACGTCGTACCGGCAGCAAGCGTTGCACTAATGCGCGGGCCAAAGCCTTGGGCTGGGCGCCGAAGTATCCAAGCTTCCGCGAGGGGTATGCTGCGATCATTGAAGGGCGCTGCTGACTTCCAGGCACCGTAAACACCTGTGGGAGCGAGCAAGCTCGCTCCCACAGGTGTTTCGTGGTGCTTTCAAGGGACGCTTATTGCTTCTCCAGCAACCACTTGCGATCACCCGGCGTGTACTGAGGCATCTCGTCCGCCTGCGCCGTGTTCACGGCCTGGAAAATCTCCAGCTCTTTGCCCTTGCGCGCAAAGATCCAGGCGTTGCCTTGGCCATTGAGTTGCAGCCACATGTTGTCATTGCCACCGCTCATGGATGCGCAATCGCCGGCCAGGCACAACGCATAGCGGTCGCTGCCCGGCAGGCCGGTCACTTGGCCGTCGGCCTGGAATTGAACCTTGTTGCCTTCGCCCGGGCCGTTGACGATTGTCCAGCCGCCGCCCATATAGGCCGAATACAGGGCACGTTCGAAGGTGGCACCCATCGGTGCGCCATCCGGTACCTGGATCTGTACGCGGTCGAAGACTTGCTCAGGCTCATTGTCGCTGGCGGACTGGCTCAGTTGTTTGCCGTCACGCTTCAGTTCACTGGCCGAGCTGCCATAAAAGTCGACTTTCCAGGCACCGGACTCTTCACCCAGAAGCTTGCCATCGACATTTTCAAAACCGTTGGTGTAGCGAGCCTGGCCGGCCTTGGTGTTGATGTCCCATTCCAGGTTCGGGCCATAGGCCTGGAGCGCTTCACGCAGGGGGACGCCTTTGGCGGCAGCATCGATCGCCACCTGGTTGATCCAGGTGCCGCTGATGTCGCGGTCGGCAGGATTGCTGGCACATCCGCCCAAGAACAGGGCAAGCAGCGAGAGAACAAGCGCGTTGCGCATGGTGGAATCCTTTCAAGCTTTCTTTACAGCAGAGCAGTCGGCGCAGCCCGAGGCTGCGCCGCACGCATTACTCGATGACCAGGATGGCATCCATTTCGACCTGCGAACCCTTAGGCAGGGCGGCTACGCCGATGGCGGCGCGTGCAGGGTAAGGCTGGTCGAAGTACTTGCCCATGATCTCGTTGACCTTGGCGAAGTGGCTCAGGTCGGTGAGGAAGATGTTCAGCTTGACGATGTCCTTGAACGAACCGCCGGCAGCTTCAGCCACGGCCTTGAGGTTCTCGAATACCTGGACGGTCTGGGCTTCGAAGCCTTCAACCAGTTCCATGGTTTTTGGGTCCAGGGGAATCTGACCCGACATGTAAACGGTGTTCCCAGCCTTGATCGCCTGGGAGTAAGTACCGATGGCGGCCGGGGCCTTGTCGCTGGTGATAACAGTCTTGGTCATGTAGGACTCCTTGTAATTAGGGGCTTAGGCGCGCATGCGGGTGATGCGAATCACCCCGGTCAAGGCGCGCAGTTTCTTGATCACGCGGGCCAGGTGCACGCGGTCGTGCACGCTGACCACCAACTGGACCACGCTGATACGACCATCGCGTTCGTCCATGCTGATTTTCTCGATGTTGCCGTCGGCGGCGTTGACGCTGCTGGCCAGCAGGGCGATCAGGCCGCGCTGGTGCTCCAGCTCGACGCGCAGCTCGACGTTGAATTCGCCGGTGACATCCTTGGCCCACGAGAGCTGGATGCATTTTTCCGGGTTGTGGCGGATTTCGCTGATATTGCGGCAGTTGTCCAGGTGCACGACCATGCCCTTGCCGGCGGACAGGTGGCCGACAATCGGGTCGCCCGGGATCGGGGTGCAACACTTGGCGTAGCTGAGCACCAGGCCTTCGGTGCCGCGAATCGCCAGCGGGCCTTCAGGGCTTGGCAACTGTTCGCCTTCGCCCAGCAACCGGCGGGCCACTACATAGGCCATGCGATTGCCCAGGCCGATATCTTCCAGCAGGTCTTCGATCAGTTCCAGGCGGTACTCGACCAGCATGGCCTTGACGCGCTCGGCCGGGATTTTCTCCAGCGAGCTGTCGAAGCCGTTGAGGACCTTGTTTAGCAGGCGCTCGCCGAGGCTGATGGATTCGGAGCGGCGTTGCAGCTTCAGTGCGTGGCGTATGTGTGTGCGTGCCTTGCCGGTGACCACGAAGTTGAGCCAGGCCGGGTTCGGCCGTGCGCCGGGAGCGCTGACGATCTCGACCGTGGAGCCGCTTTGCAGCGGTTCGGACAGCGGCGCGAGTCGACGGTTGATCCGGCAGGCGATGCAGCTGTTGCCGACGTCGGTGTGCACCGCGTAAGCGAAGTCGACCGCCGTGGAGCCCTTGGGCAGCTCCATGATCCGGCCTTTGGGCGTGAACACGTAGACCTCGTCCGGGAACAGGTCGATCTTCACGCTTTCGATGAATTCCAGCGAGTTGCCGGCGCGTTGCTGCATTTCCAGCACGCCCTTGACCCACTGGCGGGCGCGGGCATGGGTGCCTTTTGGCTGCTCGTCGCCGCTGGATTTGTACAGCCAATGGGCGGCGATGCCGTTGTTGGCCATCTCTTCCATTTCACGGGTTCGGATCTGGATCTCGATCGGAACACCGTGCATGCCGAACAGCGTGGTGTGCAGTGACTGATAGCCGTTGGCCTTGGGGATCGCGATGTAATCCTTGAAGCGTCCCGGCAATGGTTTATATAAGTTATGTACAGCACCCAGCACGCGGTAGCAGGTATCGACCTTGTCGACGATGATCCGGAACGCGTAGACGTCCATGATCTCGTTGAAGGCCCGACGCTTGCCGCGCATTTTCTTGTAGATGCCGTAGAGGTGTTTCTGGCGACCGCTGACCTCGCCCTGAATGCCATCGATGGCCAGGCAGTGGCTCAGGGATTCTTCGATCTTGTTGACGATTTCCTTGCGGTTACCCCGGGCGCGTTTGACGGCCTGGTAGATCCGCGCGGAACGCATCGGGTGCATGGCCTTGAAGCCGAGGTCTTCGAACTCTATACGGATTGCGTGCATGCCCAGCCGGTTGGCGATGGGCGCATAGATTTCCAGGGTTTCCTTGGCGATGCGCCGACGTTTTTCGCCGGACAGCACTTCCAGCGTGCGCATGTTGTGCAGGCGGTCGGCCAGCTTGACCAGGATCACGCGAATGTCGCGGGCCATGGCCATGGCCATTTTCTGGAAGTTTTCGGCTTGTGCCTCGGCCTTGGTCTCGAAGTTCATCTGGGTCAGTTTGCTGACCCCGTCGACCAGTTCGGCCACGGTTTCACCGAACTGCGCTTGCAGCGCTTCCTTGGCAATACCGGTGTCTTCAATCACGTCATGCAGCATCGCGGCCATCAGGCTCTGATGGTCCATGTGCATGTCGGCAAGAATATTCGCAACCGCGAGTGGGTGCGTGACGTACGCCTCGCCGCTACGGCGGCGTTGGCCGTCGTGGGCTTGTTCGGCGTAGAAATACGCTCGGCGGACCAGGTTGACCTGGTCCTTGCCGAGGTAGGTCGATAAGCGATCGGCGAGGGCGTCTATGCTCGGCATGATGTCTCCTGCCGTAAGCTTTTATCCCGCGCCGTGCTACGTCGACCAGGCATAGGCTTAGACGGCCTCGTTGGACTCGTCCTCGAATGCAGCAAAAAGCGGTTCATCTTCAACGATTTCGGCTTCGGCGATAGCTGCGTAGTCGATCAGGCCTTCAGCGATTTCGCGCAGGGCAACGACGGTAGGCTTGTCGTTTTCCCATGCTACTTTCGGCTCTTTGCCGCCGGTGGCCAGTTGACGGGCACGCTTGGTAGAGAGCATGACCAGCTCAAAGCGGTTATCCACGTGTTCTAGGCAGTCTTCAACGGTTACGCGGGCCATGGTCTTCCTCGTAGCAAATGCAATATGCGCGCTGCCCGGATGGGCGAGCGGACTCAACAGTTTAAAAAATCACCAGCGATTAGGGAAGCGCTGATTTTTTGACCAAGCTCTTCAACGCGCTGCAAGTGCCAATGTAAAGCCCTTGCAGCGGTTTTGGGAAGAGCTGATTAACCGAGCAATTCAGCCAGCAGTTTGCCGAAACGCACCTGTTGGCGTTTCTGCTGCAGCTGGTTGGCGCGGAAAATCGCCTTCAGATCGTCCAGCGCGTGGGCGAAATCGTCGTTGATGATCAGGTAGTCGTATTCGACGTAATGGCTCATCTCGCTGACGGCTTCACGCATACGGCCGTCGATGATCTCGTCGCTGTCCTGGCCGCGGTTGGTCAGGCGTTGGTGCAGGGCCTGGAGCGACGGCGGCAGAATAAAAATCGAGCGTGCCTGCGGCATCAGCTTGCGCACTTGCTCGGCGCCTTGCCAGTCGATTTCAAGGATCAGGTCGTGACCTTCGTCCAGTGTATGCTGCAGGCGGCTTTGCGAGGTGCCGTAAAAGTTGCCGAAGACTTCGGCGCGTTCGAGGAAGTCGCCGTGTTCGCCCATCTTCACGAACTCTTCGCGGGTCACGAAGTGATAGTTCACGCCGTCCACTTCACCCGGACGCATGGCACGGGTGGTGTGGGAAATCGATACGCGGATCTCCGGATTGGTGTCGGTCAGGGCCTTGACCAGACTGCTCTTGCCCGCGCCCGAAGGGGCGGAAATGATGTACAGGGTGCCAGTGCTGTGGGTCATGTCGGGGTAGCCTTACTCAATGTTCTGCACTTGTTCGCGCATCTGCTCGATCAACACCTTGAGGTTGACCGCAGCCTGGGTGCTGCGCGGGTCGAAGGCTTTGGAGCCCAGTGTGTTGGCTTCGCGGTTGAGTTCCTGCATCAGGAAGTCCAGGCGCCGACCGGCGGCACCGCCGGATTTGAGCACCCGGCGAACTTCGATGATGTGAGTACTCAGGCGATCCAGTTCTTCGGCGACGTCGCTTTTTTGAGCGAGCATGACCATTTCCTGCTCCAGGCGCTGCGGATCCATTTCAGCCTTCATGTCGGCGAAGCGGTCGAGGACTTTCTGGCGCTGGGTGGCGAGCATTTGCGGGACCAGTTCGCGCAAGGTCACCACGTCTTCTTCGATGGAACTCAGGCGCTCGCTGATCAGCCGCGCCAGCTCCGCGCCTTCGCGCTCGCGGCCGGCCTTCAGTTCTTTGAGGCCCTGATTGAACAGTGCCAGCGCTTCGGCGTTCAAGGCTTGCGGGTCGGCGGCGTCACCGACCAGTACGCCGGGCCAGGCCAGGACTTCCAGCGGGTTAAGCGCCGCCGGGTTTTTGATCAGGCTCGCGACAGTCTCGGCAGCGGTGACCAGTTGCGCGGCGCGCTCCTGATCGACTTGCAGTGCTTTGCCGGTGTTTTCTTCGGTGAAGCGCAGGGTGCATTCCAGCTTGCCCCGCGATACACCCTGGCGCAGGGCTTCACGAACAGCGCCCTCGAGGTCGCGAAAGGACTCCGGCAGGCGCAGGTGGGGTTCCAGGTAGCGGCTGTTGACCGATCGCAGTTCCCAGCTCAGGGTGCCCTGGACGCCGGCTTTTTCGACGCGGGCGAAGGCGGTCATGCTGTGCACCATGGCGGTACCTCGCAATGCAGATCGGCACAGAACCGAGGTTCCGGGAATCCGATATCAGTGAATTAAAGCCGACTGGCAGCAAAGGCGCAGGATTGTAGCGCAGTGGCGCGGATGCGCCCAAACACAGGGTGTGACAAAGAGCGGCAGGCCTTCGCCTATGCACGGTGCAGAGCCATCGGTCGTCGGCGGATTTTTTTAGAAGTGCCCAGTGGCGGCCGTCGGCTCTATAATGCTCCGCAGTTTTCCGTCCCCAGTACAGGTATTCCCTATGATACGTCCAAGTGGTCGCGCTGCCGATCAGCTCCGCTCGATCCGCATCACCCGCAACTACACCAAACACGCCGAGGGTTCTGTGCTGGTCGAGTTCGGTGATACCAAGGTCATCTGCACCGTCAGCGTTGAACCGGGCGTACCGCGTTTCCTGAAAGGCCAGGGCCAGGGTTGGTTGACTGCCGAGTACGGCATGCTGCCGCGTGCTACCGGCGAGCGTAACCAGCGTGAAGCCAGCCGTGGCAAGCAAGGCGGCCGCACCCTGGAAATCCAGCGTCTGATCGGTCGCTCCCTGCGCGCTGCGCTGGACATGTCCAAGCTGGGTGACGTCACCCTGTACGTCGACTGCGATGTGATCCAGGCCGATGGCGGCACCCGCACGGCTTCGATTACCGGTTCCATGGTTGCGCTGATCGATGCCTTGAAAGTGATCAAGAAGCGTGGCGGCCTGAAAGGCGGCGACCCGGTCAAGCAGATGATCGCTGCGGTTTCCGTGGGCATGTACAAAGGTGAACCGGTACTCGACCTCGATTACCTGGAAGATTCGGCCGCCGAGACTGACCTGAACGTGGTAATGACCAGCGCTGGCGGCTTCATCGAAGTCCAGGGCACTGCCGAAGGCGCGCCGTTCCAGCCTGAAGAGCTGAACGCCATGCTCGAACTGGCCAAGAAAGGCATGAACGAGATCTTCGAACTGCAAAAGGCCGCCCTGGCCGACTGACCGGGCTGCTCCAGACAAGGAGGACACCATGAGTGATGAGCAACTGCCGCTGCCCACGCCGAGCCAAGAGGTGCGTCAGTGGGCCATGTTTTGCCACTTGTCCGCCTTGCTGGGGATCTGGATTCCGTTCGGTACGATCATCGGCCCGCTGATTCTCTGGCAAATCAAGCGCGAGATGGACCCGTTCATCGATGCCCAGGGCAAGGAAGCGCTGAACTTTCAGATAACCGTGGCGATCGCTTCGGCTATCTGCTTCTTGCTGATGCTGGTGATTATCGGGTTCTTCCTGTTTGGCCTGATCGCGATCGGTGCGCTGGTGCTAACGATCATTGCCGGGGTGAAGGCCAATGAAGGGCAGCCTTATCGGTATCCGTTCACATGGCGGTTCATCAAGTAAGCCAAGACGCTGCTGTTGTTTGATGCACACTTCAGCGCAATTCAAAACAAATGCTCCGACATACCGGGGCATTTTTTTGCAATCAGATTAATCTCTATTATTGCGTGCTTGGTCGCTCGCTATTCAAACTAAGTTAATTCGTGCGCATAATATTTTTTACACGTTTAGACACAAACTGCAAAGCTCAGTGCCGCTTGTATGCTTGGCAATTGGACTTGGCGGTTGTTAAGGTTGCCCCAAGTAATATTTATCAAGAAATATTTCGATATATTCAGACCATTGACGGCTCCTGAATCTAATACCAATCAGTGTTGAGATCCATCAACCTGTTCAAGAGGCGTGTCCAGGTAGAAAGTTCGCCCCTGAATATATAAGCAAGAATATCCAGAATGCTTCAGCTCGATTTTTACGGAACATTAGTAGCGGCCTCTTTAGTACTTTTGCTGGGGCGCGGACTTGTCACGCGTGTCGGTTTTTTACGCACCTACAATATCCCCGAACCTGTAGCGGGTGGCCTGGTGGTTGCCTTGGTTCTCCTGGCTTTGCGTGGCTTTGATATTGAGGTCCGGTTCGACACTTCGTTGCAGACACCCTTGATGTTGGCGTTTTTCGCCACCATTGGCTTGAGTGCAGATTTCGCCAGCCTGAAGAAGGGCGGGCGGGTAGTGGGTATTTTCATACTGGCGGTCACCGGGCTTTTACTGGTTCAGAATGCCATGGGTATCGGTCTTGCGAGTCTCTTGGGGCTCGATCCCTTGATGGGTCTGCTGACAGGCTCGGTTACGTTGGCCGGCGGTCACGGTACGGGTGCTGCATGGGGGGCTACGTTCAGTGAGAAGTATGGTCTGGCATCTGTCTCCGAGCTTGCGATGGCCTCTGCGACGTTTGGATTGGTGCTGGGCGGATTGATCGGTGGGCCAGTTGCTCGTCACCTCATCAAGCGAGTACAAGTACCCGGCTGCGTTGATCAAGAAAAGCCACGGGTGCCAAAAGGCTTTGAACAGCCTAACAAAGAGCGCTCGATCACACCCTTTTCGTTTATCGAGACGCTCGCGCTGATCGCCGTCAGCCTGCTGGCAGGTACTCTTCTGAACGAGATGCTCCACGGAAGCGCATTCGAGTTGCCGACGTTCGTTTGTGTCTTGTTCGTGGGTGTACTTTTGCGAAACGGGCTTTCAGCGCTTGGCTTGTATCAAGTGTTTGAGCGTGAAGTCTCCGTGCTTGGGAATGTCAGCTTGTCGCTGTTTCTGGCAATTGCTCTGATGTCACTCAAACTCTGGGATCTGGCCGCATTGGCTTTACCGATCTTCATCATCCTGGCGGCGCAAACGCTGGTCATGGCGCTGTTTGCGACGTTCGTGACGTTCAGGGTCATGGGTAGTAACTACGATGCGGCTGTACTGGCGGCAGGACACTGCGGCTTTGGACTGGGGGCCACGCCAACTGCCATCGCTAACATGCAAGCGGTGACGCAACGCTACGGGCCTTCGCAGATAGCATTCCTGGTAGTGCCCATGGTGGGCGCTTTTTTCATCGACATCATTAATGTCATTGTGATCAAGTTGTACCTCGCTCTGCCGTTTTTCGTCGCGGCTTGAATTTCAGGTCGATGGAGGCCTTTGTATATAGCGCATAAAAAATGCCCGTATCTAGCGATACGGGCATTTTTTCGACCATCCGTCAGACTGCTCAGTGAAAAATCACTTAGATCGTCAGCGTCCAGTCGTAGTCCACGATCAGCGGCGCGTGTTGCGAGAACCGCGGCTGGCGTGGCAGGCGTGCGCTGCGTACGAAGCGGCGCAGGCCAGGGGTCAGCAACTGATAGTCGAAGCGCCAACCAAGGTTGAGCATCTCCGCCTGTTCGTTGTCCGGCCACCAGCTGTACTGGTCGCCTTCCCGGCTGACTTCCCGCAGGGCGTCGACATAACCCATGTTGCCGACAATCTCGTCCATCCAGGCACGCTCAGGTGCCAGGAAGCCCGGAGATTGCTGGCTGTCGCGCCAGTTCTTGATATCCAGCTTCTGTTGCGCCACGTACAGCGAGCCACAATAAATGTACTCGCGACGCTTGCGTCGCTGTTTATCCAGATAACGGGCGAAGTCGTCCATTAGCTTGAACTTCTGGTTCAAGTCTTCATCGCCGTTCTGCCCCGAAGGGAGCAGCAAGGTCGCGATGCTGACCTTGTCGAAATCGGCTTGCAGGTAGCGCCCGTAGCGGTCGGCCGTCTCGAAACCGAGACCGCTGATGACAGCCTTCGGTTGCAGCCGCGAATACAAAGCCACGCCACCTTGGGCGGGGACTTCGGCATCGCAGGCATAAAGGAAGTATCCATCCAGTTGGAAGGCTGGATCGTCCAGTTCAAAGGCGGAGGCGCGGGTGTCCTGCAGGCAGATGACGTCGGCATTCTGTGCCTGCAGCCAACTGAGCAAACCACGCTCGACTGCAGCCTGAATACCATTGACGTTCACACTGATGATCCGCATAAATGGCCCCAAAAATCGCGTGCGTGTATGATACACGGCGTCAAGCTAATTAGCTAAATCCGTGGTATTTGGGGTTTTTCATGCAAGCGTATCAGCGCGATTTCATCCGTTTTGCCATCGATCGCGGCGTTTTGCGCTTCGGTGAGTTCACCCTGAAGTCCGGGCGCACCAGTCCTTACTTCTTCAACGCTGGCCTGTTCAACTCAGGTTCGGCCCTGGCGCAGCTGGGACGCTTCTACGCCGCTGCCATTGCCGAGAGCGGCATTGCGTTCGACGTGCTGTTTGGTCCGGCCTACAAGGGCATCCCTTTGGCGGCGACCACCGCCGTAGCCCTGGCAGAGCATCACAACCGTGACCTGCCATGGTGCTTTAACCGCAAGGAGGCCAAGGCCCACGGTGAGGGCGGCAGCCTGGTTGGCGCACCGCTGACTGGCGACGTTCTGATCATCGACGACGTGATCACCGCTGGCACCGCGATCCGAGAAGTGATGCAGATCATCGCTTCCCAGGACGGCGCCAAGGCCGCTGGCGTGCTGATCGCCCTAAACCGTCAGGAGCGTGGCAACGGCGAGTTGTCGGCGATCCAGGAAGTCGAGCGTGACTTTGGCATCCCGGTGATCAGCATCGTTTCGCTGAACCAGGTGCTGGAATTCCTGGCGGACGATCCGCAGCTCAAGCAGCATCTGCCAGCTGTGGAAGCCTACCGCGCCCAGTTCGGCGTTTGATACGCCGACCCTGTAGGAGCGAGCCTGCTCGCGATGGACGTCCCAACAACGCGGGTTGTCAGGCACCCCTGCGTTATCGTTGACGTTTTTCGCGAGCGGGCTCGCTCCTACAATGGTCTTTTTGTTTGTGCTGTCAGTGCAGTCTTCGCCATTTTCCTATCAGTTTTAGTGCCAATCCCAGATTGAATAGCGCGAACACCAGCAGTGCCACGACGACTAGAACGTAAAGCGTGCGGTCCACATCGAAATTCCACAGATCCAGTCTGCTGCCACGCATGATTCGAGCGGCGGCCGGCAGGTTGACGTAAAAAAGTGCTGTGAAGGCGCCAGTCAGGGGCAGGGCGCAACCGAGCAGAACGCCTGAAACCTTCTCTCGGCTACGTTTTCTGGCCAGTGGGCCTGGTTGTTTTTCATCCAGTTCCAACGCTTCATGCAATTTTGGCCATGCCAGGTTGAACATGAAGGTGGTCAGGGTCAGCAGCAAACCACTGACCGCGATGATGTCACTGAACGGCATTCAGGCCCAGTGTCCGGCACAGCAGCGCGTGGGAATCCTCGCTGATTTCGAACTGCCCGGCACTGCCTTTGCGTTTGATGATGGGTTTGAAAGTCGGCTCGTTCTGGGTGATCAGCATGTTCAGTTCATCGCGGATGACGTCCGAGCTGATCACCACCAGATACACGGTCTGCGCGTGCTCCGCAGACTCGATCACGGCTCGCATGCTGTGCTGCAGGATCTCGTCCAATTGATTGCGGAAGCGTGAAACCGTGTTTTTCAGCAAGGTTTTGCTTTGGCTCTGAGTCAGCTGGAAAATCGTCGATATCTGCGATTCGGTTGGCAGGGTCTGCCCGAAGTAGCTTTGAATCAGATACAGCAAACGGTCCTGTTTTGCTTCATCGGCCCGGCTCGGCATGCCGCCCTCAACCAGCATTTTCAAGTATTCAGTCAGGCTCGCCTTGGCTATACGCTGTAAGGCATGAGCAATTTCCGTATCGGAAATCTTCAGGGTTTTCTTGACCGGTTCCTTCTGCTCCTGCTCGAAAGCCTGGGCGTCGATCGTGAACGAGATCTGCATGGCTCAGTGCCTCCGTGGCTATTTTTTGCTCGCAGGGCTGGTTGTCTCGGCCTTTTTGTTCTCGACGGATTTGTCGGTTTTTTCCGGATACGGGTCATTCGGGGCGTCGCCCTGGCCGGTCAATACTTTCCAGGCTTTGCGCGTGTGAGGGGTCTTTTTGAAATCAGGGCAGGGTGGCATTGATGTTTGCGACGGGCCTGAATACTCAAATCCGCAGTCTACGCAGGCGTAGGTGCCTGCTGAAATGTCACTGCCGTATGGAACATGGTCTTTTTGCATGGGTAGATCTCCTGTGGATGCAGGGAAGATCCTATGCAGATTGATTCCTTAATGATGTCGGACGTTTCGTTATCTGAAGTGAGGCATTTCCTGCACGCATAAAAAAGATCGCAGGCTTCGTCAGCACCTACGGAAAATTCATACTTCCGTAGGTGCCGCTGAAGGTTGCGATCTTTATGACGTTCTTGAATCAGTGACGCTTGCGATTGCTGATCAGGGTGCCCACGCCGGTATCGGTGAAGATCTCCAGCAGGATCGCGTTCGGCACGCGACCGTCGATGATCAGCGAGCTGCCCACACCGCCCTGGACCGCTTCCAGTGCGCAACGGATCTTCGGCAGCATGCCGCCATAGATGGTGCCGTCGGCGATCAGGTCATCGACTTGCTGGGTTGTCAGGCCGGTCAGGACCGTGCCCGACTTGTCCATCAGGCCGGCGATGTTGGTCAGCAGCATCAACTTCTCGGCTTTCAATGCCTCGGCGACTTTACCGGCCACCAGGTCAGCGTTGATGTTGTACGACTCGCCATTGGCGCCGACGCCGATGGGCGCGATCACCGGGATGAAATCGCCCTTGACCAACAGGTTCAGCAGGTCGGTATTGATGCCGACTACTTCGCCCACGTGGCCGATGTCGATGATTTCCGGGGTGGTCATTTCCGGCGTCTGACGGGTAACGGTGAGCTTCTTCGCACGAATCAGCTCGGCGTCTTTACCGGTCAGGCCGATGGCGCTGCCGCCATGACGGTTGATCAGGTTGACGATGTCCTTGTTGACCTGGCCGCCGAGGACCATTTCAACTACGTCCATGGTCGCGGCGTCGGTGACGCGCATGCCGTCGACGAAATGGCTCTCGATCGACAGGCGCTTGAGCAGGTCACCGATTTGCGGGCCGCCACCGTGAACTACCACCGGGTTGATGCCCACAGCCTTCATCAGCACGATGTCGCGGGCGAAGCCGGTTTTCAGCTCCTCGCTTTCCATCGCGTTGCCGCCGTATTTGATCACCAGTGTCTTGCCGACATAGCGGCGAATGTAAGGCAGCGCTTCGGACAGGACCTTGGCGGTGTTGGCGGCGGCTTCGCGTTCGAGGGTCATTCAGGGCTCCGGGTGAATCAGAACGGTAGTTGGAGATCAGGTGCAACACGCTTCAACTGGGCGTGGAAAACGTCCTTGATGCGCTGCAATTCAGCCTCGTCATCGGCCTCGAAACGCAGCACCAGCACCGGTGTGGTGTTGGATGCGCGTACCAGGCCCCAGCCTTTGGCATAGTCGACTCGCACGCCGTCAATGGTGGTCAGGTCGGCACCTTCCCCCCACTGCGCATCGTGCAGTGCATCAATGATGCTGAATTTGCTCTCTTCGGTCACATGGATATTGATTTCTGGCGTAGAAATATCGTTCGGGAAGGTCGCGAACAACTCTTCGGCCGAGGATTTTTCCTTGCTGAGGATCTCCAGCAACCGCGCGGCGCTGTAAATGCCGTCGTCGAAACCGAACCAGCGCTCCTTGAAGAAGATGTGCCCGCTCATTTCGCCAGCCAACAGGGCGCCGGATTGTTTCATTTTCTTTTTGATCAACGAGTGACCGGTCTTCCACATTAACGACCGGCCACCGTATTCCTTGATCAGCGGAATCAAGCGGCGGGTGCATTTGACGTCGAAGATGATTTCGGCGCCCGGGTTGCGCGCCACAACATCGCGGGCGAACAGCATCAGCAACCGATCCGGGTAGACGATGCTGCCGGTGTTGGTCACCACGCCGACGCGGTCGCCATCGCCGTCGAAGGCCAGGCCGATGTCAGCATTGGTTTCCTTGACCTTGGCGATCAGGTCCACGAGGTTTTCAGGCTTGCCCGGGTCCGGGTGGTGGTTCGGGAAGTTGCCGTCCACTTCGCAGAACAGCGGGATGACTTCGCAGTTCAGCGCTTCAATCAGTTGCGGAGCGATCACACCGGCCGCGCCGTTACCGCAATCGACGACCACTTTCAGGCGACGGGCCAGCTTGATGTCCTGAACGATTTCGGTGGTATAGCGGTCGAGAATCTCGACCTGCGTGATGCTGCCCTGGCCGCTGCTCAGGTTATTGGTCTTGAGGCGGTCGTGCAGGGCCTGGATCTGTTCGTTGGCCAGGGTGTCGCCGGCAATGACGATCTTGAAACCGTTGTAGTTCGACGGGTTGTGGCTGCCGGTGAGCATCACGCCGGATTTGCCGGCCAGTACGTTGGCGGCGTAGTAGAGCGCCGGAGTCGGGACCAGGCCGACATCACTGACGTGGCAGCCGCTGTCGGCGATGCCTTTGATCAGTTGCGCGACCAGTTCCGGGCCGGACAAACGGCCATCGCGGCCGACGGACACGTTTGGCTCGCCCTGGGCCAGGCTTTGGGAGCCGACGGCGCGGCCGATCCAGTAAGCGGTTTCGACGTTCAGGAATTCCGGGACGGTGCCGCGTATGTCGTAGGCGCGGAAGATGCTGTCAGGGAACTTGGGTGCGACTTTGGCCGGGGTGTTCATCTGTGGAAATGCTCCATCTCGAAAGTGGCTGGACAGGCCGCCGATTCATTCGGCGGCAGGTTCAAACTGAAGGGTATGACGGCGTTTTCCACAGAGAGTTCGTGGTGTGAAAGGGCCATGATGCCCCTGACGACAAGGGTTTGACCGGTCAATGCCTTGATTTTCGGAGCTAAACCTTGCAGATGACAATTTGAATTTTGTGGCGGGGGAGTCAGATCCCCCGCCACAAGAAGAGCAAGACCGGATCAGCGGGTACCGGTATGGCCGAAGCCGCCGGTGCCGCGCTCGGTTTCAACAAACTCTTCAACCATCTCGAAGTGAGCCTGCACCACCGGTACCAGCACCAGTTGCGCCAGGCGCTCGCCAACCGGCATGGTGAACTCGGTCTGGCCACGGTTCCAGCAGGAAACCATCAATGGGCCTTGGTAGTCGGAGTCGATCAGCCCCACCAGGTTGCCTAGCACAATGCCGTGCTTATGGCCCATCCCCGAGCGCGGCAGAATCAGCGCCGCCAGGTTCGGGTCGCCGATATAGACCGACAGGCCGGTAGGGATCAGCACGGTTTCACCCGGCTTGATCACGGTGTCCTGTTCCAGCATGGCGCGCAGGTCGAGGCCGGCGGAGCCCGGTGTGGCGTATTGCGGCAACGGGAATTCGGTACCGATGCGGGGGTCGAGGATCTTGGCTTGCAAAGCGTGCATGTAAATTAAACCTGGTTCAGACGTTCGGCGATAAAAGTGATCAGCTGGCGAGCAATCTTGCTCTTGCTGGTCTGGGCGAAAAGTGTGGCGTGAAGCTCGCGGTCGATGACGCTGCAGGCGTTTTCTTCGCTGTTGAAGCCAATGCTCGGGTTAGCGACGTCGTTGGCGACGATCAAATCGAGGTTCTTGTCTTTCAACTTGCGTGCAGCGTAATCGAGCAGGTGTTCGGTCTCGGCGGCGAAACCGACACTGAACGGGCGGTCGGGGCGGGTGGCGATGGTGGCCAGGATGTCCGGGTTACGCACCATCTGTAGCAACAAGCCGTCGCCGTTCGTAGGATCTTTCTTGAGTTTCTGCGGGGCGACGACTTCGGGACGGTAATCCGCGACCGCTGCCGAGGCGATGAACAGGTCGCAAGGGATCGCCGCTTCACACGCGGCCAGCATGTCGCGGGCGCTGACCACGTCGATGCGGTTGACGCGATCCGGAGTCGGCAGGTGCACGGGGCCGGTGATCAGGGTTACCCGGGCACCGGCCTCCACAGCGGCTTCGGCCAGGGCAAAGCCCATTTTTCCGGAGCTATGGTTGGTGATGTAGCGCACCGGGTCGATGTTTTCCTGGGTCGGGCCGGCCGTAATCAGCACGTGTTTGCCGGTCAGTGCCTGACGCTGGAAGCAGTCGGCGGCGCACTGGGCCAGTTCAAGGGCTTCGAGCATGCGTCCCAGGCCGACGTCGCCGCAGGCCTGGCTGCCGGAGGCCGGGCCGAAAACCTTGATGTCGCGGCTTTCGAGGGTTTGCAGGTTGGCCTGGGTCGCTGGATCGCGCCACATCGCCTGGTTCATTGCCGGTGCGACGGCGACCACTGCGTCGGTGGCCAGCACCAGCGTGGTCAGCAGATCATCGGCGATGCCTTGGGCCAGGCGGGCGATCAGGTCTGCCGTGGCGGGGGCGATCAGTACCAGATCGGCCCATTTGGCCAGTTCGATGTGGCCCATGGCCGCCTCGGCCGCCGGGTCCAGCAGGTCCAGGTGGACCGGGTGCCCGGACAGGGCCTGCATGGTCAACGGGGTGATGAACTCTGCGCCGCCACGGGTCATGACCACGCGCACTTCGGCGCCCTGATCGATCAGGCGGCGAACCAGGTCGGCGCTCTTGTAGGCAGCGATACCGCCGCCGACGCCCAGAACAATGCGTTTCCGATACAGCCGCTGCATAGGCCTGCCTTTCAATTCGTTGGTGACATACGTGGCGAAACCCCCTCCCCAGGGTGAATTCGCCCGCAAAAAAGATGGGCTACGATATCACAGCGACCGCTACGGAACAGCGGTGCCCACAGACAGGGAGGTGCTATGAGTATTCGCGATTGGCCGGCGGCGGAACGGCCGCGGGAGAGGTTGCTTGAGCGGGGCGCGGGAAGCCTTTCGGATGCCGAATTGCTGGCGATCTTTTTACGCACGGGCGTGGTGGGTAAAAGTGCGGTAGATCTGGCGCGACACCTGTTGCATCAGTTTGGCAGCCTGCGTTTGTTGCTTGAAGCCGATCAGGAAGCGTTCAGTAAGCAGTTGGGACTTGGACCTGCGAAATTTGCGCAGTTGCAGGCTGCGCAAGAAATGAGCAGGCGTCATCTGGCCGAGCGTGCGCGCCAAAAAACGGCGCTGGAGAGTCCGCACGCGGTTCGCGAGTACCTGAAATCGATGCTGCGCCACGAGCCACACGAGGTGTTTGGTTGCCTGTTTCTCGATTCCAGGCATCAGGTACTGGCGTTCGAGACGCTGTTCCGCGGCACCATCGACAACACCAGCGTTCATCCGCGAGAGGTGGTCAAGCGCGCCCTGGCCAACAACGCAGCGGCATTGATCCTCTGTCACAACCATCCTTCGGGCAACACCGACCCAAGTCAGTCCGACCGGGTGCTGACCAAGCGCCTGCAAAAGGCGCTGGAGTTGATTGACGTGCGGGTGCTCGATCATTTCATCATCGGTGATGGCGACCCGTTGTCGATGGCGGAGTATGGCTGGATGTGAATGATTCACTGTAGGAGCGAGCTTGCTCGCGATGGCGTCGGCACATTCAGCATTGATGTTGCCTGAAAGTCCGCTATCGCGAGCAAGCTCGCTCCTACAGGTTTTGTGTTGTATCAGATTATTTGAGGTTGACCTTGGAGTAATCCTGCCGGCCGAACGGGCTGACCGAATACCCCTCGACATCCTTGCGCGTCAGCGCGAAGGCCGTCGGATGAGCCAGTGGTAGCCACAACGCCTGCTGCTGGATCTGCGTCTGGGCCTGTTCGTAGAGTTTGCTACGCACACCTTGCTCGCCGGTGGTCTTGCCGGCACCGATCAGCTTGTCCAGCTCCTGATTGCAGTAGCGTGCGAAGTTGGTGCCGGACTTAACCGCCGCGCAGGAAAACTGCGGCGTGAGGAAGTTGTCCGGGTCGCCGTTGTCACCGGCCCAGCCCATGAACAGTAAGTCGTGCTCACCGGCCTTGGCGCGGCGGATCAGTTCGCCCCATTCGATCACGCGGATTTCGGCCTGAATGCCGATTTCCGCGAGGTCAGACTGCAGCAGTTGGGCACCAAGGCTTGGATTGGGGTTAAGCAGGCTGCCGGAAGGGCGGGTCCAGATGGTGGTCTGGAAGCCGTCCTTGAGTCCGGCCTTGGCCATCAAGGCCTTGGCCTTTGCGATGTCGTGAGGGTAGCCCGGCAGGCCTTTCGCGTAACTCCAGGTGTTGGGCGGATACGGACCGTTGGCTGCCTCGGCAGTGTCTTCGAACACGGCTTTGACATAGTTGGCCTTGTCGAAGGCAAGGTTGATGGCTTGGCGGACTTCAGGTTTGTCCAGTGGCGGATGCTGACTGTTGATGCCGACGAATGCAGTCATGAACGCGTCAGTCTTTTCGACTTTCAGCGTCGGCTCTTTCAGCGCTTCCTTTACGTCCAGAGGCTTGGGCGACAGGGCGATCTGGCATTCGTTGCGGCGCAGTTTCTGCAGGCGCACGTTGGCGTCCGGGGTGATGGCAAAGATCAGCGGATCTACAGAGGGTTTGCCGCCGAAGTAGTCGGGGTTGGCTTTGTAGCGAACCGAGGCGTCCTTCTGGAAGCGAGTGAAAACGAACGGCCCTGTGCCGATCGGTTGGCTATTGAGCTTCTCGGGTGTACCGGCCTTCATCAGTTTGTCGGCGTATTCGGCCGAATAGATCGAGGCGAAACCCATGCTCAGGGTCGCCAGGAAGGTTGAATCCGGATGGTCGAGGGTGAAGCGCACGGTCTGCGGATCGAGGGCGTCGATCTTCTTGATCAATGCAGGCAACTGCATCGATTGCGCATGCGGGAAGCCGCTCTGGGCGACTTTGTGCCACGCATTGGCCGGGTCGAGCATGCGGTCGAAGCTGAAAATCACGTCTTCGGCGTTCAGGTCGCGCGTTGGAGTGAAGTACTCGGTGCGATGGAATTTCACCAGCGGGTGCAACTTGAAGACGTAGGTCAGTCCGTCAGGGCTGACATCCCAGCTGTCGGCGAGGCTGGCGACCACTTTGCCACTGGCCGTGTCAAAGTCCACCAGGCGATTCATCAACACATCGGCCGAGGCGTTTGTGGTGGTCAGCGAGTTGTACTGCACCACGTCGAACCCTTCAGGGCTGGCCTCGGTGCAGACGCTCAGGGCGGCGGCAAATGCTTGTGGGCTCAGCAGAAGCGGGGCGAGCAACAGCGGTAGGGCAGCAAGGCGCATGGTCGGCTTCCTATACAGGTCGAAGGCCCATCTGCAAGTGCAGTCTGGAAAAGGCTTACCCTAGTGGGCTCTTTTGCAAATGACTATCCCCTTTTTCATTTTAAGGGGACTATAGGCGACTGATTTTGCTGTGCAGCGGTTGAGCAAACCCCCTGGATGGCTCGCTGAGCGATTCTCTGCGACGAGCGGTCGCCATCGACGATAGCCTTTGTCCAAGGCTCTCGGAGCCAGAAAAACAGGGTTTTTGTGATTTCAACGCACACTGAATGTTGTTGCTCTCTAGTCTTTCTGGTATAAAGCAGCGCTCTTTTCTAGGGGCCCGGTTCCTTCACTGTAGGTGTAGCCGGTAAGACCTCTAAAGAAACGCGGCGCCTGGCGCCAAATGACTGAGAGATTAAGCGGCCAACCCATGCCGGGTTGGGCATGTGGTTTTAGAGGGCTGAGGCATGTCTAGAGTCTGTCAAGTTACCGGTAAGGGTCCGGTGACTGGGAATAACATTTCCCACGCAAACAACAAAACCCGTCGTCGTTTCCTGCCGAACCTGCAGCATCACCGCTTCTGGGTTGAAGAAGAGAAACGTTTTGTGCGTCTGCGCGTATCTGCCAAAGGCATGCGTATCATCGACAAGCGTGGCATCACTGTCGTGCTGGCCGAACTTCGCCGCGATGGCAAGGTTTAAGGGAGCTAATCATGCGTGAATTGATTCGTTTGATTTCGAGCGCCGGTACTGGTCACTTCTACACTACCGACAAGAACAAGCGTACTACTCCGGACAAAATCGAGATCAAGAAATATGATCCGGTTGTTCGCAAGCACGTGATCTACAAAGAAGGCAAAATCAAGTAATTGATTTTTCCCTCTTACGAAAAAGGCCCGTATCGCGAGATACGGGCCTTTTTTGTTGCCTGTGGGTTATGCAATGCCTGTCAGAGCCCTGATAACGCTTCAAACCTTCTGTTCAAACGCCACATAGATCTTGCGGCATGGCTCCAGCACTTCCCAGGTGCCGCGAAAGCCTGCCGGGATCACGAAGCGATCACCCACGCGCAGCGTCTTGGCGTTGCCGTCGAGGTCACGTATCACGGAAACCCCCTGCACGATTTCGCAGTATTCGTGCTCGGTGAAGTTTACCGTCCACTGGCCGACAGCCCCTTCCCACACGCCGGCGTTCAATTGGCCGCAAGGGCTGTTGTAGTGGTTGTACACCACTTGCTCAGGATCCCCCTTCAGTACTTTGGTCGGTTCCGGGCGATAGCGTTCGGCGGCGGTGGTGGCCTGGCTGAAGTCGACGATATTCTGGATGCTCATTGTTGTATTCCCCCGTCATTGCGTTGGTGTTGCCAAAGTCTATGTTTATTAAAATGAACATCGCAAGGCCGTTTGCCGGCGTTATGTCAAATATATTGAAACTTCATGGGCGGCTGGTTTAGGGTGGTGGATGCCTTGGGCCGAAAAGCAGGCTGGCCGGGCAGAATTCCTGACAGCGCCCGCGAAGAACGCGGGTGTCGTATCAATAAGAGGAGGACACTCGCATGACCACCCTGACCCGTGCCGACTGGGAACAACGTGCCCGCGACCTGAAAATCGAAGGCCGCGCCTATATCAATGGCGAATACACTGACGCCGTTTCCGGCGAGACATTCGAGTGCATCAGCCCGGTCGATGGCCGTCTGCTGGGCAAGATTGCCAGCTGTGACGCTGCCGATGCCCAGCGCGCCGTGGAAAACGCTCGCGCCACGTTCAATTCCGGTGTCTGGTCGCGTCTGGCGCCGACCAAACGCAAGTCCACCATGATCCGTTTTGCCGGCCTGCTCAAACAGCACGCCGAAGAGCTGGCCCTGCTTGAAACCCTGGACATGGGCAAGCCGATCAGCGATTCCCTGTACATCGACGTTCCCGGCGCGGCGCAAGCCTTGAGCTGGAGCGGCGAAGCCATCGACAAGATCTACGACGAAGTGGCAGCCACTCCGCACGACCAGTTGGGTCTGGTGACCCGTGAGCCGGTGGGTGTTGTTGGCGCCATCGTGCCGTGGAACTTCCCGCTGATGATGGCGTGCTGGAAACTCGGTCCTGCGTTGTCCACCGGTAACTCGGTGATCCTCAAGCCGTCCGAAAAATCCCCGCTGACCGCCATCCGCATCGCTGAACTGGCTGTCGAAGCCGGCATCCCGAAAGGCGTGCTGAACGTGCTGCCGGGATACGGTCACACCGTCGGCAAGGCCTTGGCCCTGCACAACGACGTCGACACCCTGGTGTTCACCGGTTCGACCAAGATCGCCAAGCAGCTGTTGATCTATTCCGGCGAGTCGAACATGAAGCGCGTCTGGCTCGAAGCCGGCGGCAAGAGCCCGAACATCGTGTTCGCCGATGCGCCGAACCTGCAAGACGCTGCCGAAGCCGCAGCTGGCGCCATCGCCTTCAACCAGGGCGAAGTCTGCACCGCCGGTTCGCGCCTGCTGGTGGAGCGTTCGATCAAGGACAAATTCCTGCCGCTGGTGATCGAAGCACTGAAAACCTGGAAGCCGGGCAACCCACTGGATCCGGCGACCAATGTTGGCGCGCTGGTCGATACCCAGCAGATGAATACCGTACTCTCCTACATCGAGGCCGGTCATGCTGACGGCGCCAAGCTGGTGGCCGGTGGCAAGCGTACGCTCCAGGAAACTGGCGGCACTTACGTTGAACCGACGATTTTCGATGGCGTAAGCAACGCGATGAAAATCGCCCAGGAAGAAATCTTCGGCCCGGTACTGTCTGTCATCGCATTCGACAGCGCCGAAGAAGCCATCGCGATTGCCAACGACACACCGTACGGCCTGGCCGCTGCGGTCTGGACGACCGACATCTCCAAGGCTCACCTCACCGCCCGCGCACTGCGTGCCGGTAGCGTGTGGGTCAACCAGTACGATGGCGGCGACATGACCGCTCCGTTCGGTGGCTTCAAGCAGTCCGGCAACGGTCGCGACAAGTCCCTGCACGCGTTCGACAAATACACCGAGCTGAAGGCGACCTGGATCAAGTTGTAAGCCGTTAAGGGAGGTCTGTTGTAAAGACCTCCCGAACGACACAGATCCCTTGTGGGAGTGAGCTTGCTCGCGGTAGCGGTGTAACAGTCGACTTCAATGTTGAATGTTGCTCCGTCATCGCGAGCAAGCTCGCTCCCACAATGTTTTGTGTTGTACATAAAAATATCCACAGGAGCGTGGAGTATGCGTTGGGCGACTTATTTTGCCGTTTTGGCATCTGTCCTGAGTGTCGGCCTGGCCTTGGGTGTCAGCATGCCGCTGGTGTCGTTTCGCCTGGAAAGCTGGGGCTACGGCTCGTTTGCCATTGGCGTGATGGCCGCGATGCCAGCCATCGGCGTCCTGCTGGGGGCGAAAATCTCCAGCCATCTGGCGGCGCGACTCGGCACGGCCAATCTGATGCGCCTGTGCCTGTGGGCGGGGGCGGTTTCGATCGGTTTGCTGGCGCTGTTGCCGAGCTATCCGATCTGGTTGGTGCTGCGGCTGATGATCGGGGTGATCCTGACCCTTGTATTCATCATCGGTGAAAGCTGGATCAATCAACTGGTGGTCGAGCAATGGCGCGGGCGGCTGGTGGCGCTGTATGGCAGCAGCTACGCATTGAGTCAGCTGGCGGGGCCGGTGTTGTTGGGCTTCCTCGGTACCGAGCATGACTATGGCTTTTGGGTGGGCGTCGGTTTGCTGATGGGGGCTCCGTTCCTGTTGCTGGGCCGCAGTGGCGCGCCGAGCAGTGAAGCCAGCAGCGTGACCCTGCGTGATTTGCTTGAATTTTGTCGTGGCCTGCCGGCGATTGCCTGGGCGGTGTCGCTGTTCGCCGCGTTCGAGGCGATGATTTTGACGCTGTTGCCGGTCTACTGCCTGCGCCAGGGCTTCACCACGGAGATCGCTCTGGCGATGGTCAGTACGGTGGTCGTCGGTGATGCGTTGCTGCAATTGCCGATTGGTGCGTTGGCCGATCGTTTGTCGCGGCGGGCGTTGTTTACCGGCTGCGCAGTCGTCTTGCTGGTGTCGAGCCTGGCGATTCCGATGCTGATCGACACGCTGCTGATCTGGCCGCTGTGGGTCTTGTTTGGCGCCAGTGCCGGTGGCTTGTTCACCTTGTCACTGATCCTGATCGGCGAGCGTTATCGCGACGATGCACTCGTGCGGGCCAACGCGCATATTGCACAGCTGTGGGGGATTGGTTGTTTGGTCGGGCCGCTGCTGGCGGGTGCCGGCAGCCAGTGGATCAACGGTCATGCGCTGCCGTTGCTGATGGCATTGGGGGCTTTGGGCGTGTTGATTGTGGTGTCGCGGCAGGGGGCGTTTGGCACCGCTCAGCCAGCCTGATGAGCATCGCAGAACTGTGGCGGTCGAGTCTTGCAACATCTTCTCCAGCCAACAGTATTGCTCAACCAGGTATTGAAGCGCCGCCACCAACTCCGTTTGGCGGCGAAGATAGGCATATGTACGCTGATGTCCGAAGAAAGGTCAGTCGCTGAGCTAATCGTTTTCCGCCAGCAGTTTGATCGCTGTCGTACCGACCTTGCGTACGGCGTCTTCGATCTGCGGTGTTGGCTTGGCAGCGTAGTTCATACGCAGGCAATTGCGGTACTTGCCCGAGGCGGAAAAAATACTGCCTACGGCAATCTGTACGCCCTGGTCGTGCAATGCACGATTCAGTTTCAGGGTGTCGAAACCTTCCGGTAGTTCGACCCACAGCATGAAGCTGCCCTGTGGGCGACTGGCGCGGGTGCCGGTCGGGAAGTAGCGGGTCACCCAATCAATCATAATGTCGCGATTGCGCTGATATTGCGTACGCATCCGCCGCAAATGCGGTTCGAAGTGGCCACCTTTCAGGAATTCGGCGATGGCGATCTGTGGTTGTGGCGCGGTGGATCCGGTGCTGATGTATTTCATGTGCAGTACCCGTTCCAGATAGCGACCGGGCGCGACCCAGCCGATGCGCAGGCCGGGTGCCAGGGTCTTGGAAAACGAACTGCACAACAGGACTCGACCGTCCTCGTCGAAGGACTTGATCGTGCGCGGACGCGGGTAGGTGTAGGCCAGTTCGCCATACACATCGTCCTCGATGATCGCTACGTCATAGCGCTGCGCAAGCGTTAACAACGCGCGTTTGCGCGACTCTGGCATGATGTAGCCCAACGGATTGTTGCAGTTGGGGGTCAACTGTATGACCTTGATCGGCCACTGTTCCAGTGCCAGTTCCAGCGCTTCGAGGCTGATGCCGGTCAGTGGATCGGTGGGGATTTCCAGAGCCTTCATGCCCAGGCCCTTGAGGGTCTGCATCGCACCGTGAAAGCTCGGCGAGTCCACCGCGACAATGTCGCCGGGCTCACAGATCGCGCGAATACTGGTGGACAGCGCTTCATGGCATCCAGTGGTCACCACCAATTCGCTGGCACTCAACTGGCAGCCGGAATCGAGCATCAGGCGAGCGATCTGTTCGCGCAGTTCAAGGTTGCCGTGGATGTTGTCGTAATACAGGCCGGGCATGTCCTGCCGGCGGCTGATTCGCGCCAAGTCACGCAGCAGCGGTTTCATGGTCGCACTGGTGATGTCCGGCATGCCGCGACCCAGTTGCACCACGTCTTTGCGCGGAACGGCGCGAATCAACTCCAGCACTTGATCCCATTGGGAAATGTCTACCGGCCGTTGGGCCGGGCGGCCTACTGCCGGCAAATCCGGCAGTTCGCGGCTGGCCGGGACGAAGTACCCGGACTTGGGCCGAGGCATGGCCAGCCCGCTGTCCTCCAGCACCCGATAGGCCTGCTGCACTGTGCTCAGGCTGACGCCGTGCTCGACGCTCAGCGCCCGAACCGAAGGCAGCCGGTCACCGGGGCGATAGAAGCCCTGCTCGATACGTGTGCCGAGCAATTCGGCGAGGTTGACGTAAAGGGTCATGGTGCAGCCTCGATAAGGGTGATTCGGTTAACCAGTACAGATCGGGCAAAAAATCGGGATTCAGTGGCGGAATCGGCAAATCTGTATGGATTTAATACAGTTGCTTTGAATCTGTAATGCTTTTGCGCGCACACGCATCATGGAACCTCTGGCTACCCAAGTAAACAGGAGCATCCAAGATGAACGGCTTGAGCGATGTGCGGCTGACGTTACACAGTCAGGAACTGGCGACAGGGCAGAACAACGGCACGCGAGAGGCGGGAATGCGTAGTGCGCCGTCCGGCCTGAGTCGCTGGGACCAGTTCTGGCATCGCTTGCACACGCGCAAGGCGTTGCTGGCGCTGACGGCCGACCAGCTCAAGGACGTCGGGCTGACGCGGGAGCAGGCGCAAGAGGAGGGGCTGAAGCCTTTCTGGCGGATCTGAGTTTTGCAGTGTTCTTCAGGGCCTCATCGCGAGCAAGCTCGCTCCCACAAGGAAAGGTGGTGAACACAAATCTTGTGAGCGCCGCCAAACACTGTGGAGCGAGCTTGCTCGCGATGGCATCGGTACAGGCCCGGCTAAACCTTCAGACCAACTCCTTAAACCGATGCCACAACATCCCCAATGCCAGCAACGGCGAGCGCAAATGCTTGCCACCCGGGAATGTGATGTGCGGCACCTTGGCAAACAGATCGAAGCCGCCGCTGTGCTGACCGCTGATAGCTTCGGCCAACAGCTTGCCGGCCAGGTGTGTGGCGTTCACGCCATGACCGGAATAGGCCTGGGCGTAATACACATTCGGCTGGTCCTTGAGTCGCCCGATCTGCGGCAGGCGGTTGGCGCCGATACCGATCATGCCGCCCCATTGGTAATCGATCTTCACTGCACCCAGTTGCGGGAAGACCTCCAGCATTTTCGGACGCATGTACGCAGCGATGTCTTTGGGGTCGCGGCCAGAGTAATGGCAGGCGCCGCCAAACAGCAGGCGCCGGTCCGCCGAGAGCCGGTAGTAGTCCAGCGCCACGCGCTGGTCACAGACTGCCATGTTCTGCGGCAGCAGGGCGTGGGCCTGTTCTTCGCTCAGTGGTTCGGTGGCGATGATGTAGCTGCCGGCGGGCAGGACTTTGCCGCTGAGTTCCGGGTTGAGGTCATTGAGGTAGGCATTGCATCCCAGTACCAAGGTCTTGGCGCGCACCGAGCCTTCGGCGGTATGGACCTTGACCTCTGGGCCATAGTCAATGCGAGTCACGGCCGAGTGCTCGAACAGCCGGACCCCCAGTCGTTGTGCCGCGGATGCTTCGCCCAAGGCCAGGTTTAGTGGATGCAGGTGCCCCGAGCCCATGTCGATCAGGCCGCCGACGTAACGCGTAGAGCCGACCACGGTGTGCATTTCGTTGGCTTGCAGCAAACGGGTCTCGTAGCGATAACCGAGGCTGCGCAGCTCTTCGGCATCCTCGGCGAACCCTTCAAGGTCACGGGGCTTGTTGGCGAGGTCGCAGTATCCCCGGGTCAGGTCGCAGGGGATCTGGAAGCGCTCGACCCGTTGCCGGACGATTTCCACGGCTTCCAGGCCCATGAGTTTCATTTGCCGTACGCCTTCGGCACCGATGACGTTGCTGAACTGATCAAGTCCGTGGCCGACGCCGCGGATCAGCTGCCCGCCATTGCGTCCACTGGCGCCCCAGCCGATTCTATGGGCTTCAAGCAACACTACGCTGAGGCCGCGTTCGGCCAGCTCAAGCGCCGTGTTCAACCCCGAAAACCCACCGCCCACCACACAGACATCGGCCAGCACTTCGCCTTTGAGCGCCGGAAGTTCGGGCTGCGGCAGGCTGCTGGCGGCGTAGTAGGAGGCGATGTGGTCCGGAGCAGGCTGCTGAGCACGAGGGTTCATGTGCGTGATCCTGGTGTTGATGTTTAGAAAACTTGACGGAGCATAAGCCGGACCTTCCCGGACGGGCAACATTGGTCGGCTGGTGCTGTCTGGATCGGGGCTTTTGCGTCAGAATCGCGCTCTATTCCGCTATTGGTCACCGCTTCAATGAGCTGCAACAGTCAGACAATCCGCACATTGCGACAGCAGATTCCCTCGTTCGAGTGCGTTCCTGGCTGCCATGACTGCTGCGGCCCGGTGACCACCTCGCCGGAAGAAATGTCACGCCTGCCGCGCAAGACCCGCGCCGAGCAGGATGCCGCCATGGAAGAACTCAACTGTGTGCACCTGGGGCCCAATGGTTGCACGGTGTATGACGAGCGGCCGCTGATCTGCCGGTTGTTCGGTACCACCAAGACCTTGCCTTGCCCCAATGGACGCGGGCCAGTGGAATTGATTCATCCGCGGGTGGAAACGCAGGTGTTCGAGTACATGGCATCGAACCGGCAAGTGCTGGTCTAACTGGGCCGGTTCGGACACCGCAATACTCAATCCGGAATCGGCAACGTCAGGCTCTCTTTCACTTCTTCCATCACGATGTAACTCTTGGACTCGCGCACGTGGGGCAGCTTGAGCAGGATGTCGCCCAGCAATTTGCGGTACGAGGCCATCTCGGAAATCCGCGCCTTCACCAGATAGTCGAAATCCCCTGACACCAGGTGACACTCCAGCACATGGGGCAATTTCAGCACCGCACGTCGGAACTCTTCGAAAGTATCACCGGATTTGTAGTCCAGACTGATCTCGACGAACACCAGCAGACTACCCTTCAGATGCTGCGGATTGAGCCTGGCGTTGTAGCCCATGATGATCCCTTCGCGCTCCAGGCGCCGGACCCGCTCGGTACAGGGCGTGGTCGAGAGCCCGACCTTTTCCCCAAGCTCGGTAAAGGAAATCCGCCCGTCCGCTTGCAGGATCCGCAGGATGTTGCGGTCGATCTTGTCCAGCTCACGTTTGGTCTGAGTGTTGGTACGCATAGGGGATGCGCCTCCGTGAAAAGGGTTTTTGCCGAGAATTGTCGCCAAATATAGGCGCTTATATAGTGAAATGCACTGGCAAATCTTTTTTACACTGCGCACATCTGAAGCTCTGAATAACAAACGTCAGCGGTTAGCCGCGATGAGGGATATGAAAATGCGCGTCATGGTCTTGGGTAGCGGCGTCATCGGTACCACCAGTGCTTATTATCTGGCCCGTGCCGGGTTTGAAGTGGTGGTTGTGGACCGGCAGCCGGCCGCTGCCATGGAGACCAGTTTCGCCAATGCCGGGCAGGTCTCGCCGGGTTATGCCTCGCCGTGGGCCGCGCCGGGCGTGCCGCTCAAGGCCATCAAGTGGCTGTTGCAGCGTCACGCGCCGCTGGCGATCAAGGCCACGGCCGACATCGACCAGTACCTGTGGATGGCACAGATGCTGCGCAACTGCACCGCCAGCCGTTACGCGGTGAACAAGGAGCGCATGGTCCGTCTGTCCGAGTACAGCCGTGACTGCCTCGATGAACTGCGTGCCGAAACCGGCATTGCCTACGAAGGCCGTAGCCTTGGTACGACCCAACTGTTCCGCACCCAGGCTCAACTGGACGGCGCCGCGAAAGATATCGCCGTGCTGAAAGAGTCCGGCGTGCCGTTCGAATTGCTCGACCGCGAAGGCATTGCCCGCGTTGAGCCGGCCTTGGCCAGCGTCACCGATATCCTCGCCGGTGCCCTGCGCCTGCCGAACGACCAAACCGGCGACTGCCAGATGTTCACCACCAAGCTCGCCGAGATGGCCGCGAACCTCGGTGTGCAATTCCGTTTCGGCCAGGACATTCAGCGCCTCGACTTCGCCGGTGACCGCATCAACGGCGTATGGATCGACGGCAAGCTGGAAACCGCCGACCGCTACGTCCTGGCGCTTGGCAGCTACTCGCCGCAACTGCTCAAACCACTGGGGATCAAGGCGCCGGTGTACCCGCTCAAGGGCTACTCCCTGACCGTGCCGATCACCAACCCGGCAATGGCCCCGACTTCGACCATTCTCGACGAGACCTACAAGGTCGCGATCACCCGTTTCGACAACCGCATCCGCGTTGGCGGCATGGCGGAGATCGCCGGTTTTGACCTGTCGCTGAATCCGCGCCGGCGCGAAACCCTGGAGATGATCGTCAACGACCTTTATCCTCAGGGCGGCAATCTGGCCGAAGCGAGCTTCTGGACCGGCCTGCGCCCGACCACTCCAGATGGCACGCCAATCGTAGGCGCCACACCGTTCAAGAACCTGTTCCTGAACACCGGTCACGGCACGCTGGGCTGGACCATGGCCTGTGGCTCCGGTCGCTTGCTGGCTGACCTGATGGCCAAGAGAAAGCCGCAGATCAGCGCCGAAGGCCTCGATATTTCCCGTTACGGCAACAAAACCCAGGAGTCTGCAAAGCATGTCAGTCCAGCGCCAGCTCACCAATGAGCGCATGAGTCAGATCGTCACCCATAACGGCACGGTTTACCTGGCCGGACAGGTGGGCGACGACATGAACGCCGGGATTGAACAGCAGACTCGTGAAACTCTCGCCAACATCGAGCGGTTGCTCGATCTGGCCGGCACCGACAAGCACAATCTGCTGTCGGTGACGATTTACCTGAAGGACATCGACGCGCATTTCGAAGGCATGAACGCAGTGTGGGACAAGTGGCTGCCAAAAGGCGTCGCTCCCGCCCGGGCCACCGTTGAAGCGAAATTGTGCGAACCGGAAATCCTGGTCGAGCTGTCGGTTGTTGCCGCTCTGCCATAAGCCTGTCAGAAAAGATCCCTCTCCCGGTGCTGTTGGCGGTTAACGCTGTCAGCCAGCACCGGTTTTTCTTCCCGTTAACCCGACCAGAAGTCTGCCGCCATGCGTCCTGCCCGTGCCCTGATCGACCTTCAAGCCCTGCGTCACAACTACCGGATCGCCCGTGAACTCACGGGGGCCAAAGCCCTCGCGGTGATCAAGGCCGATGCCTATGGCCATGGCGCGGTACGTTGCGCCCAGGCGTTGGAAGCCGAGGCGGACGGGTTTGCCGTGGCTTGTATCGAAGAGGCGTTGGAGCTGCGGGCGGCGGGTATTCGTGCGCCGATCCTGCTGTTGGAAGGCTTTTTCGAAGCCGATGAGCTGGCGCTGATCGTCGAGCATGATTTCTGGTGCGTGGTGCATTCACTGTGGCAGCTTGAAGCCATCGAAAAAGCCGCGTTGAGCAAGCCGATCACCGTGTGGCTGAAGCTCGACTCGGGCATGCATCGAGTGGGTCTGCACCCGGCGGATTATCAAGCGGCCTATCAACGGCTGCTGGCCAGCGGCAAGGTCGCGAAAGTGGTGCTGATGAGCCACTTTGCGCGTGCCGACGAACTGCACGAACAGGCCAGCGCCGAACAGGTGGCGGTATTCGAAGCGGCACGCAAGGGCTTGTCCGCCGAGGTCAGCCTGCGTAACTCGCCGGCGGTGCTCGGTTGGCCACAGATACCGAGTGACTGGGTGCGCCCAGGCATCATGCTGTATGGCGCCACGCCCTTCGAAGAAGCCAACGAAGTAGCATCGCGGCTGCAACCGGTCATGACCCTGGAATCGAAGGTAATCAGTGTGCGCGAGTTGCCGGCTGGCGAGCCCGTCGGTTACGGCGCCAAATTCATCACCCCCAAACCGATGCGTATTGGCGTGGTGGCCATGGGTTACGCCGACGGCTACCCACGCCTGGCACCAACCGGCACACCCGTGCTGGTTGCCGGGCAGCGCAGTCAGTTGATCGGCCGGGTATCGATGGACATGCTCTGTATCGACCTGACCGATGTACCGCAGGCCGGTCTCGGTTCGACCGTCGAGTTGTGGGGCAAAAACATTCTCGCCAGTGATGTGGCCATGGCTGCCGGCACGATTCCTTACCAGATCTTCTGCAACTTGCGCCGAGTGCCACTGCTCTATTCCGGGGCTTAGTGAGCAGGGCTCCAGACCGGAAGTCGCCTCGCTGAGCAGGATTCAGGTCAAGGTGTTGTAAATACTGAACGCTGTCGCCATGATAACGCTCACTATTCCAACATTTCTGAATCCTGGAGGCGCTAGCTTTGGACGTCGGTGAACGACTGCAATCCATCCGTAGGCTCAAAGGCCTTTCCCAGCGTGAACTCGCCAAACGGGCAGGGGTCACCAATAGCACGATTTCGATGATCGAAAAGAACAGCGTGAGCCCTTCGATCAGTTCGCTGCGTAAAGTGCTGGGCGGGATTCCCATGTCCATGGTCGAGTTCTTTTCCGAAGAAATCCTGCAGGAAAAACCGACTCAGATCGTCTACAAGGCCAATGAGCTGATCGACATTTCCGATGGCGCAGTGACCATGAAACTGGTCGGCCGGGCGCATCCGAGCCGCGCTATCGCATTCCTCAATGAAATTTACCCGCCAGGCGCCGACACCGGTGACGAGATGCTCACCCATGAGGGTGAGGAAACCGGCATCCTGGTCGAAGGAAAACTGGAGCTGGTGGTCGGTCTCGAAACTTTTGTCCTCGAAGCCGGCGATAGCTACTACTTTGAAAGTACCAAGCCACACCGTTTCCGTAATCCGTTCGATGTGCCGGCGCGACTAATCAGCGCAGCCACACCGGCGAATTTCTAAGAAAAGAGGCGTCCTGCCAGCATCGCAGAGGCGCCCAGGCTGTTTTTCCGTCGCGGCCTAAGACCCCTCCGACTTTGGGGTTGTTTCAGTGCGACGGGCTTACCGCTATACTTGCGCCCGCCTGCGAACCGTGGCCGTAGGCGTGACTAGCCACCATTGAGGGTGAACGCGTGAACCTAATTATGAAAATGCTGGCTGCACCAGCAACCGTATTGGCCCTATGGGCTGTCAGTGTCAGCGCTCAGGCTGCGACCAACGACGAAATTGCCAAACGTCTTGAGCCAGTTGGCCAAGTCTGCGTTCAGGGCAAAGAGTGCAAGGGCATGGAAGTCGCCGCTTCGGCCGGCGGTGGTGGCGGTGCCAAGGCGCCTAAAGATGTTATTGCCAAGCATTGCAACGCTTGCCACGGTACCGGCCTGCTGGGCGCGCCGAAAATCGGTGACAAAGCGGCCTGGAAAGAACGCGCCGATCACCAGGGCGGCCTCGACGGCATCCTTGCCAAAGCCATTACCGGCATCAACGCGATGCCGCCTAAAGGCACCTGCGCCGACTGCTCCGACGACGAGCTCAAGGGCGCCATCAAAGAGATGTCCGGTCTGTAATTCAGCCCGCCTCTTTCGCAAAAAAGCCGCTCTCGAGCGGCTTTTTTGTACCTGTGATTTGTGCCGGATGGCTGTTCATTGCAGCAAAGACCCGGCAAGCTCGGTCCAAGCCCAAGTCATGGAAAGTGAGGGAGGATCCGATGGTTCAGTTGTGCTCTATCGAACAGGCAGTCGATGACGTCCTGGCACGGTTGCCGGCGCATATCCACATGGGCCTGCCTCTGGGGTTGGGTAAACCCAATCACTTCGTCAACGCGCTGTATCGACGAATCTCGCAGTCGCCCGAGCGACGACTGACGATCTACACCGCGTTGTGTCTGGGGCGCCCACCTTTGGGCGATGGTTTGCAAAAGCGATTTCTCGAACCCTTTGTCGAACGTGTGTTCGGTGATTATCCGGAGCTGGAGTTTCTCGCCGACCTGCGTCGCGAGGGTTTACCGGGCAACATCCACATCCAGCAGTTCTTCATGCAGCCTGGCAGCCTGCTCAACAGTGCTACGGCGCAACAGGATTATGTCAGCAGCAACTACAGCCATGCGGCCCGGGACATCAACGCCGCCGGGTTGAATCTGGTGGCGCAGCTGGTGGCCAGCCATGCCATGCATCCCGATCGCTTGAGCCTCAGCTGCAACCCGGACATCACCCTCGACCTGTTGCCGATGATAACCAAGCGCCGCGCCGCCGGAGAAACCATCCTGATGGTCGGCCAGGTGCACAACGATCTGCCTTACATGCCCGGCGATGCGGAACTGGGCATCGACACCTTTGACCTGCTGATCAATGAGAAGGACAACACCACACTGTTTTCCACGCCAAATATGCCGGTGGGCTTTCAGGACCATTTCATCGGCCTGCACGCCAGCACTTTGGTGCGTGACGGCGGCACCTTGCAGATCGGTATCGGTTCCATGGGTGATGCGCTGACGGCGGCGCTGCTGGCGCGGCAAGCCGACAACGACGGATACAGGGCTTTGCTGGCAGACGTAAACCTCAGCCACTGGGCGCAACTGATCGAGCGCGAAGGCGGCATCGAGCCCTTCGCCAAAGGCCTGTATGGCTGCAGCGAAATGTTCGTCAACGGTTTGTTGGTGCTGGCCGATGCCGGGATCGTGCGGCGCAAGGTTTATCCAGACGTGGCGACTCAACAGCGGGCGAATGCCGGCACCCTCGACGAGGCTGCGCAAACCGATGGCATCTCGGTGCATGGCGGATTCTTCCTTGGGCCGCGCAGCTACTATGAACGCTTGCGTGAGTTGCCTCAGAGCAAACGGCTTGAATTCAACATGACCCGCATCAGCTACATCAACGAGCTCTACGGCCAGGAAGAACTCAAGCGCTTGCAGCGCCTGGATGCGAGGTTCATCAACACCGCGTTCACCGTGACCCTGCTCGGTGCCGCGGTGGCGGATCAGCTCGAAGACGGACGTGTGCTCAGCGGCGTAGGTGGGCAATACAACTTCGTGGTGCAAGGGCATGCGTTGCAAGGCGCGCGTTCGGTGTTGCTGCTGCGCAGCTGGCGTGAGTCTGGAGGCGACGTCAGCTCGAACATCGTCTGGGAGTATGGTCACTGCACGATTCCGCGGCATCTGCGGGATATCGTGGTTACCGAGTACGGCATCGCCGACCTGCGGGGCAAGACCGATGCGGCGGTGATTGAAGCACTGTTAAATATCAGCGACTCACGTTTCCAGTCGGGGCTGATCGCGCAGGCACAGAAAGTCGGCAAACTGCCCAAGGACTTCCGTCTCAATCCGCGCTTTACCGATAACAGTCCACAGCGTTTGCAGGAGATTCAGGCGCGGCACCCGCAGCTATTTCCAGAGTACCCACTGGGTTGTGATTTCACCGAGGTCGAGCGGGATGTGTTGCGGGCGCTGAAGTGGCTCAAGAGCAAGTTCAAGCTGAGTGAGGTGCTGGAATTGGGCAAGGCAGCGCTGGATGCGCCGAAGCCTGCGTTGTTTCCAGAACATCTGGAGCGCATGCAGTTGGCCAATCCGGAAGGGCTGAAGGAAGACTTGTATCAGCGCTTGCTGCTCACGGGCCTGAAGGCCACTGCGCAATAGCAGCCGACACAAAACAAATGTGGGAGCGGGCTTGCTCCCACACTGGTTTTGCGGTGTGGCGGATCAGTCGATGAACGTCACAACGCCACCGGCCAGCGACTTCACGCGGGCCAGGGACTCTACGCGATAACCCTGCGAGTCCAGCTCTGCACGACCACCCTGGAACGACTTCTCGATAACGATGCCCAGGCCCGCCACGGTGGCGCCGGCCTGTTTGATGATCGAAATCAATGCCTGGGACGCCTTACCGTTGGCCAGGAAGTCATCGATGATCAGCACGCGGTCGCTGCTGGTCAGGTGGCGCGGAGAGATCGCCACGGTGCTTTCGGTCTGCTTGGTGAACGAGTACACGGTCGCCGACAGCAGATTTTCGGTCAGGGTCAGGGACTGGTGCTTGCGGGCGAAGATCACCGGCACGCCGAGGTTCAGGCCGGTCATGATCGCCGGAGCGATGCCTGAGGCTTCGATGGTGACGATCTTGGTGATGCCCGAATCCTTGAACAGCGTGGCGAATTCGTCGCCGATCAGCTTCATCAGGGCCGGGTCGATCTGGTGGTTCAGAAAGGCGTCGACTTTCAGGACCTGGTCGGAAAGCACGATGCCTTCTTCGCGAATTTTCTTGTGCAGGGCTTCCATGAAGCTGTCCTCTGTTGGCGCCTTGTGCGCCTTAAGGTTTTAAAAAAGTGGTCAATTCTAGCGCTTTAACATCGCGCGTATATCCGCCAATGCGTTGTTGCCTCGCACGGCTTTGACTTCGGTCGGTGTGTCGTCGTTGCCTTCCCAGGCCAGGTCGTCCGGCGGCAACTCATCGAGGAAGCGGCTCGGCGCGCAATCGATGATCTCGCCGTACTGCTTGCGCTTGGCGGCGAAGGTGAAGGCCAGGGTCTGGCGTGCACGGGTAATGCCCACATAGGCCAGGCGACGTTCTTCTTCGATGGTGTCGGCTTCGATGCTGGAGCGGTGCGGGAGGATTTCCTCCTCCATGCCCATGATGAACACGTAGGGGAATTCCAGGCCCTTGGACGCATGCAAAGTCATCATCTGCACGCCTTCGGCGCCGTCTTCCTCTTCCTGCTGGCGCTCGAGCATGTCGCGCAGGACGAGTTTGCCGATGGCGTCTTCGACGGTCATCTCGCCTTCTTCGTCTTTTTCCAGGGTGTTCTTCAGCGCCTCGATCAGGAACCAGACGTTACCCATGCGGTAATCGGCGGCCTTGTCGCTGGAGCTGTTAGTGCGCAGCCAGTTCTCGTAGTCGATATCCATGACCATGCTGCGCAGGGCCGAGATCGGGTCTTCGCCGGCGCACTGCTCGCGCACCCTGTCCATGAAGCGCTTGAAGCGCGACAGGCGATCGGTGAAGCGGCTGTCGAGATGCTCGCCCAGGCCGATTTCGTCGGTGGCGGCGTACATCGAGATCTTGCGCTCGGTGGCGTAGTTGCCCAGCTTCTCCAGCGTGGTCGAGCCGATCTCGCGGCGCGGCACGTTGATCACCCGCAGGAAGGCATTGTCGTCGTCCGGGTTCACGATCAGGCGGAAGTAGGCCATCAGATCCTTTACTTCCTGGCGACCGAAAAAGCTGTTGCCGCCGGACAGGCGATACGGCACCTGGTGGTGCTGCAATTTCAGCTCGATCAGCTTGGCCTGGTAGTTGCCGCGATACAGGATCGCGAAATCGCTGTATGGGCGGTCGGTGCGCAAGTGCAGGCTGAGGATTTCCATGGCCACGCGTTCGGCCTCGGCGTCCTCGTTGCGGCACCGGATCACGCGGATCTCGTCGCCGTGGCCCATTTCACTCCACAGCTGCTTTTCGAATTCGTGGGGGTTGTTCGAAATCAGCACGTTGGCGCAGCGCAGGATGCGGCTGGTGGAGCGATAGTTCTGCTCCAGCATCACCACTTTCAAGGACGGGTAGTCGTCCTTGAGCAGCATCAGGTTTTCTGGGCGTGCACCCCGCCAGGCGTAGATTGACTGGTCGTCGTCGCCCACCACGGTGAACTGGTTGCGTTTGCCGATGAGCATTTTCACCAGCAAATATTGGCTGGCGTTGGTGTCCTGGTATTCGTCCACCAGCAGGTAGCGCACCTTGTTCTGCCACTTTTCCAGGATGTCGGCGTGTTCTTCGAACAGCTTTACCGGGAGCAGGATCAGGTCGTCGAAGTCGACCGCGTTGAACGCCTTGAGCGTGCGCTGGTAGTGGGTGTAGACGATGGCAGCGGTCTGTTCCTTGGGGTTGCGCGCGTTTTCCAGGGCCTGGGCCGGCAGGATCAGGTCGTTTTTCCAGGCGCCGATCATGTTTTTGATCTCGTCGACGCCGTCGTCGCCCGAGTATTCCTTCTGCATGATGTCGGTCATCAGGGCCTTGACGTCGGTCTCGTCGAAGATCGAGAAGCCCGGTTTGTAGCCCAGCCGCACGTGTTCCTTGCGGATGATGTTCAGGCCCAGGTTGTGGAAGGTGCAGACCGTCAGGCCACGACCTTCGCCGGCGCGCAGCAGGGTGCCGACCCGTTCCTTCATCTCGCGGGCGGCCTTGTTGGTAAAGGTCATGGCGACGATGTACTGGGCGCGGATGCCGCAGTTCTGGATCAGGTGCGCGATTTTGCGCGTGATCACGCTGGTCTTGCCGGAGCCAGCACCGGCGAGCACCAAAAGAGGGCCGCCGACGTAGCTCACGGCTTCTTGCTGCCGGGGATTGAGTCGGGACATAGGTAAATTCAGGAGTCAGTCACGAAATGGGCCGGCATTTTAACAGGCTCAGCGAATTGTGCTGCTCTGTCCGACTTGTGACGTACCACGCTATCTGTAATTGCCGGTTTTGTTACTTTCACGCAGGATGCGCAACGAATTTGCGGCTAATGTTCGTAGTTCCGGATACAAAGGTCTCGTTTTGCTCACCGATGTCATTGTCATTGGGCATCGGAACGGCATAATGCCCGTCGCCTACATTTTGCAGAGTCTAGGGAGCTAGCTTGTCTACGCCTGTCGAACCCTTGCGTTTGCTGCTACTGGCCGAAGAGCCAGCGTGGGCAGCGTTGTTGCGCGAGTGTCTGGCTCCTATGGGGAGCTCGGCCGTGCTCATCGGCGCGCCGAGTTGGGAGTCTGTCAGCAGCCTGTTCGATGACAACCGCAGCGCGGTGTTATTGACTATCCCGCAACTTCAACCGGCGCCGGGCCGTTGCAGCCTGCCGACGGTGTTGTTGCTCGACCATGAGCCGCTGATCCCGCCCGATGGTGTGAGTGACTGGTTGGTGCGCGATCACCTCGATCCCGGCATGTTGCGCCGTTGCCTACGCCATGTGCGCGAACGTGGCGTTCTGGAAAACACCCTTCAACGTCTGGCCGAGCAAGATCCGCTGACCGGCATCGCTAACCGCCAGGGCTTCCAGACTCTGCTGACGGCGCGCCTGGCGGAAAACGACGGTCGCGGTCTGGCCCTCGGTCATCTCGACCTCGACAACTTTCGTTATGCCAACGACGCCCTCGGCCATCAGGCCGGTGATCGCCTGATCCTGCAAGTGGTGGCGCGGCTCAAGAGTCAGCTTGAGGCCGGCGATCAACTGGCGCGCCTGGGCAGTGATGAATTCGCTCTGCTGATCGACACCCGTCGTGCTCCTCAGCGTGCCGAGTGGATGGCCGAGCGCATCAGCGAAGTACTGGCCGAGCCTTATTGGGTCGATGGCGAAAGCCTGTTGATCGGTTCCAGCCTGGGCATTGCCTACGCCCGGGCCCAGGCCGGTGCGGATCCGCTGATGTGGCATGCGCACATCGCCATGCAGCAGGCCAAAAGCACCCAGGGCTGCACTTTTCACATTTTCAACGAGCGCATCAATCGCAATGCCCGCAGTATCGCCGACCTCGAAACCGAGCTGCGTCGGGCACTGCGCCGCGATGAGCTGGAGCTGCATTACCAGCCACGGCTGAACCTCGAAGACGGGCAGATTGTCGGCCTCGAAGCCCTGGTGCGCTGGCGCCATGCCGAGCGCGGTTTGTTGCCTCCGAGCGAGTTCGTGCCACTGGCTGAGCAAAGCGGTCTGATCGTGCCGTTGGGGTACTGGGTAATTTCCCGGGCCTTGCGCGACATGCAGGCGCTGCTCGAGCTGGGATTGCCACCGTTGCACATGGCGATCAACCTGTCATTCCGGCAGTTCCAGGACAGCCAGTTACTTTCGACTCTCAGCCGCCTGATTGCCGAGCGCGGTGTCGAGGCGCAGTGGCTGGAGTTCGAATTGACCGAAACCGCCGTGATGCGTCGCAGTGATCTGGTCAAGCAGACCATGGACGCCCTCGGGCGCCTCGGTGTGCGCTTCTCCCTCGACGACTTCGGCACCGGGTTCTCGTCGTTCGTGCACCTCAACAGCCTGCCGATCACCTTGTTGAAGATCGACAAGAGCTTTGTCGGCGGCATGGAGCAGCGTGAGGAAAACCGCAAACTGGTGCACGCGATGATCAACCTGGCGCACAACCTTAACCTTGAGGTGGTCGCCGAAGGTGTGGAGTCGCTGGAGCAACTGGAGCTGTTGCGCGGTTTTGAATGCGATCAGGTGCAAGGGTATCTGATCAGCAAGCCATTGCCGCTGGCAGAGCTGGTGGAGTATCTGACGTTTGGCTCCACTCAGCAGCCAGCGCTGGAAATCGTGGGCTGAGGTTGCCACGCAACCCTGTAGGAGCGAGCTCGCTCGCGATAAACCTGAGAACGCCGTGGGGTACCTGCCAACCAGCGTTATCGTTGACGACCATCGCGAGCGAGCTCGCTCCTACAGGGGGCTCAGTCAGGCTGAGGGACCTCAAAGCGCTGCTCTGACGCCGGCTCGCGCTTGATCATTCGCTTCATCTTCCACTCAAATCCCAGCGTCAGGCTCACCGCCGCACACGCCAGCCCCAGCGCCAGGCCCCACCAGACGCCCGTTGGCCCCCAGTCCAGGTGGAACGCCATCCACCACGCCGCCGGTGCGCCAATCAGCCAGTAGCAACCCAGACCGACCAGGAAAGTGGTCTTGGCATCCTTGAGCCCGCGGATGCAGCCCATGGCAATGGTTTGCGTGCCGTCGAACAGTTCGAACCATGCCGCCACCGCCAACAGGCTCACGGCAAGGTTGATGACATCGCGAAACGCCGGGTCGTTGTGGTCGAGAAACAAACCGACCAACTGGTTTGGCAATAGCCAGAAGACCATGGCGAAACACAGCATCGCCGCCGCCCCGAAGGCAATACCGACCCTCCCGGCCAGCCGCGCATCCAGCAATTGCCCGGCACCGTAGTGCTGGCCGATGCGCATGGTGATTGCATAAGAAATCCCTGCCGGGACCATGAACGCCACCGAAACGATTTGCAGGGCAATCTGATGAGCCCCCAGCTGTGTGCTGCCCATGGTGCCCATGCACAGCGCGGCGAAGGCAAACAGCCCGACTTCCACCGCGTAGGTGCCGCCAATCGGCAGGCCCAGACGCCACAGCTCCTTCAGGTACTGGCGGTTCAGCCGCGACAGGCCCTGGCGCAGCGGATAGGCCTCATAAGCCGGATGCCGACGAATGTGCCACGCCAGCGCAAGTGCCATCAGGTTGGCGACAATCGCCGTGACCAACCCGATGCCCGTCAGCCCCAGTTTCGGCAGGCCGAACATGCCGGTAATCAGCGCATAGTTGAGCAGGAAGTTGGCGACCGTACCGCCAACACTGATGACCATCACTGGCGTTGCACGGCCAATGGCGCTGGTGAAGCCGCGCAGGGCCATGAAGCTCAGGTAACCGGGCAGGGCGAACGGCAGGAAGATCAAAAACTGCCCGGCTGCGTTGACGTTGCTTTCAGTCTGGCCGAACAGCAGCAGCACCGGTTTGAGGTTCCACAACAGCAAACCGGCGACCAGCGCCATCAGCCACGCCAGCCACAACCCGGCCTGGGTCAGTCGAGTGGCCCCGACAATATCGCCGGCACCCTGACGGATCGCCACCAGGGTGCCGACCGCCGCAATCACGCCGATGCAGAAAATCGACACGAACGAATAGGTCGCCGCACCGAGCCCGCCACCGGCCAGGGCCTCGGGACTCAGGCGCGCCATCATCAGAGTGTCGGTGAGGACCATCAGCATGTGCGCCAACTGCGAGGCAATCAACGGCCCCGCCAGCCGCAGGATGGCCCAGAGTTCAGTACGTGCTGGATGCTGCATGGTCATCACGCTCGATTATCAAAAGGGAACAGGAAAGCACCGATTCTCGGCGCTCTGCACGGTTTTCACAAAGGGATAAAAAGGATGGATGGCATGATTCAAACTCATGCTGGAGAGTTTCTGCTAGGGTAGGCGAACCCCGCAGTAGGAGCTTTCCCAATGTCCCGTCGTCTTCCTCCCTTGTATGCCCTGCGCGCATTCGAAGCGGCGGCGCGGCACAGTTCGTTTACCCGCGCGGCCGAAGAGCTGTCGATTACCCAAAGTGCGGTCAGCCGGCATATTCGTACGCTCGAGGAGCACTTTGCCTGCCGCTTGTTTCATCGCAGTGGCCGCAACCTGCAACTGACCGAGTCGGCCCGGTTGCTGTTGCCGGGCATTCGCGAAGGCTTCACCGCGCTTGAACGCGCCTGCAATACCTTGCGCGCCGAAGACGACATCCTGCGCATGAAAGCCCCGTCGACCCTGACCATGCGTTGGTTGCTGGCGCGCCTCAGTCGCTTCCGTCACCTGCAGCCAGGCAACGAAGTGCAATTGACCAGTGCCTGGATGGACGTCGATTCAGTGGACTTCAACCACGAACCCTTCGACTGCGCCGTCATCCTCAGCAATGGGCATTTTCCACCGGACTGGGAGGCGACTTTCCTGTTCCCCGAAGAGCTGATTCCGGTGGGCGCGCCGAATCTTCTGAAGGATCAACCATGGGACGTCGCGCGCCTGGCCAGTACCGAGCTGCTGCACCCGACACCGGACCGCCGTGACTGGCGCAACTGGCTGGAGCGCATGGGCCTGACCGATCAGGTCTCGCTCAAGGGAGGTCAGGTGTTCGACACGCTGGAACTGGGCATGATTGCAGCCGCCCGTGGCTACGGCGTGTCCATGGGCGATTTGCTGATGGTCGCGGAGGATGTCGCGCAGGGACGTCTGAGTTTGCCGTGGCCGACAGCCGTCGCCAGCGGTGAGAATTATTTCCTGGTCTGGCCGAAAACCCGCCCCGGAGGCGAGCGTTTGCGCCGCCTCAGCGATTTTCTTTTGGGTGAGGTTCGGGCCATGGAGTTACCGGCGGTCAAGCACCTGAGTTGAATCATCGCAGGCAAGTCGGATCACTCCCCAAGCTAATCGCACTTGGCATTGCTGGACACTTCCTTGCTCGCCTGTTTCAACAGGTTGCTCAACTCAGCCGCATTGGTGCTGTTGTAAACCCGACCTCCGGTGTTTTCAGCGATACAGCGTGACGGGCCGCCAGCACCGATTTTCACCACGTTGACCCGCAGGCGCGGTTGTTCTCTGGCGATTTGACGGGACACCGCGCAAACGTCCTGCCCGCAACCGTCTTCTCCGTCGACGAACATCACGATAACCGCATCGTTATTGCGCCCGTCGACGGTACTCGCCGCGTGGGCCAGGCTGTCGGCCAGCGGTGTGCCGTCGTCGGGAACCAGGCCTCGAATCCCGTTGATCAGCCGCGGGCGGTCGCCGAATTTGAACAAACCCCGATCCGGTGTTCTTTCGCAGCCGGCGAAGGTGATCAGGCGTGTGTCGATCTTCGGGTCCAGCCCGTTGATCATGCCGGCCAGCGAGTCCTTGGCGACGTCCATGCGGCTGGGTTTGGCGGTGAGCCGCATGGTGCGGTCCGGGTCCAGGAGCTTGTTGAGGTCACTACCGAAGAACCAGTCCTCGTCGGCTTTCACTGACTTGATATTCAGATCCATCGAACCCGACGTGTCGAGCACCACCACGAACTGCGGGACCTCTGCCTTCGGCGCTGTTTTGCGGCATGCGAAGTTGTCCAGCGTCGGGGCTGGTGGCGGGGCAGCCACTACCGGTTTTGGTGGTGGAACCGGTTTGGGTGGCGGGGTCGGCTTGGGTTCCGGTGCCGGTGCCGGTTTTGGTGGCGGGACCGGCTTGGGTTCCGGTACCGGTTCTGGCGTGGGTTCTGGTTCCACGACAGGTTCGGGGACAGGCTCAACTGGTTTCTCAATTGGTTTCTCAACCGGTTTCTCAACCGGCGTCACTACCGGAGCCACCGGCGCTACAGGCGGAACTGCGACAACCGGCTCACGGTGCAGGAACCACCAGAGCCAGAGCGCCAGAAGCAGCAACAGCAGCGCGAGCAAGGCCGCCGCAATCCACCAGCCACGACGCGACGGCGGTAGGACGGGCACCACTGGCGGCACGATCGGTTTGGGCGGACGCTGGTTCCACCGCACCACCAAAGGCTCACCATTGAGGCTGTAGAGTTTGTCCAGCTCAGGCGTACCGAGCAGGCTGCGCAGGTCATTCGCTTCCGTCGGTTGACCGCGTTTTTGCAGTTCATCCGCCAGCTGTCCGAGGGACGTCTGACGCACTTCATAGGTTTCCAGCAAACGTCGTTGCGCGTCCTCGTTGAGATCGGCATAAGGCGTGGGTTGGCCACCCAGTTCGGTCCACCATTCCAGCACGTCGCCGCTGCCCATCCGCGGGATAGCAAACAGACTGGCGACGGTCGGCGGAAAGTGTTTCTGGATGAGGGCGACTTTGGCTTGCAGCGCACTCATCCCCTCCGATGTGGCTTGCGCATCCCTGATGACCCGCTGCATGACGACGATTCCTGAAAAAGTGCAGGCATCCATCGGGACGCTTGCGGGGTGAAAAGTTACTCTTCGTAGCCGAGGCTGAATTGCAGCTGATTGACCTTCTTCTGCAATGTTTTCAGCTCTTGCTGCTTGGCCGCCAATGTCGCGGGTGTTGATTTGGCCGTTGGCGCCGCTTGCGAAGCCTTGAGCTGCTTCTCGAGGTCGGCAATCTGCTTCTGCACCTGGGCCTCATTGCCACGCCGAGCCTTGAGCGAGCTCAGCAGTTGCGCCAGCGACTGATTCAGCGCCGCCTGGGATTTCTGCTGGCTGGCCAGATCGGTCTTGGTGCTGAGTTGCTGGGCCTGAATGTTCTCGTACACCTGACGGAACATTGCGTTTTGCTGTCGGGACTCGCTCAGGGCCAGTTCTTTCTGCTTGACCTGATCGCTGTAACCACCGGAGTAGTCGCAGTTCATCTTGGTCAGCAGGCTGCTGTCGCGATTGGTTGCATCGCATTCGCCGGGCTGGGTCGCGCAACCGCTCAGAGCCAGGACGGCAGTGATGACCATTAGTTGTCGTAGCGTCATGTGCTTAACCCAGGGTGATTGCGGAGCGTTGGCTGTACAGAGCGTCGACTTCCTTCTGCAGACTGACGACTTTCTGGTTCATTCTCTGAATGTTCATGTCCACCTGTCGGATCTCGGCGCTGGTGCCTTGTGAACGCTCGGCGTCTGCCACCTTTCTGTACTCGGTGACCTTGGTACGCATGTTGGCAAGGTCTTTGCGCAGGCGTGCGATGTCCGAGTCGATCCCGGCGATTTGCGCCTGAGCCCTGCTCTTGTCGACTTTCTTGTTGGCGATGTCCTTTTTGATCTGGGCAATTTGCGCATGGTCATCATCGATCACTTGCTGAGCGGTCGCAGTCCGGGCAATCACATTCTGAGTGTCTTGTTCGACGTCGCTGTTCATCTTCGCCAAGCGGGTGGTGGTGTCGGCGTATTGGGCGCGACGTTGATCCAGGTAATAGTTCGCGCCCATGGCTACGCCACACGCGGTAATACCGGCAGCGATGACGCACACGGTTTTGTTGCTGCTGTTGGACAGCGCGCAAGCGAGGATGCCGACACCGGCGCCGACGGCGCAGGCCTGGTAACCGGATTTGCTGAAGAACTCTGCGTCATTGCCCTGGGTCAGGCGCGGGTCGGCACCGTCGCCTTCGCCTTCGCCCAGCATGGAGCTGCCGGTGTTGGCGCAACCGCTCATTAGCAGGCTGCCGGCGACTACGAAAGCGATCTGTAGCTTGAAGCGAGTCCAAAGGCTGCGCGACATGGTGAAACTCCTACGTAACGGTGTTGACGCGTTGTTATTGAGTGACGGTTTTGCAGCTGTTCAGCCAGGCTTCAGTGTCGACTTTCTGCTTTTGCAGGAACGCCTTCTGATTGGCCCAGTGGGTGCGCAAGTAAGGTTTGAGGTCTTGCAGCTGTTTGTTGCGGGTGATGATTTCTTCCATCACCGGGACTTGCGATTCAAGCAGTGGCTGGCCATACAAGGTAGCCGACTCCACCAGGCTACTGGCGTAGTAGCGGCTGAGTTTGTGCAGGCGATCCTTTTGCTCGTTGAGCTTGCTTTTACGCATGTCGCAACTGGCATCTTTGTCTGCGCTTTCGCAGTTGAGCTTGTAGTTCTTTTGCAGGAAGTCGACGTACTGGCCGTCGTCGAGCATCTTGGTGCACAGGAACGCACCCAGGTTGAGGCTGGCGCGGATCGCCTGGTCGCGGGTTTCTTCCTGCTGCTGGTTGCTGGCGCGCAGCTGGTTCTCCAGGGCCTGGAGCTTTTCCTTGAGCGCTTTGTCTTCGACACCCGAGGCGAGGCTGTTCAGCGATTGTACGGTGCCTTTGTCGGCGGATTCGGTTTCCTTGCTGCCGGTGCCGAGTTTCTTCCAGCTGCTTTCGATGCTGGCGACCCGTTCGCGAGAGGTTAGGGTCGGGGAGACCAGCACCAGTCGCAGGCCGGTGGTCTTGTTTTTCACCTGGCCTTCGGCGTTGTAATACGGCTCTTCCTTACGCAATGCCGTACGCAGGTCGGCCTGCGCGGTCAGGTAGTTGCCGCCACGGACGACATAGCCGCCGGCCTGACCGTGCTGGCGGTCGAGTTTGTTCAGGCGAAACGGCTCGAACATCATTTCGTCGACGTTACCGAGCATGTCATGCAGGCCCAGCGGGTTGGGCTTTTGCAGACCGGTCAATTGCACTTTGCCGTTGGACGATTGCGCCCCGGCGAACCACTCGTAGGCATTGATGCCTTCTGGCATCGGGTAGTGCGTGTCGCGGAATTCAGCGGCACCGACTTCCAGCCCGCCGCGCGCGGCGAACTCCCATTCGATCTCGGTCGGCAGGCGCAGGAATCCCAGGGCGCCGTCTTCCTTTGGCAGCTTGCCGGCGGCGTTTTTGCGCAGCCACAGGTTGTACTTGTCGGCGGCGTCGATGGCTTGCACCCAGCTCACCGCCGTTTGCGGCAAGCGCATTTTGGTGGCGGCGGTGGGGCAGGTTGCTTCGGTCAGCGCGGCGTATTGCAGCTGACTCATCTCGTACTTGGCCATCAGGTAGTAGCGGGACTTGTCGTTCCTGGCCCCGGTAAAACTGCCAGCGATAAAGGTCGGGCGGGTTTGCTCGACATAGCCATATTCCGCACCGTCCTGACCGATGTTGATCGGGTAGTCATCCAGGGGACCTGCGACCGGAATGAACACTTTGCGAAACACCATCGAACCTTCGCAGGGCATCGGCAGCACGACGTCACCAGCCTCGGGCATCGGGTTGTAATGCTTCTCTTCCCAGCTCGCCGCCGAGGCGTCGAGCAAGTAGCCGAGGCTCAGAGGTAACAGCAAGCCAAAACGTTTATAGCTCACGCAGACTCTCCGCAGGTTGGATGTTGATGGCTCTCAGCGCGCCGATCATGGCCACCAGGGCAGCGACCAGAAAAGTCAGGAGCAGGGCGGCAACGCCGTGCCAGACCGTGATGTGGCAAACGAAGGTACCGGTGGTCTGGCTGCTGCCGAGCAGGGAGTCGAACAAATGACTGCCCACGGTATAAAACCCCAGCCCGCCCACGTAGCCGGCCAAACTCAGCACCAGCGCTTGCAGGACCACGAAACCGCCGACGGACCTGCGCTTGAAGCCCAGCAGGCGCAGGACCGCCAGGCTTTTGCGTTTACGATCGATGTTGGCCAGGAACGCGCCAACCATGGACGCCACGCAGCCGATCAGTGCCGCCATGGCGATCACACCGAAGATCAACCCCAGCACATGGTTGATGGCTTTGACGTTGTCGATGTCGGCCAGTCGGCTCGACGTTTCGATGTGTTGTTCGTTGAGCCAGTGTTCCAGCGGCGCGACCTGGTCGATGTTGCGCGCATACACGCGGGCGCGGGCATACAGCGGTTGTAGATTCCCCTGAGGCTTGCCGGTGGTAACGCCGAACTCACTGACCTGATAACCGTCACGAAAGCGCTCCAGATCCAGTAACAGCGGCGGGGCGACGAACCCGGCAGCGCGACCGAAGCGGGCACCGTCGAGCACGGCCAGTACCGTTAGCGTCATCTCGCCGCGTTCATTGACACCTTCCAGGCGGCGCAAGGCCCGTAGCTGCACGCTGTCGCCGGCCTTGGCCTGCAAGCGTTGCGCTGCGCTGGCGCTGAGGATCACCTGATTGCCGACGGGGTTGAGGGACGCCAGATTCAGCTGTGGGTCGCCGGGCTCGGTGGCGATGATTTCCGCGCCTTCGACAAAGCGTTGCATGCCGATCAGCAGGTCTGCCTGGGTGTTGAGCGAGCGGGTCTGGCCGAGGGCAAAGCCGGTCTCGGGGCGCAGGCGCAAACGCTCTATCCAGGCTGCGTCGTAGTTGCCGTTGCTGAGCATCTTCACTTCAAGGTTGCGCGGGTCGCGCAGCAGTTCGTCCTGCAGCTGGCTGACCACCCCGTGTTTGAGCCCGAACAGCAACAACAACGGCGCGATCACCGCCACCAGGGAAGCGGCGATACACAGCGAGACCTTGCGGTCGTGCCAGAGGTCTTGCAGTGCCAGTGAGCCCAGCAGGCGCAAGCGATCAGTCCATCGGTTCAAACAGAGTCTCTCCCAGATGGTTGATAGCACCGAGTCGTGGCAAGCCGAAATTTTTCAGCAAGGCCCAATCATGAGATACCACGAGTGCACTCAGGCCCATGCTCGACACCAGGCTCAGGAGTAACTCAAACAATCGCCGGGCACTGTGAGGGTCGAGTGCGGCGGTCGGCTCGTCGGCCAACAGCAGCAGCGGTTCATGGGCAATTGCCCGAACGCAGGCGACGCGCTGGCGCTCGCCAATCGACAAGGCCTGGGGTTGTTTGTCCAACAAACCTTGCAGGCGCAATACGTCAACGGCGTGGTCGATGTGATCGCTCTTCGCCTGCATCCCGAGCAAACGGCGCGGCAGGCTGATGTTGTCTCTCACGCTCAGGAACGGCAGCAAGCCGCCGCTCTGCAAAATGAATCCCAAGTGCCGTGAACGCACCGCTGCAAGCGCAGGCTGATCGTCCGTGGCCAGCAGTTGGGCGATATCCTGAGCGTGCGTCGGGCCCAGCCGAAAGCGCTCGAGTTCCACCGGTGCGAGCAACAGGCCGATGGCTTCGAGCAACGTGCTTTTGCCACTGCCGCTCTCACCCGTGACGGCGAGGATTTCTCCGGCGCCGATCTGCAGGTGCGGCAGTCGCACGTGATGAGCCTGTGCGCCTTCTCCACGGCGCACCAGCAGGTTCTTGATATCGAGCATGGGCGTCTCGTTAAGGCATCATTTCCAGTGGCACGGGATAGACGTTGTCCCGAGCATCGCTGTCTTTGGCTAAAGCTACCCAGCGGTCGACATCGGCGTTGTAACGCTGGTAATGCCGCAGTTTGGTGTTCAGCGTGCGGATGAATTTTTCTTGTGCCAGACCATCCCAGCTCTTCCAGGTCTCTTCATCCAGGTTCAGCACTTCACTCTGGTAGGGCAGGTCTTCGAGGTATTCACCGAGGACGCCCATGTCCGCCAGTTTGGCATTGCTGTTCTGTTTGAGTTGATTGGGATCGGCGCCCATGGTCGCCGCCACCGAGCGCAGGCGATTGAACATGTCTGTCGGCGAAATCAGGCCTTCGTTGGCGGCATCGAGAATCTTCTTCATCACGTCGCTCAAGTCGCTGAGCTGTGACTTGGTCAGTAGCACCCGCACGTCGGTGGTCGGGATGTTCTGCTTGATCAGGTCGCGGTCGGTGATCCATGCCTTGAACACTGGCGGGGCTTTGCTGTTGGTCTTCTCGCCGAGATAGGCCAGTTGCATGGCGTGGCCGATCAATGCCGCGTCTTCGAGCATTTTTTTATCGGCCGGGTCCTGCTTGGCGTTCGCCGCGCTGCCGATGGCGTCTTCGCCCATGTAGGCGGCTTTGACTTGTGTAGTGATCGCTGCGGCCAGTGCGTCGACCTTGCGCCCGAATTCCTGCACATCGCCAGCGTTCACCGGGTAGTACAGCGAAGTGTTGGTGCCCGGGTAGGTCGACAGGTTCTTGTATTGCGCCTCGGCCTTGGCATGGTCCTTGGCTCCGGCCGGAGTTTTCAGGTGCAGGGTGTAAATCGCCACGCCCGGGGTGGCGGCTTCGATACGCACCTGTGCAGCGCTCAAGCCGGTCTTCGACAGCTTGTCGTCGCCTTCGATGGCGCCCGCATCGGTGATCAGCACCACGTAGCGTGCGCCGAACTGGTTCCAGTCGACCTTGTCGATGCTCTCCATGACGCCGGCAAACGAGTCTTCATCGAAGCTGCTGCTCGACACGGTGGCCTGCTTGAGGTCTGCAATCTTGGCGAAAAAGTCGGCGCTGTCTTTCACCTGCGTCGGGTCGGCGTACATCTTGGTGGTGTATTCCAGTCCCGGCACCGCCTGGGTGTTGGAGCGGAAAGCCACCAGGCCGAACTTGACCTGCTTGCCGAGGTTCTGCGCTTCGATCTTCTGGTAAACCTTGCGGATCGCCTCGCGGGTGCGGTCGATATAGGGGTCCATCGAGATCGTCGAGTCGATGACAAATACCACGGCCGCACTGAATTCCTTCAGTTGGTTGGCCTTTTTCTCTTCGGCTTCCTTGCCGCCGGCCGCGCTGTTTACAGCACCACCCTTGGCGTTCTTGTCATCCGGCTTGCTGACGGAGGCGACATTGAGCAAGCGCGTGCGGAAACCGCTTTCGGTCATGACTTCTTCGCCACTGAGCACTGGCAGCAGGTAGAACTGCTTTTGCAGGTCGACGAAGTATTCAGGTTCTTCAGCCAGAACGCCCGGTGCTTGCTGGCCCTTTTTCAGCGTGGCCCGCAGCGGCGCAACTTTGCTGACCGGGTCCGGTGCATCGAGTATGCCTTCGACGGTGGCGCGGTCCTTGAAGAACAGCAGCCGGTCGCGGTTGGCCGGGTTGGTGAAGGCCAGCGTCAGTTGCATCTTCCAGTCGGTGGTACAGCTGGCAGGCAGCCAGCCAATGGTTTTGCCGTAGCTGTCGGGGCCGACTTTCAGCCACTCGGCGTTGTTCGCCTGGGCGCGCTCGTACACATAAAAGCGGCTGAAGACCGGTTGTGCGTCGCCTGCCGCACCGCCTGCCGTCGGGCTGACTTTGCAGCCCGGCGTGGTCAGCACGCGTTGGAACAGGGTCTTTTTACCGGCCTGGATCAGCGGTTTGTCATCAGCCTGGGACAGCGGGCTGATGCACAGCGCGAGCAAGGCGGCACCGCTCAGCAGGAGTCGACTCATGGGTGAACGCATCACTTCTGCAACTCCTCGAAACGCTGCTTGGCTTCGGCATTGTTCGGGTCCTGGGTGAGGATGGTTTCATACCAGTAGGCGGCGGTGGCGTTGTCCGCGGCCGGGAAGCACTCACTGGCCTTCAGGTATTTAGGGTCGTATTCACGGGCATAGGCATTGGCGATCAGCACGTCACCAGACTGGGCACGGTTGGCGTACAGGCGCTGGGCGACGCCGCAATGTTTACTGGTCTTGGCCTGGTCGATGATCTCCAACAACCTGGCACTGTCGGGTGCCGCCTTGATGCAGGTCTGGACGAAGGTCAACTCGGGCAGGCTGTTCATGCTGTCGAGGGTGCAGGCTTGAACATTGGCGCCGGCAGGTGCGCCGGCAGTGGCTGCAACCGCAGGCGCTGGGGTGCGTTTGTAGAACCAGAATCCGGCGCCCGCCGCCAGCAGCAACACCACAATCAACAGGCCGATCAGACCTTTGTTGCTTTTTTTCACCGGTGCGGGAGGCGGCGTATAGGCGCGCTCGGTGAGTACCGATTCCAACTCCACTTCTGGCTCGGCGGTGGACAGGGTCAGTTCAGGTAAATCCGGGATCTCCGGGATTTCCGGTGCCGGTGCGCTCGGCGCCGTCAGTTCGGCACCGCCGTAAGTCGAGCGTGTCTGGCCGCCGGCCGTGGACGGCAGCAAGCCGACGCCTGGCCGAACCACGCCTTTGTCGGTGTGGCCTTGGCTCTGTTCACGCAGTTCGATCTGGAATTGCGAGTTGGCGCCGCCTTCCAGCAGTGGGTCAACCACGTCCGGTCCGACCTGGGTTTCCAAAGCTTCGCCGTTGGCCGCGAGGTTGAAACGCGAGACCTTGAACCAGAATGGATTGTTGCTCCAGGCCTTGTGGTCCTGAAGGTAAAAACCGTCCTGGTTGCGCTGAATGGAAAACTCCAGCTGTTCCTCGTCACCCTGCCATTTCTTCACAGTGAGGCGAGCCTGGCCAGGCACATTGGGCTCTAACGCGAGCAGGTCGACACGAATTGGCATTGCTTATCTCGCTGCGAAGGCTGTGAGCACTTGGCCCAGCCGTTCGTTCTGTTCAGGGGTGATTTCACGTCCGGCACCATGGCCGGCATTGTCCTGCGTGATGTAGGCCAGGCCCGAAAGCCAGTCGCCTAGATACCGTTGCGCCTGATTCGCCGGTTGCGCCGGCAGTACAGGCACTTGTCCAGGGCCAATGTCGGTGTAGAACGAAAACAAGGGCTCCTTGGCACCGGCGCGGCTGTTCGGACGCTCGCTCACCGGTTTCTGGAGGTAGCCGAACCAGGACACGAAATCGCGCAGCACACGCTGCACTTCCAGCACCTGCCGCTCAACCAATTGATCGCGCCGCGCGCCACTTTGTGCGCGCTTGAGGACGGCGCGGCTCAGTTGCCCCGGCAAGTCCTGGCGATAGCCGGCGGTGATCAGTTCATCGACCACCGCTTCCAGCAAGCCCTTTTCCAGCCCCAGCAGGTTGAGCAGGCTTTGCCGGGTGGTCAGTTCACGCAAGTGCGCGATCCAGGCCTTGAACGCTGCTTTGGCGAAACGGTGCTCGTTGCTTTGCGGTTCGGGCGCCGGGGTACCGGTTTTGCTGCTGACTGGCGCGTCGTGGCCCAGGTCGTCACTGAAATCGAAATTGAAACCGGTGTCATTGCCGTAGAGGCTCTGGCTCGGTGTCGGGGTGACCGGCTCGTCGTTCACGGCCGGCTCGTCATCGGTTTCGTACACGCCGCTGAGGTACAGGTCGCGCACCTCTTCGCTCGGTATGTCGAGTTGATCGATCAATTCGCCAAGTACCGCCGGGCGACGGCCCAACCCCGTCAGAATCATTTGCGCTTTGGCTTTCTTGGCGGCTGCGGCGCCGTCGTCGTCAGCGTGGTACCAGGTGCTCAGGCCGTGAGTGGTCAGGCCTTCGAGGCATTCGCTCAATTGCTCGCGGATACGCTGCAATTTAAATTCGATATTGGCCACGCCTTTGAAACTGCCGCTGAAGTGGCTGATGCCACCGTCATCGTTGCGCAGCATTTCTGTCCAGGCGTTGACCGGATTCTTGATGTGTTTGCACACCAGAGCGTTGCTGGCGAAGCTGGTGCCCAGCGCGCTGACACGTTCCTGATAAATGGCATTGAGGCCGGTTTCCGCACCGGTTGCGTCTTGCCCGATGAACGCCGCATCCATACGTGGCTTGCGCACCAGGTAGGTGTTCTGGAACGGTGTACCGGCCCAGTCGTTCATCCAGCTCAGGCTACCGAAACGCTCCAGCATGGTCAGCTTGACCATGCCGTTCCAGCTCTCGTCGTACTGATCGGGTGTCAGGCTCAGGGAGTTGGTAATGCGCAGGTCGAGCATGGTCAGCGCCCAGATCAGGCCGGTATCGCGCTTGCTGCGAGCAGCCGAGTCGGCGCCCTGGGTTTTTTCGATCCAGCGGGTCAGCACCGGACCCACGTCGTTGACGTCGCTCTGCTTGGTCGAACTGGTGCAGACCACCAGTGCGTTCATTTCCTGGTTGTCGGTGTAGCGTTCGAACAGGTAGGCGACCTTGCCGCGCAGGATCAGCTGGGAAACGGAGTTGTCCTTGGTACTGGATTGCGGGTCGTTGGAATCGGCGATCTCGTGCAGTTTCTGGCGCCCGCGATAACCGGGGAAATCCAGCAGGTCGACCTGATTGACGATGTCATCCACCGGCGCTTCGATCAGGCGGAAGGTCATTTCGGCGGTCAGTGCCGCCAGTTGCGCGACCGCAATCGCCTGACTGTTTTGCAGGCGATCGCCAACCAGCGGTCGAACCTCGATCGGTAAGTCCAGCGGGCTGCCGAAGCGTTCGAGGATGTCGACGTTCATGATGCTGTCGCGCTGGCTGTAGGTGTCGTTGTCGAAACTCACCAAGGCCTTCAACGGTGCGAACACGGTCTCGGGCAGCCCCAGCTTGTGCAGCGCGCCGGCCAGTTTCTGGTACACGCGTGTCAACTCGCTTTGTTCACCCCAGAGGATCGAAAACAGCTCGGCCCGTTCCTGGAAATTCAGGCGTGGCGCCAGCTGCAACGCTTTGGGCCAGAACAGGTGCTCAAGCTTCTTCACCGAGTTGCGAAAATTGTCGCGCAGGTAATCCCACAGCGACACCAGATCGTCGGCGTTGACGCCCGTTTGCAGCGGCCCGGTTTCGCGACCTTCGAACGGTTTGAGCACGCGCTGGATGCGCTCCTCGTCGATCTCGTAGGAAATCCGCTCAAGGTCGAAATCCTTGAACCAGGCGTTGGCGAGAATCTTCGCCAGCTCGATTTCCTTGAACAACGTAAGTTCTACCGGGAAGTCCTTGTCCTGACTTTCCGTCGCCCGACGGCTGAAGCGCGTTACCAGGCCGGTGGCTTCCTTGCCACCACCCACCGGGTTGATGTGCTTGATGAAGTCCAGGCGATGATCGCCGAACTCGGTTTCCAGCTTACCGTTCTGACCGGCGGCGAGGGCCGAAATCAGGTAGGACTTGCCGGCCTGGGACAAGCCGAAAAAGCCAATGGTCATCGGCGTGCAGGCCACGCGACCGAGGCTTTGAGCCAGGTTGCGGGCGCGGTGCAGGCGGATGTTCAGGTTGTCGGCTTCGCTGTCCAGGCGCGGCGCATTGCCGCGCGTCTGGTCAATCCAGTCCAGCGCCTGACCGGCGCCTTCATAAACAGCGGCCCAACTGGCAGAGAGCTGAGTTTGATCGGGGGTCAGGTCTTTCATTTGCGTTTCACACTTCCACTGTCGAGCCAGTACTTGGTCTCGCTCAGGCCGGCGTCGAGCATGGTGTTGAGTTCCAGCTCGAGGTCGCTGCGCGGGTTGAAGTTGACGTTGTTACTGTTGGATTCGATGTCGCGAACCGAGAGGCGGTCGCTGACCAGATCCTGCTTGCGCGTGTACTTGTCCGCCGGTTTGACCTCGAACCGCACCTTGAGCAGCGGGGCGCTGCCGTTTTCACCGGTTGCCCGGGAAAACTTCTCCCGACCCGCCTTGGTGAACCGCAAGGTATACAACGGCGAAGCAGCCCAGCGGTCAGCGGCCAACTGGCGGAAACCGAGGCGCAGGTCGCCGCGCATTTCCAGCTGCGGTGTGTCGGCGGCGTCGCCAACGCCAATTTCCGGTAGCTTGATTTTGTAGTCTTCGGACTGGATGTCGCGGTACAGCACGTCGGCATCCTTGATCACGTTGTTCAGATCGATGACGCCGATGTGCTTGACCGTTGAATACGGCTTGAGCGCCGATGCCCGGAAGTAGAAGTTCGGCACGCTGTGGTTGGCGCACAACAGGCAGAGCATGGCGCCGACCGAGGCGGTGCTTTTCGGGTCGTCGATCCGGCCGTTCTTGTGAAACGGATACCAGCCGCCGGTGCGGTAGTTTTGCAGCGCCAGAATACGCCCCGGTGGCAGCGGCAACAGCTTGCGAATGAACGCCTGGATGCCGGGCAGGCGCGAAGGGCGGCCGGTCAGCAGCAAGACATCACAGGGGTAATGCGCGACCACTTCACACAGCGCACCAAGGATCTTGGTGATGTTGATCTGGTCGTTGAGAAACGCGGCATGGAGCTTTTGCAGGTCGAAGCTGATCGGCGCGTCATACAGGTCGAAACCGCTCTGAGCGCCGACATCGCGACGCACGGCGACATTGACGTAGTCGAGCACGGTCTGGCTGATGGCATTGTCACCGAGCAATTGACGGTAGCTTTGCGGGATGACTTCTTGCGGGACCTGCGGATCGTAATGCTCATACGCCTTGAGCAGCGCCAGGCCCAGCGGGGCGAACACCTGGAGGTTCAATTGTTGACGCAAGATCATGTCCTGGGCGCTGACCGATTCATCGCCACACAGCCGTGACATCAGTGAGTTCGGGGCCTTTACGCCGGCGTTCTGCAAGGCTTTTTCGAAACTCGGCAGGATGAAGTCCTGGATCACGTCCAGCAGGATGTCGTCGCCGGCCACTTTGAAGCCATCGCGAAAACGCTGTTCCGGCACGATGTGCACGTTGCTGCCGCTGCCGGTATTGCCCGCACGGTCGAGGCGATAGTCGGTGATCACCAGGTCGGTGGTGCCACCGCCGATGTCGATGGTCGCGAGGGTGATGCGTTGTCGGTCGACCTTGTCCGGCCGGGCGATGGTGTCAAAAAACTCTTCCGGGTGACCGGCGAAGTTCTCGTTGACCTCAGTGTACAGGTACACCAACTGGCCGCAGGACGCTTCGTCCCATTCCACGCGGATACTCGGGATCGGCGTGCGCGGGCTGACGGCCTGATCCTGATGTGGATCTTCCTCGCCGGCATGCCAGCCGAGGCTTTTCCACACCAGGCCGATGGCTTGCAGCATGCGTTCGTTGAGGATGCTGCGCTCGGCCTGTGGCATGCCCGGTGGCACAGTCAGGGTAATGCTGTTGAGCTGGCGCGGCACGCGGGTGTGACCCTGGCGCGAACGCTGGGCCGGGCTGTTGATTTGCGACAGCGCCTGGGCCAGTACTTCGGCGAGCATGAAGGTCATTAGCGAGCTGCGTGAGTAACGCGGCATGAACACCGGCAGACGATCGTCTTCTTCGAGGCTGTAAAGCGCCTCGCCGGTTTCGTTGATCAGGTGCGAGAACGGCGCGGCGGTGGCGTACGGCTCATTGTCGGTCTTTATATACGAGCAGTTGAAACGCCAGCCGTGGCCATAGGCGTTTTCGTCCCACAGATAGCGTTTCGGGCTGGACAGGCCAGTGGAGCCTTCGGTGCCGCGACGACGACTGGCCAGACGACTGGCCTCATTGCCGACACGGGCAATCGTCGCCCATTGGAACGCATCGTGGCGACCGCTCTTGACCGAGCAGTGATCCTTGCCGAAGTACGCCTGGGAGAATTCCACGCGGCTTTCAAACGGCAGGTTATAGGTGTGTTCCGGGGTGATCAGGTCACGCAGTTCCAGCACATAATTCTGCTTCAGGCCGGAGCCGGCCTGACCGTGATTTTCGATCAGGATGCCGCAGGTGCGCGAGTTGCCGACGTCCAGCACCAGGTCCACCGGTATGGGTTTGACCAGGCCATTGCTGTCGTTGGCGACCACTTTCAGCTCGGGGATTTCAACTTTCGCCCGGGCCTTCGACTCCTGGGCGGCTGACGGTTTGCTCAACAGGCTGAGCAAGTTGAGGTAGTGCGCCAGGTGATGGTTGGCGCGAATATCGATGTCCAGCTCTGCGCGCGAACGGTGGGCATTGCCCTCATTGAACACTTCCAGCAACCACTCGTTGACCCACGGCTGCGCCAGGAACCAGCGGGTTTCGCTAGCCTTGGTCGCCAGTTTGAAAGACACGCCGGAGCTGATGTCTTCATCGTTCGGCGCCAGATAGGCAGTGCCGTCACGCTTGGGCATCACACGGCTGTCGAACGCCATCGTCAGGCGGTGGGTATTACCGTCGATGTCAGGAGTTGCCAATTTCACCAAACGCATGCGCGACCAGTTGGTCGGACCTTCGTCGAAGCGATGCGGCGGCATGAAGCGGAAAAACGGGATCGGCAGCCAGATACCGTCGAGCAAATCGAGGCTGCTTTTCATGTCGACGCTGAACGCAGGTTTGGCTTTTTCGACCTTTTCCGGTTCGGGTTCGTAGAAAAAGAAGTCTTTCTCTTCGTTGTACGCCAGGCGGCAGATCAGCCCGCTGATCATCGGTGCGAACTCGCCCGCCGGTTCCTTGCGGGGATCCAGGCGCAGGGCGAAATCCATGAACTGGATGCCGGTGTCGCTGACCAGCGTGACGGTGTCTTCGAATTGAGTGACTTCAGGCAACATGTCGGGTTATTCCGTTTTTATTCGGCCACTTGCCGCATGGACATGGGGAATTGTTCTTTTCCGTAACCACCGGTGCAGTCTGCGATCATGGTCGCCCCTGGGCGGCAGCTGACCTTGGGCATGTCGTAAGTGCTGCCATCGCCGCAAACGGCCTGGCCCTGGCTGTCGATGGCCAGGCTGCCACCCTTCATAGTAGCGCTCACCGGCCCGCTGCATTTCGAGCCGTCGGCCTGATGTACGGTGACTTGGCCCTTACCGTCCTTGAGTTGGTACTCCAGACGTAGCGGTTTGCCGGTTCGGCGATCCTGAATCCCGGCGCCTGCGCTGTACTGTCCATCGAGAAACTTGGCGGCACCGTCGGCGGCGTCTGGCGGGATGCTCAGGGGCGGGCCGGGGTTGGCAGCGGCGGGTTTTTCTGCCTCGGGCGATGTGACATCCGGCGGCGCGGTTTTGTTTTCTGGTGGCTCAGTTTTGTTTTCGGGTGGCGCAGTTTTGTTTTCAGCTGCCGGGTCTATGGCCGGGTCTTTGGTCAAGTCGGCGGGTGCCATGTCAGCCTCGTTACCCTCGACGGCCGGCGTTTCCACACCCTGCGTTCCAGTCTCGGCGGTGCCGGTTCCAGTGGTCGAGCCTATAACGGTGCCTGTCACCGGAACGTTGTTGAGTGTCGTGACATTTCCGGACAGTGGCGGCTCTTCCAGTTGTTTTTCTACTGGCACAACGCCGTCAGGCAGCAAATCTACCGCCACCAACGGAATCGGTACGCACCCTCGCAGGCCGAGCAACAGCCACAAAAGCAGCAGCAGGAGCGGCAGCAGCAACAGCCACCACCAACGACGCCACCACGGACGAGCAACCACCGGCACAACGGGCGGAACAACAGGCGCTTCGACCTCGGGTGGCAGCGTGAACGCGGGTGGTACCTGATAGAGGCAGTGCAGGGGATCGCCATTGCCGGTGCCGGCATGCTCGAAACCCCAGAAAGTCAGCACCGGTTTGCCTTGCACCAGGTAGACGAAGTTTTCGTCCGGGAAATGAATCACGCGCTTGAGTAGCTTACCGAACACGGCTTTGTCGCCTTGCGGCTGTTCGGCGGAGTCCGTACCCAGGAAACGCTGGCTCAATTCTTCGAGCGCGGTCTTCAGTGCTTCAAGCTGGCGGCGGGCAGGGGCACGTTCTTCTTCGGTCGCGCTGCTCCACGGAATCACATCGCCGTCGAGAGCGCTGTACCAATCGATCTGGTTCCCGAGTTCATCGCTTTGAGGGATGGCCAGATGATCGACCAACTCGGGGTTCTTGCGGCGAATGGCTTCGCGCAATTGCAGGGCTGCTCGGTAGACCGGTTGACCTGTTTCGCCGAGGGCAGTGAATGACCCGCTCTTACCGCTGCGTAATAGTGCCCCGCGCATTCAAACTCCATACGATCCGTTGCGCAAAAATGACAGACAAATGTGTCTGTACTTGCTCCTGCATTTAGCGGGCGACATTAGTGTCATAATGATATCGCCGTCAATCTGCCGGAGGTTTAAACCTTATGAGACTAACGTAAGCGTGCGGAGGTTGCATAAGGTCAAATTTAATTAGCTTGGGAAGGCTTGGGCGTAAGCTTTTTTATGCTTGCTGAATCGTTTCATCAGCGCTATAAAAAATGCACAACTCCAAGAAAGGCTTTCCCCATGAACCCGCTCAAACTCCTCCTTGTCCTTGGCGCGTTGTCCGCCTCCCATGCCATGGCCTGGGATTACGTCCTGCTCGACAGCGACAAAGCCGCGCAAAACTGGCAGATCACCAGCCAGCAACTCGGTGTGAAAACCGACCAACCCTTCTCCGTGACACTTCGTACCTTGCACGGCGGTCGGCAAGAGGGCGTCAGCATCGTCGACATCGATAACGGCAAGATGAAACTCTCGGTGGTGCCGACTCGCGGCATGAACGTCTTGCAGGCTTCGGTCGGCAATGTGCGCATGGGCTGGGATTCGCCGGTCAAGGAAGTGGTCAACCCGTCCTTCATCGAACTCAATAGTCGCGGTGGCTTGGGCTGGCTGGAAGGTTTCAATGAGCTGGTCACCCGTTGCGGCTACGAATGGGTCGGCCATCCCGGCATGGACAACGGTGAACTGCTGACCCTGCACGGCCGCGCCGCCAACATTCCGGCCAACAAAGTCACCCTGCACATCGATGAAAAACCGCCATACGCCATCAGCCTGCGTGGCGAGCTGAAAGAGCAGGCGTTCAAGAAAGTCGACTTCTCCGTGGCGACCGAACTGGTCACCGAACCCGGCAGCGTAACGTTTGTCCTCAACGACACCCTGACCAACAACGGTGACTATCCAAAGGAATACCAGGCGCTGTATCACAGCAACTTCAGTACGCCATTTCTGGAACAGGGCGCCCGCTTCGCCGCGCCGGTGAAACAGGTCTCACCGTTCAACGACAAAGCCAAAGGCGATCTGCCGGACTGGCAAACTTACCGCGCACCGACCAAGGACTACGACGAAACGGTTTACAACGTGGTGCCGTATGCCGATGCCAAGGGCGATACGTTGACCGTGTTGCATAACAAGGTCGGTAGCCTGGGTGTTTCGGTCGGCTTCAACACCCAGACACTGCCCGTGTTCTCCCTGTGGAAAAACACCGATACCCAGGGGCAGGGCTATGTCACGGGGCTGGAACCAGGAACGAGTTTTTCCTACAACCGCCGATATCAGCGGCCATTGAACCTAGTGCCGACGATTGGGCCGAAGGAACACAAGCAGTTCCGTATCAGTTACAGCTTGTTGGCGGATAAGGCAGCTGTGGATAAGGCCTTGAAGCAGGTGAGCGAGATTCAGGGTGGGCGGGAGACTGAGGTGCGGCAGACACCGTTGGTTGACCTCAACAAGGGGTAATGCTGACTAGAGTGTTGTCGGCCGATATTGCAGCGCCTCGGCCAAGTGTTCACGGGTGATGCCATCGACTTGCTCAAGGTCCGCCAAGGTGCGAGCAACCTTGAGCAGTCGATGGGCCGCTCGCAGCGACAAGGTCAGCCGTTCACACGCCGTTTCCAGCCAGGTTTCGTCAACTGTGGATAACTTGCAATGTCTGCGCAGGCCCGGCAAATCGAGGAATGCATTGGCACAGCCTTGGCGCTTTTGTTGCCGTTCTCGTGCATCGGCAACCAACTCGGCGGCGGTGGCAGTATCGTCGCCGGGTTTCAACGCAGGATTTAACGCCGTGGCTTCGCGAGCAACCGTAAGGTGCAGATCGATACGATCCAGCAGCGGCCCCGACAATTTGTTGCGATAGCGCTGAACCATGTCCGGCGTACAGGAGCAACGGCCGCTCGGCTCGCCAAGATATCCACAGGGGCAGGGATTCATCGCTGCGACCAGTTGAAAGCGCGCCGGGAAGCGTACGCGGTCCTTGGCACGGGAGATCACGATGTGGCCGGATTCCAGTGGCTCCCGGAGCACCTCCAGAACCTTGCGATCAAACTCCGGTAGTTCGTCCAGAAACAGGACGCCGTGGTGGGCGAGAGTGATTTCGCCGGGCTGCGGTTTCGAGCCGCCCCCCACCAGCGCGGGGCCGGACGCCGAGTGATGCGGTTGGCGAAACGGCCGCTGCGGCCAATGGCTCAACGGCGAGCAACTGACGACCGACTGAATCGCCGCCACTTCCAGCGCTTCATTTTCGGCCAGCGGCGGCAGCAATCCCGGCAAGCGGCTCGCCAACAGGGTTTTCCCCGTTCCCGGCGGCCCGCTGAACAACAGGTTGTGAGCACCAGCGGCAGCGATCAGCAGCGCACGCTTGGCCGCGAGTTGCCCCTGCACTTCATTCAAGTCGGGGTAGGGTTTGCTGGCGTAGAGCAGGCCATTGGAGACATAAGGCTCAATCGGTGTATGCCCATTGAAATGCGCAACGGCCTCAAGCAGATGATCCACCGCAATTACTTTCAGTCCCGAGGCCAGGCACGCCTCTTCAGCGTTAGCTCGCGGCACCATCAACCAGCGCCCGGCCTTGCGCGCTGCCAGCGCCGCTGGCAAGACCCCACGAACCGCCCGCACGGCACCTGATAACGCCAACTCCCCAAGGCATTCCGCATCATCGAGCGTCAACGTAGGCACCTGCACACTGGCCGAGAGAATTCCCAGGGCAATCGCCAGATCGAACCGCCCTCCATCCTTGGGTAAATCGGCTGGCGCCAGATTCAACGTGATCCGCCGCGCCGGAAATTGCAGCCCCGAATTGATGATCGCACTGCGTACCCGATCCTTGCTTTCCTTCACCGCCGCTTCGGGCAGGCCGACCATCGTCAGCGATGGCAAACCATTGGCCAGGTGGACTTCAACAGTGACAGCGGGCGCATCCACGCCAATCTGGGCGCGGCTGTGGACGATGGAGAGGGACATGGTCGTTCCTTGAGATGACGGGAGCCGCTTCCTGCGGGTTTTTGAAGGGTAGTCGGGGGAGGGGATTTAGGTGGGGCGGGTTAGGGGGCAAACTTTCACTGGATGTTGCGGGTATGAAACAGGGAAGTTGTGAGGCGCAAAAAAACACTATTCAGGCGGTTTTTGCAGGATCGGCTCCGGTTCTTCAGGCTTTTAACGCAATGAGAATTACCGCTTGTTTTTGTAGGACGGGGCTGGATTTCGAAGGCCTTCTGAAGGACGCAGGTAATCCGATTCCTAAAGTTTTGAAAGGGAGGCCAATACTCAGAACGGTGCGTTTGCATTTGTGAACTCAGCTAATACACTCAAGTTTAATGCATAACGTTAAGCTTTAAATTATGATCGTTAGCTTTAAGTGTTCTGAAACCGAGTACCTGTTTCGCAATGGTAAGACCCGTATGTGGTCAGCCATTCTGGGTGTTGTGGAACGAAAGCTGACGATGCTGGATGGGGCTGCCGTACTGATGGACCTTCGATCACCACCAGGCAATCGACTGGAGGCGCTGGAAGGCAATCGAAAAGGTCAGCACAGCATACGCATCAACGCTCAATGGCGAATTTGCTTTGTTTGGGGTCTTAACGGACCAGAGAATGTCGAAATCGTCGATTATCACTGAGGTGAGTAATGACTAAGAATGGTATGCGCCCGGTGCACCCTGGCGAGATCCTCAAAGAGGAGTACCTGGAGCCTCTGAGCCTGACGGCCACCGCTCTGGCCAGAGCGTTGAACGTGTCGACACCTACGGTGAACGATATTGTGCTCCAGCGTCGGGGGGTCAGTGCTGATATGGCGCTAAGGCTATCCATCTGTCTGGATACGACTCCGGAGTTTTGGCTGAATCTGCAATCGACTTATGATTTGCGCAAAGCTGAAATAGAACGAGGCGCAGCGATCCGGGATCAGGTTGAGCGGCTTGCGCACTGCGCCTGATTGTTTCTTCAGATTGATTGAACCCCACGCCAAGCACGTGGGTTTTTTGCTCTTCAGAATGTCTGGAGCATCCTTGAAGCTCTTTTCCACCAAGGCTGATTTACCGCATTTTGTGGCTGCTCGCCGCTCGGCAACAGCTGCGGCACATCCTGCAACCGTATCCACGGCTGATTATTCCAGTGCAACAAACTCAACGACATTTCCGGCCAGTTGAGCAGGCTCAGTTGTGGGCGTTCGGTTGTGGTGGGGTGGTGGGCGTCTCGCAGGGCGGGGACGACTTCGTGGGTGAGCCATTCACGCAAGGCTCGGTATTCGGGGCAGTAGTGGTAGACGAGGAGGGCGTAGACGCCGGATTCGCTGATCAGCAGGGTATTTTCGATGTTGCCGTGGATGAGTGTTTTGGCAGTTTGGTGTTGGTCGGGATCGAGTTTTCGGAGTTGGCGGTCGTTTAGGTAGATGCGTAGTAATCGGCCGAGGTCGCGGGCGCAGAACCAGGGTTGGTTTTGCAGGAGCAGGGCGTGGAGGTGGAGTTTGTGGCGGGTGAAGACATGCGGAATCAGGTAAGCATCATCTCGATTCATTGATACAGCTCCTTTTGCTTAAGGGCTGCCGCAATTGTCGCCAAACAATTGGGTGGCAGTTGTACGCAGGTTGGCGAACCGGAGCAAAAGGAACCCGGCAGACCCGGAGGTCTCCCACGCACAACCGCCATGACTTGCGTCGATGGTCGTCATGCTCCTTAAGCTTCCAGGTCGCCAAACCCGGTGCTGAACATTCAGCTGGGCGGAGCTTAGGAGCCGGAGCAATGCGGCGCAATCGGATGGCGGACGAGAACTTTGTAGGACGTTGCCGGGATTTTTGCGGGGCTTCGGATCTAAAGATCGCAGCCTGCGGCAGCTCCTACTGGTGAAACTGAAGGTCGTGCCGACCTTCATTCGCGGGCAAGCCCGCTCCCACAGGGGTCGTGGTGTTATTCGGCTGGTGGGTTCAGTTTCGCTTCCAGCTCGGCCACTTTCGCTTCGAGGCTTTCGAGGCGGGCGCGGGTGCGGGCGAGCACGACCATCTGGCTATCGAACTCTTCCCGACTCACCAGATCCAGTTTGCTGAAGGCGCTTTGCAGCAACATCTTGAACTGGCTTTCGATTTCAGCTTTCGGCAGAGGCGTGTCGCCGCTGAAGAGGCGGGAGGCGGTGCCGGTCAGGGCGTCGAGGAAGTCTTTTGGCGCGAGCATGGGCAATGTCCTGGAAACAATGACGGGCAGTGTATCACGCAGTGTCTATAGTCATTTGCGCGGGCAAGGGATGCACGATTTTCGCGCATGGGGACGGACGCTGTCGCACCGTTGTAGTGCGTATCGCGTCGGGTATTGTTGCGAAGTAGCAGTCATCTGCGGGTAAAGGCTTGAAAACAGTAGTTTTTATGGAGATGGCAAGCTTTCTGCTTAGACCCTGATGACCCATGCACTGATGCAGTCACTGTGACGAACGCAGTGCGCCAAGCGAAGCGGGGGAGTGTTTCGTGAGGGGCGTCGGACGGGCAGGTCAGGGCCGACGATGCGTTACAAAGCCAGGCACTGCGCTTAGACTTGAGACGGGTTTGTTTTCCTGGGGCAAGTCCACCAAATTCGGGAGAGAGTTTTCATGAAACTAGTCACTGCCATCATCAAGCCGTTCAAGCTGGACGACGTACGCGAGTCGCTGTCCGAGATCGGCGTGCAGGGCATTACCGTCACTGAAGTCAAAGGCTTTGGTCGGCAGAAGGGTCACACCGAGCTGTATCGCGGCGCGGAATACGTGGTCGATTTCCTGCCCAAGGTGAAGATCGACGTCGCCATCGACGACAAGGATCTGGACCGGGTAATCGAGGCCATCACCAAGGCTGCCAACACCGGCAAGATCGGTGACGGCAAGATCTTCGTGGTCAATCTGGAACAGGCGATTCGCATCCGTACCGGCGAAACCGATACCGACGCGATCTAAGCCGCCACAAACCCAACGCCCCAGGAGAAAACAATATGACTCTGCGTAAATTCGCAGGGCTAGGAGCCCTGTTGTCCATCGTAATGCCCAGCCTTGCTCTGGCGGCAGACGAAGTGGCGGCCCCAGTCCTCAACTCCGGCGACACCGCCTGGATGTTGACCTCGACAGCTCTCGTGCTCTTCATGACCATTCCCGGCCTCGCGCTGTTCTACGGCGGCATGGTTCGGTCGAAAAACATTCTTTCCGTGATGATGCAGTGCTTCGCCATTACCGGTCTGATCAGCGTCCTGTGGGTCATTTATGGCTACAGCATCGCGTTCGACACCACGGGCATGGAGCAGGGCGTCGTCAACTTCAACTCGTTCTTCGGCGGCATGGGCAAGGCGTTCCTTGCGGGTGTCACGCCAGCGAGCGTGACCGGCCCGGCAGCGCTGTTCCCCGAGGCGGTGTTCATCACCTTCCAGATGACCTTCGCGATCATCACCCCGGCGCTGATCGTCGGTGCGTTCGCCGAGCGGATGAAGTTCTCCGCGATGCTGATTTTCATGGGCATCTGGTTCACCCTGGTGTATGCGCCGATTGCGCACATGGTCTGGTCCGGCAACGGTGGCCTGATGTGGGACTGGGGCGTGCTCGATTTCGCTGGCGGCACCGTGGTGCACATCAACGCCGGTGTAGCAGGCCTGGTTGCCTGCCTGGTGCTGGGCAAGCGTAAGGGCTTCCCAACCACACCAATGGCGCCGCACAACCTCGGTTACACCCTGATGGGCGCGGCCATGCTGTGGGTTGGCTGGTTTGGTTTCAACGCCGGTTCCGCCGCTGCGGCCAACGGCACCGCCGGCATGGCGATGCTGGTGACGCAAATCGCTACCGCTGCTGCTGCACTGGGCTGGATGTTTGCCGAGTGGCTCACCCACGGTAAGCCTAGCGCACTGGGTATCGCTTCGGGCGTGGTTGCCGGTCTGGTGGCAATCACCCCGGCTGCCGGCACCGTTGGCCCGATGGGCGCGTTGGTAATCGGTCTGGCGGCTGGCGTGGTGTGCTTCTTCTGCGCCACCACCCTGAAGCGCAAGCTCGGCTATGACGACTCCCTGGACGCCTTCGGCGTGCACGGTATCGGCGGTATCCTCGGCGCAATCCTGACCGGTGTGTTCGCTGCTCCATCCCTGGGTGGCTTCGGCACCGTGACCGACATCGCCGCACAAGTGTGGATTCAGTGCAAAGGTGTGGGCTTCACGGTGATCTACACCGCGATCGCTACATACATCATTCTCAAGGTGTTGGATGCGGTCATGGGCCTGCGTATCAACGAAGAAGAAGAAGCGGTCGGCATCGATCTGGCGCTTCACAACGAACGCGGCTACAACTTGTAAGCAAGCGCGTAAAAAATTGCCCGGCTTGCCGGGCATTTTTTTGTCTGGAATTTGTCGTTGAAGGCTGAGCTGAAAGGTTTTTTCCTACAGGTTTTATGATGTTTACGTCGGGTGTTTTTGTGCAGCCAAAGGCTTACAGGATTGAAGGAATATTAGGGCCTTTGTTTTTTCACAGAGCGCGCTAGAATGCGCCCCGAACGTGCGGAGAACTGTATGTGGCAACAGACTCTGATTACCTTGCAGGCGAGGCCCCGGGGCTTTCATCTGGTAACGGACGAGTTACTCGCCGGCCTGCCTGAACTCAAGGCGTGTCGGGTCGGTCTGTTGCACTTGTGGCTGCAGCATACCTCGGCGTCGTTGACCATCAACGAGAACGCCGATCCGGCGGTACGTCGCGACTTCGAACGATTTTTCAATCGTCTGATCCCACAAGGAGCAGACGGCTATGAGCATAACGACGAAGGCCTGGACGACCTCCCGGCGCACTTCAAGGCCAGCGTGCTTGGCTGTCAGCTCAGTTTGCCGATTGCGGCAGGCCGGTTGGCGTTGGGGACCTGGCAAGGCGTTTATCTGGGCGAGCACCGTGATCATGGCGGTGCCCGTAAAGTCCTCGCCACCGTGCACGGTGAAGGGGCATAACCGCTGGTCAGCAGCGGCTGTTGATTTTTTTCCGGCAGCCTTCGACAGAGGGCAAAGCTGGGCTATAACTAATCTGCTTTTCGCAAGTCATGAGGTAGAACATGAGCGACGATGATCTGGAAAACGACGACCTCGAAGTAGGCGACGACGACGAAACCGAAGAAGGTCTGGAAGCAGCGGCGGAAGACGTCGCTGAAGACGACGGTGGTGATGCGCCGGTTCCGACCGCCAAAGGCAAGGCCAAGGCAGCGGTATCGGTCGATGAACTGCCGAGTGTCGAAGCCAAGAACAAGGAGCGCGACGCCCTGGCCAAGGCCATGGAAGAGTTCCTGGCTCGTGGTGGCAAGGTGCAGGAAGTGGAGGCCAATGTGGTCGCAGATCCTCCCAAGAAGCCTGACAACAAGTACGGCAGCCGGCCTATCTGAGCCTGCTACCCGCTTGCTGAAAAAGCCCGCCGTCGCTGCGGGCTTTTTCATGCCTGAAACAAAGAATATGAAACCTGTGGTGATCCCACAGGTTTTGTGTCAGGCCGAGGCCTTGTTCCACCGCGCCAGCAATGCCGGCAGATCGCTCAGGCTGCGAATCTCCGCATCCGGTAATCGTTCGGCTTCCCAGACCTTGTCCGCCGGGTTGAACCAGATTGCCCGCATTCCCGCCTGCTGGGCACCGGCAATGTCATCGCCGGGATGATCACCGATATGCACCGCGGTCTCGGCGGTCGCGCCGCCACGGCTCAGCGCTTCATGAAACAGTCGTGCGTCCGGTTTTGCGATGCCAATGTCTTCGGCGCACAGGGCAAACTTGAAGTAATCCGCCAGGCCCAGTCGGCGCACATCGGCGTTGCCGTTGGTCACTACACCGAGGGCGTAATGCTTGGCCAGCGTCTCCAGCGTCGGCTCGACTTCGGGGAATACTTCCAGCTGATGCCGGGCATGCAGAAACACTTCAAAACTTTGATCAGCCAGGTCTGAGGCTTGACCGTGGTCGTAACCAGCCTCTTCCAGAGCATGAAAAAGCACCCGCCGACGCAGCGCGCTGATGCGGTGCTTGAGGCCTGGCTCGCTGCTCAATACGCGCTCACGAATGGCCCACAGATGCTCCACCGGCACTGCCCCCAGGTTAGGCGCATGCTCGGTCAGCCATTCACGCAAAACGGCTTCGGCGCTGACGATGACGGGGGCGGTATCCCACAGGGTGTCGTCTAGGTCGAAGGTGATCAACTGAATACTCATGAATCGTCGCCTTTCATGCGTTTGGCCCGTGGGTGGGCGCTGTCGTAGACGGCTGCCAGATGCTGGAAGTCCAGGTGGGTGTAGATCTGTGTGGTCTTGATGTCCGAGTGTCCGAGCAGTTCCTGCACCGCGCGCAGGTCCTGGGACGATTCCAGCAAATGGCTGGCGAAGGAGTGTCGCAACATGTGCGGATGCAGGTTCTGCCCAAGTTCGCGCTCACCAGCAGCCTTGACCCGCACCTGGATCGCCCGGGGGCCGAGGCGGCGGCCTTGCTGGCTGACGAACACCGCATCGTCCGCCGGGTTGGCCATGGCTCGCAATGGCAGCCACTGCTCCAGCGCTTCGCGGGCCTTTTTTCCTACCGGCAACAGGCGGGTCTTGCTGCCTTTGCCGAGCACCTGGACCATGCCGTCTGCCAGGTCGAGTTGATCGAGATTGAGCCCCGTCAGCTCCGAAAGTCGCAAGCCGGAGGAATAGAACAGCTCGAGAATCGCTTGGTCCCGATGTGCCAGGAAGTCATCCTCGACCCCACCTTCCAGCAGTTGCAGGGCGCGGTCGGTGTCGAGGGTTTTCGGCAGGCGGCGTTCGCCTTTGGGTGGCGCGAGGCCATTGGCCGGATCGTGGTCGCACAGGCCTTCGCGGTTCAGGTAGTGATAGAGCCCGCGAACGGCTGACAGTAATCGTGCCAGGCTGCGGGACGATTGGCCTTGAGCATGCAGTCGGGCAACCAGGCTACGCAGGCGCTGAATGTCCAGCGCCGCCCAGCTGCCGATATTCTGTTTGACGCACCAGCCCAGCACTTTATCGAGGTCGCGGCGGTAGGCCGACAGTGTGTGCGGCGACACCTGCCGCTCACTGCGCAGGTGTTCGCAGTAAGCGTCCAGTTGTCGTTCCATGTTCAGCGTACCGAGCGCAGGGAATTGTTGACCCGTGGCAGCACGCGACCCATGACTTCAGCGATGTAGCTCAGGAACAAGGTGCCCACCGAGCTTTTGTAGTGCTGCGGATCACGGCTGGCGATGGCCAGGATGCCGTGGATGCCCTGGTGGCTGATGGCGACAACCGCGGTAGAGCCGATTTGCTTGCGCTGTTCTTCGCCGAACAGGAAGTCCAGTTCATGCTCGCGCAGGCTGCCGCTGACGCTTTTGTCTTCCGAAAGCAAACCGCCGATGGCCACTTGAGCGTCGGCGTGGGTGACCCAGCGGCCCACCGGCATGGCGTTGTCGCCGAGCAGGATGAGGCTGACGAAGGGCACCTGGAATTCCTGGCGCAGGCTGTCTTCGACGCACATCACCACGTCTTCCAGGCTGGCCGCATCCATCAATGCCAGGATCAGGCGACGGGTCTTTTCGAACAGGCGATCGTTGTCCCGGGCCACGTCCATCAAATGCGACAGGCGATGACGCAGTTCAATGTTGCGGTCGCGCAGGATGGTCATCTGACGCTCCACCAGCGACACGGTATCGCCGCGCCGATGGGGAATACGCAGGGACGGGAGCAGTTCTTCGTGCTCGACGAAGAAGTCCGGATGAGCCTCCAGGTACGCGGCAATAGCCGCCGCCTCGAGGCTTTCGGACGGTGATTCGTCGGCTTGTCGTGCGGGTACCTGAGGCTTGTCGGTCATGGATTTCGCTCACTCAAAGACGCACTTGTCCTTCATATACGCGCACTGCCGGGCCGGTCATCATCACCGGTTGGCCAGGGCCTGCCCATTCGATGGACAAGCGCCCGCCAGGCAGGTCGATCAATAGCGGCGAATCCATCCACCCCTGGCTGATCGCGGCCACTGCGGCGGCACATGCGCCGGTTCCGCAAGCCTGGGTTTCCCCGGCTCCACGCTCCCAGACGCGCAATTGCGCGCGGTTCCGGTCGATGACCTGGAGAAAACCGACATTGACCCGTGCCGGGAAGCGCGGGTGATGTTCGATTTTCGGACCCAGTTCATGCACCGGCGCGTTGTTGATATCACTAACCCGCAGCACGGCATGGGGGTTGCCCATGGACACGGCGGCCAGATCGATCGGGGTGCCCTCGACGTCGACCTGATAACTCTTGGCCTGTTCCGGTGCCTGGAACGGAATATCCGCCGGCACCAGGCGCGGGGCGCCCATGTTGACGCTGATCTGGCCGTCGCTACGCACGTCGAGCTCGATGACGCCGCTTTTGGTCTCGACGCGAATCAGCCGCTTTGCGGTCAGGCGCTTGTCGAGCACGAAACGGGCGAAGCAGCGCGCACCGTTGCCGCACTGTTCCACTTCGGAACCGTCGGAGTTGAAGATCCGATAGCGGAAATCCACGTCCGGGTTGCTCGGCGCTTCAACGATCAGCAACTGGTCGAAACCGATGCCGGTGTGCCGGTCACCCCATTGCTTGGCATGCTTGGGCAGAATGTGCGCGTGCTGGCTGACCAGGTCGAGGACCATGAAATCATTGCCCAGGCCGTGCATCTTGGTAAAACGCAGCAGCATGGTTTTACTCCGGCAGCAGGCTTTCGCCAGCATACAACTCGGCTACCGTTTCACGGCGACGCACTTCAAATGCCTGATCACCGTCCACCAACACTTCTGCGGCACGGCCGCGGGTGTTGTAGTTGGAACTCATGACAAACCCGTAGGCACCGGCCGAATGCACGGCCAGCAGATCGCCTTCCTCCAGCGCCAGCTGACGATCCTTGGCCAGGAAGTCGCCGGTCTCGCAGATCGGGCCGACGATGTCGTAGGCGCGGGCAGCGGAGGTGCGCGGGCTCACGGCAGTGACGTCCATCCAGGCCTGATACAGCGCCGGGCGGATCAGGTCGTTCATGGCGGCGTCGACAATGGCGAAGTCTTTGTGTTCGGTGTGCTTGAGGTATTCGACCTGAGTCAGCAGCACGCCGGCGTTGGCGACGATGAAGCGGCCCGGCTCGAACACCAGCGCCAGGTCACGACCGTCGAGACGCTCGCGTACGGCCTTGATGTAGTCGGCAGCCAGTGGCGGCTCCTCGTCCTTGTATCGCACGCCCAGGCCACCACCGAGATCGATGTGGCGCAGGTAGATGCCGCAATCGCCAAGGCGATCGACCAGGCCCAGCAGGCGGTCGAGAGCGTCGATGAAAGGCGGCAGGGTGGTCAGTTGCGAGCCAATGTGGCAATCGACGCCGACCACTTCCAGGTTCGGCAACTGCGCGGCACGCACGTACACGTCTTCGGCGTCGGCGATGGCGATGCCGAACTTGTTCTCTTTGAGACCGGTGGAAATGTACGGGTGGGTGCCGGCATCGACGTCCGGGTTCACGCGCAGCGAAATCGGCGCGCGAACGCCCAGTTCGGCGGCGACCACCTGCAGGCGTTCCAGCTCGTCGGTGGATTCGACGTTGAAGCAGTGCACGCCGACTTCCAGGGCGCGACGCATGTCGTCACGGGTCTTGCCGACGCCGGAGAACACGATCTTGTCGGCGCTGCCGCCAGCGGCCAGTACGCGTTCCAGCTCGCCACGGGAGACGATGTCGAAACCGGCGCCCAAGCGCGCCAGGACATTCAGGACACCCAGGTTGGAGTTGGCCTTGACCGCGTAGCACACCAGGTGCGGTGTGCCGACCAGCGCATCGGCGTAAGCCAGGTATTGGGCTTCGATGTGTGCGCGCGAGTAAACGTAGGTCGGTGTGCCAAAGCGCTCGGCGATGGCAGACAGGGCAACACCTTCCGCGAACAGTTCACCGTCACGGTAGTTAAAAGCGTCCATGATGTTCCCTTATTATTGGTAGACGTCGTGCTTGTGTGCTTTGGAGGCAGGCTGCTGCTGCGACGACTTGGCTTGCTCCACAGGGTCCTGGTCTTCATCGGGCAGGTACAGCGGGCCTTTTTGACCGCAGGCCGACACAAGGCAGGCAACCGCGAGGAGCGCAGCAAGGGAAGAGATCAGGCGCTTCATGGCGAAATCCTTGAAAATGCATTAATTGCGCCGGAGTATACCGGCCACCCGGCAGCTTGCCTATGCGATGGGGGGGCCGTCCGGCGGGCCTTGCAAGATGCCAGTCGGTATCATGCAATCCCTGTGGGAGAGCCTGCTCGCGAACGCGGTGGGTCAGGCAGCTATGATGTTGTAGATGTCGGCCTCTTCGCGAGCAGGCTTGCTCCCACAATTCGTAATCCTTTGCATTCGGCAAGCAGCGCCCGTATCGTGCGGCGCTTGAGCCTGATCAGACACTTTTTGAGGTTGCCGTAATGAGTTTGTCCGAAGCGCGTTTCCACGATCTGGTTGATGCCACCCAGCAGACGTTGGAGGACATCTTTGACGACAGCGACCTGGATATCGATCTCGAAAGCTCGGCCGGTGTGCTGACCGTCAAGTTTGAAAACGGCACCGCGTTGATCTTCAGTCGCCAGGAGCCACTGCGCCAGTTGTGGCTGGCGGCAGTGTCCGGCGGGTTCCACTTCGACTATGACGAAGAAAGCGAACGCTGGATGTGCGACAAGAGCGAAGAGCAGCTGGGTGAAATGCTCGAGCGCATCGTCAAGCAGCAAGCCGACGTCGAGCTCGATTTCGAAGGCCTGTGAGATCGTGACCCAGCCTGCGCCTGTCCGTGCGCCCAAACCGCTCTACAGCAATGTCAGCCCGGCGGTACCGTCGCCCTGCAGCGGTGTGTGCCGGCTGGACGAGCAGAAAGTGTGTCTGGGCTGCTTCCGCCATGTCGAAGATATTCGTGAGTGGCGCTCGGCTGATGACGAGCGTAGGCGGGTGATTTGTGCGCAGGCTGCCCACCGCAAAGCTTCAGTCTAGTGAGTCATTGTGGCGAGGGGGCTTGCCCCCGTTGGGTCGCGTAGCGGCCCCAAGTTTTTACGGCTGCTGCGCAGCCGAACGGGGGCAAGCCCCCTCGCCACAGGAGTTCTCTACAAGTCCATAGCGTCGGTTTGGCCATGACTTGTATATTTTTTGAGCTGTGATAGTGTCCAGAAACGCCTCAACCCATCGAGGCTTGTGAAAACCCCGCCTTTTTCTGGCGGGGTTTTGCTTTTTTCGTGCAGAAGAAAGGAGTCTGCCCAGATCATGACCTCACCTTCCATCACCCTTACCCGTCTGGACGTCCAGCGTCTGGAGCGTCTGATCGACAGCCTGGACGACACGCTGCCGGGCGTTATTGCGCTGCAAACCGAACTGGATCGCGCCGATACCGTGGTCGGCCACGATGAAGTGCCGGCGGATGTCGTGACCATGAACTCCCGAGTGCATTGCCGCGAAGAAGGCAGTGGCAAGGACTACCACCTGACCCTGGTGTACCCCAAGGATGCGAATGCCGACGAAGGCAAGGTCTCGATCCTGGCGCCGGTGGGCAGTGCGCTGCTCGGCCTGAAGGTTGGCCAGCACATCGATTGGCCGGCTCCGGGCGGCAAGACCCTGAAGCTGACACTGCTGGAAGTCGAATCGCAGCCGGCCAATGGCGGCGCGTTCCCGGAGTGACTTCCCCTCAGACTTGATCGAGCGCCTCGTTCAATGCGTGCTCCAGGTCGGCTTTGTAGCGCAGGTACAGATGGGTGGAACTCTGACCTTCACCGAGCAGGCCTGACAGGTCGAGGTCGGTGATGTAGCAGCGGTAGCGTTCGGTTTCCCGGCGCTGCCCGACGATTTCCCGGGCGACCACGCGGAACAACTGGTCGCCATGTTCCAGCTCGGAAAATTCCCGTTGATTGCAATACAGCGTCACCTGCACCTGACCCGGTGCGGCTTTGCCGACGATCGCCTGCACGTCGTAGAACGGCTTGTTCACTGGCGTCTGCGGCACCGGCCGGGCTTCGATGCGGCGTGCGCGGCCAGGGCCTGACGGTAGCAACTGGCAGTACAGGGTGTCGAGGTTCAGCGGGTGGGCTGCGTCCATCGGCAACAAGGCATCGCGACGGTACTGGATCGATTGCAGGAAACGCTGCAGCGGCACCAGCAGGCTTTGCTCATCGTGCCAGGGCAGGCGTTGCTGCCACAGGGCGTTGAACTCATCGAGCACGTACAGATCAGCCTGATCTTCGTTGACCCTATAGAACACTTGAATGCAGTCCGGTTGGCCCGTTGGCAGGAACAGCGCAAGGTCGTGGTCTTCCAGTGCCTTCGGATCGAGGTGCAACGGGCTGTAGCTCGCCATTTCTTCGCCCAGGTAATCGATCAGCGCCGGCAGAGTGGCCAGCGCGATGTGCTGGACCTGGCCCGGCACCAACTCCAGCACGTGGTAGTGCTGCTGGACCTGGATCAGGTAGCGATGATTGAGCCGGCTGAGCAGCAGGATCTGTGCGGTATCGAGGATTTCTTCCACCCGTTGGGCGATGAACTGCGCGCGGTTATGGCAGAAGCAACGCACCCGCAGCTTCGGCTGTTGTGGTCCGGCCGGCAGATTATTGAGGTAGTCGCGGATGCAGTCGAGCAGGGCGTGGGGGCCGTCGTAGCGGCCAACCAGCACTTCGTTCCAGCTATTGAGCGTGACCTGGTCCAGAGTCAGCACCAGATTTTCCCGGACACCCGCGTAACTCAGAGAGTCGGTGCGCTCGGTGGTCATGAGGATGTTCAGGTCGCGATGGTGCTTGAGCGGATCGATGCCGACATTCACCAGGATCAGCACTTCACTCGGCACACTGGCGCGCAACAGAGGTTCCTCGGCGACAGTGGGCAAGGGCAGGGCGATGGTCTGTTGCAGGCTGCCGAGCAGGTTGAACAGTTCGAACTCGCTCAAGTCGCTGGTGCCGGGGTGCAAGGCCAGGCGGGTACTGCTGTCGATCACGCCATTGCGGTGGCACCAGGTCAGCAGTTCGAGCAAGTGACGGCTGCGTTTGATCGGTGCGAAATGCTCCCACTCCAGTGCTGTCAGGCTGCCGTTGTACAAGCCCCACTGGCTTTGCCCTGGCTCTTTCCTGTTCGGTGCGTGCACCAGCGTCAGGGTGTCTTCAGCCAGGTCCGGGGCGATGCCGGGATTGATGAATTCGACTTTACCGGCCTTGCGCTCGAAAGCGGCGTACAGGCGACGGCCGAGGACACTCAGGTCGCGCTTGTTGATGCGGCTGACCGTTTGTTCGTGACGGGCAAACTGAGTGAGGAATCGGTAGCTGTAGTTCAGCTCGTTGACCAGTGCCCGCCGCTCGGAGCCGACCTGGCGGACTTTCCACTGGCTGCGGCTGTCAAGCAGGGTCAGTTGACGCTGGTCCCAGTGCCATTCATGGGCCAGGCGTTCGAGCAAGGATCGCTGCCAGCTCTGGGTGCGGCTGTTGCCGGTGAGTTTGCGATTGACCTTCAGGTACAGCGCGCGCCGCACCAGTTCCAGCCGTTCCGGTTCGTTGCGGGCGATCAGGTATTCCTCGATGCGCCGATACACCACGACATACGGATCCAGTTCGTCGAGGTCGAGGCGGTTGGCGAACACCGCTTGCTTGAAGCGCAGGCTCAGGCAATGGACCCTGGGGTGTTCACTGGCGTAAACCTCTGTCAGCAGCAGCTTGAGTACCGACTTGTAGGGCGACTCGATGCCCTTGAACAACTGCCAGAGCCCGGCACCGATAAATTCGCCGGGCGGGATGTAGGCCAGGTTGCCGAGGTCGAGGGTTTCATCGGCACGGATGAAGCGTTTGGAGATCAAGGCATGGGTGTAGCGGTCGTAGCTCGACTCTTCGTAGACCGGCACCAGCCACCAGATCGGTGTGCGCCCGGCGAGCCAGATCGCGGTGCGGTAAAACTCGTCCAGCAACAGGTAGTGCTGGGTGGTGCCGCAATCTTCCGAACTCAGCTGGGTATCGCGCTCACCGCGGACGAAACGGCTCGGGTCGATCAGGAAAAAATGCGCTTCGGCGCCCTGGCTGGCGGCCCAGGCTTCCAGCAACTGGCATTTCTTGCGCAGCTCGGCGAGTTCGTTTTCGGTCAGGTCCGGTCCATGGCAGACCCACACATCCATGTCGCTCTGGTCGGCCTGGGCCAGGGTGCCGAGGCTGCCCATCAGGAACAGTCCGTGAATTGGCCTCGGCGGGTTGCTGCCGTGGCGCGGCTTGTAGGAAAACGAGCGGGTCAGGCGCTGGGCTTCAGCGAGGACATTGGCATCCGGCTCGAAATTCGACAGCCCGGCCGGCGTACTGCCGGAAACGTAGCCGGGCAACAGCGGATGGTTAACGTGAAAAAACAACGGCAGCAAGGTCAGGACCCCTTGCTGGCGGGTCGACAACCCTTCCATGGTGCGAGCCATGCGTCCTTCGTTGAGTTTCAGAAAACGTGCGCGCAGCTGGCTGAGAACCTTGCGGTCGATTCCCTCGTCCAGATCGGGGCGGATTTCGTGGGTGCGCGTCATGTCAGCTCAAACCGGCTCGCAGGGCTCGGACGTGGGGCTCTTCGGATGAGGGGCAGTTTAGCGCCTTGAGGCGACGACTTTTAAGCTGATTTTGTTTTTCTGGCGTCAGATTTCTATCGGCTGCAGACAGAAATCAGGGGGATGTGCCCGCGGAAATCCCTGGATCGGGGTCTCCGTGGGCGATGCGGCAGAATTCAGGCTGTTACTTCGGCGTTAAGAATGGTCAGCACGGCTTGCACATTTTGCGCGGCGTCACGACCCAGGCTAGTCAGGTAACCGCCATCAGGCTGGTCGGTCAGTTCTTTTTCAAAGAGGCGTTTGGCGGCGGCAATGTGTTTCGGGGCAGCGGTCTGATGAATTTTCAGACCTTCCTGGGAACTGTCCAGGTTGAAGAGTGCGAGGACTTCCAGTTCGGCAACCAACTCAGGGGTAAGCGACATAAGGACTCCAGACTTTCTAGGAATTGGACGACAGCGCCCCTAAGGTGAACCCGCTTGTCCGGCATGTCCAGTGCTCGCGACAGGGTTTTTTTACTCTGTAGGAGCGAGCTTGCTCGCGAAGGTCGTCAACGATGACGCGTAAAACCAGATGCCCAGCGGCGCTCTCAGGTTTTTCGCGAGCGGGCTCGCTCCTACAGGGAGGTGTGGGCTTACTGCTTTTCTGGCGGCAACTCGGGCAAGGCGCGCAGGGCAGCTTCGTACCATTCGGTATTAAACGCGCGGTCTTCTTCGAGGATCGCGTCGATTTCTACCGCCAAAACGTGAGCCATCAGGTTGAGGATTTCTTCCCGCTCGTAACCCACCAGCGTCAGCTTGTTGAACGTCGCCTTGGCAGCTGGCGGGTTGTCGCTTTCGATCTGGTTTTCGATGGCTTCGATCAGCGTGTTCTCGGCGAACTTTTCTTCGTCGATGTCGTCTTGGTTGGTATCGGGGGTTGGCTCGCTCATGGCAGGCTCCTCAGGGAAAGGCGGCCAGTTTACCCGCATTCAGCGGCGTGATGCTGCTGGCAAGAATCTCGGCAGCGTTCTATAAACAGGCACTGCCCACCCCCGCATGGCCTGGAGGCTTTGTGATGATCAAGCTTTATGGATTCTCCGTCAGTAACTACTACAACATGGTCAAACTGGCGCTGCTGGAAAAAGGCCTGCCCTTCGAAGAAGTACCGTTTTACGCTGGCACAAGCCCCGAGGCACTGGCCATCAGCCCTCGCGGAAAGGTCCCGGTGCTGCAGGTAGAGCAGGGCTTCATCAATGAAACCAGCGTGATCCTCGAATACATCGAGCAAAGCCAGAAAGGCACGCCGCTGTTGCCGATCGATCCGTTCGAGCGCGCGCAGGTGCTGGCACTGGCCAGGGAAATCGAGCTGTACATCGAATTGCCAGGCCGGGCCTGCTATCCCGAAGCCTTTTTCGGCATGACCCTGCCGGATGCGATCAAGGAAAAAACCAAAGCCGAATTGTTGCTGGGGATGGCGGCGCTGGGCCGGCACGGCAAATTCAACCCTTACGTGGCTGGCGAAAGCCTGAGTGTGGCGGATCTGTATTTTCTGTACAGCGTGCCGTTGGCGTGTGGGGTCGCCAAGAAGTTGTTTGGCATCGATCTGTTGGCCGAGATGCCGAAGGCCAAGGCGCTGCTGGAGTTTTTGGGGGGGAATCCGAATGTGCAGCGTGTGGCGGCGGACCGGGAGGCCGCGATGCCGGCGTTCATGGCGATGATTGCTGCCAAAAAGTAGTTCTGTGGCGTTCTGAAGTCAGTCATCGCGGGCAAGCCCGCTCCCACAGGTTTCTTTGTTTGCCATGGATTTTTGGCAAGTACTGGATCCTTGTGGGAGCGGGCTTGCCCGCGAAGCTTTTAGCGGCTGGTGAGGAGCGCCTGACCGCGAGCCACTGCAGCCTTCACCTGCGCCGGCGCGGTGCCGCCGATGTGGTTACGGGCATTGACCGAGCCTTCCAGGGTCAGCACGGCGAACACGTCCTGGTCGATCTGGTCGCTGAACTTGCGCAGTTCTTCCAGGCTCATTTCCGCCAGATCCTTGCCGCTGTCCACGCCGTACTTCACGGCATGGCCAACGATTTCGTGGCAATCACGGAATGGCAGACCGCGCCGCACCAGGTAGTCGGCCAGGTCGGTGGCGGTGGAGAAACCGCGCAGGGCCGCTTCGCGCATCATCGCATGCTTGGGCTTGATCGCCGGGACCATGTCGGCAAAGGCCCGCAGCGAGTCGCGCAGGGTGTCGGCGGCGTCGAACAGCGGCTCCTTGTCTTCCTGGTTGTCCTTGTTGTAGGCCAGAGGCTGGCCTTTCATCAGGGTCAGCAGGCCCATCAGCGCGCCGAACACACGACCGGTCTTGCCACGCACGAGCTCCGGCACATCCGGGTTTTTCTTTTGCGGCATGATCGAGCTGCCGGTGCAGAAACGGTCAGGCAGATCGATGAACTGGAACTGCGCGCTGGTCCACAGCACCAGCTCTTCAGAGAAACGCGACAGGTGCATCATCGCGATACTGGCCGCCGAGCAGAATTCGATGGCGAAATCACGATCGGAGACGTTGTCCAGCGAATTGCCGCCAACCGCGTCGAAACCCAGGAGTTTGGCGGTGTATTCGCGATCGATCGGATAGGTAGTGCCGGCTAGCGCCGCGCTGCCCAGTGGCATGCGGTTGGTGCGCTTGCGGCAGTCGATCAGGCGTTCGTAGTCGCGGCTGAGCATTTCGAACCAGGCCAGCATGTGATGCCCGAACGTCACCGGCTGTGCGGTCTGCAGGTGGGTGAACCCCGGCATGATGCTGGCAGCTTCGCGCTCGGCCTGCTCCAGCAGGCCTTTTTGCAGGCGGGTGATTTCGGCCAGGATCAGGTCGATCTCATCACGCAGCCACAGACGGATGTCGGTGGCGACCTGATCGTTACGGCTGCGGCCGGTGTGCAGTTTTTTACCGGTCACGCCGATGCGGTCGGTCAGGCGCGCCTCGATGTTCATGTGGACGTCTTCGAGGTCGATGCGCCAGTCGAACTGACCGGCCTCGATTTCGCCCTGGATGGTGTTCAGCCCATCGATGATGCTGTCGCGCTCGGCATCGGTCAGCACGCCGACCTTGGCCAGCATGGTAGCGTGGGCGATCGAGCCCATGATGTCGTGGCGATACAGGCGCTGGTCGAAGGTGACGGAGGCGGTGAAGCGGGCGACGAAGGCGTCGACGGGTTCACTGAAGCGGCCGCCCCAGGACTGATTGGTCTTGTCAGTGCTCATGAATTCGCTCGTATCGGCTTGAAGTAAGAAGGCGTGGAACGCTGGCGCGGATAATAACAGGGTTGCCAATCCTGTCGCTGACACTGGTCGATACGTTTTTTTTGGGGAGAGAAGGACCGGGCCGGGGCAAGAGCCACGCATTTTTGCCGAACGATATTTTCCAATTGAGCAATATCGTCCCGGCAACCGTCTACAGTTGGACAGTAGGATCAGCGCATTTTCTCGGTGCAGCCGCTGACTATAAGAAGAGTGGGGTGTTCATATTGCGTATCAGCAAACCCTGTGGCGATGCATCGCCAACGCGGGCCTGGGCCGCCAATCGCCCGGTAGATGAAAATTTAGCCGCCGGACCAGCGGCACTTTTTGACGCTCGCGCTAGTCTTAGCGTGGATCGCGGTGACGGACGTCACTTCACCTGTCTACGCTATCCTTGTGCGAGACTCACGCAGGAATCCAGCGCAATATGAATGTCCTGATCGTTGATGACGAACCCTTGGCCCGCGAGCGCCTGAGCCGAATGGTTGGCGAACTCGAGGGGTACAGTGTCCTGGAGCCTAGTGCCACGAATGGCGAAGAGGCGTTGGCACTGATCGACAGCCACAAGCCGGATATTGTGCTGCTCGATATCCGCATGCCTGGCCTGGATGGCCTGCAAGTGGCTGCTCGGTTGTGTGAACGCGAAACTCCCCCCGCCGTGGTTTTCTGCGCCGGGCCCGATGAATTTGCCGTGGAAGCCTTACAGGCCAGCGCCGTAGGCTATCTGGTGAAACCTGTGAGAACTGAACAATTACATGACGCATTAAAGAGAGCCGAGCGCCCCAATCGTGCCCAACTCTCCGCCCTGACCCGCCCTGCTGCCGAAAGCGGCAACGGTCCGCGCAGTCATATCAGCGCCCGAACCCGTAAAGGGATCGAGCTGATTCCGCTGGATCAGGTGGTGTATTTCATTGCCGACCACAAATACGTGACCTTGCGCCACGAAAGCGGCGAAGTGCTGCTCGATGAGCCGCTCAAGGCCCTCGAAGATGAATTCGGTGACCGTTTCGTGCGTATCCATCGCAATGCACTGGTTGCCCGCGAGCGTATCGAGCGATTGCAACGCACCCCCCTGGGGCATTTTCAGCTATTCCTCAAAGGCCTCAACGGTGATGCGCTGATCGTCAGCCGTCGTCATGTGGCTGGGGTACGCAAAATGATGCAACAGCTTTAAAAAGCTGTTCGCAGGCCAATTTTACACCCGATTGCCGGACATCCGGGGCCAGGGAGGCCGAGTAGTATCTGATACAAGTCAAAGTGGATTTGGCTGAGCTGTTATTATCCGTCATATCTATTCAGTACGGATTGATCCATGTCCTCTCGCCAGATCCGCATCGCCACCCGCAAAAGCGCTCTCGCCCTGTGGCAGGCCGAATACGTCAAGGCCCGTCTTGAAGCAGCTCATCCGGGGCTGCTGGTGACCCTCGTCCCCATGGTCAGCCGTGGTGACAAGCTGCTTGACTCTCCGCTGTCGAAAATCGGCGGCAAGGGCCTGTTCGTCAAGGAACTCGAAACCGCGCTGCTGGAAAATGAAGCCGACATCGCCGTGCACTCCATGAAGGACGTGCCGATGGACTTCCCTGAAGGCCTCGGTCTGTTCTGTATCTGCGAGCGGGAAGACCCGCGCGATGCTTTCGTTTCCAACACCTACACCAACCTGGATGAGTTGCCCCAGGGCAGCATCGTCGGTACCTCCAGCCTGCGCCGCCAGGCTCAATTGCTGACCCGTCGCCCGGATCTGGAAATTCGCTTCCTGCGCGGCAACGTCAACACCCGCCTGGCCAAGCTCGATGCTGGCGAATACGACGCCATCATCCTCGCCGCTGCCGGCCTGATCCGTCTGGGATTCGAAGACCGCATCACCTCGGCCATCAGCATCGACGACAGCCTTCCGGCCGGTGGCCAGGGCGCGGTGGGTATCGAATGCCGCAGCACCGACAGTGAAATCCATGCGTTGCTGACACCCCTGCATCACCAGGACACCGCCACCCGCGTGACCGCCGAACGAGCCCTCAACAAGCACCTCAATGGCGGCTGTCAGGTGCCGATTGCCTGCTACGCCGTGCTGGAGGGTGAGCAGGTCTGGTTGCGCGGGCTGGTGGGCGACCCAGGCGGTGGCCTGCTGCTCAGCGCACAAGCCCGCGCCCCTCGCGGCGATGCCGAGGCACTGGGTGTACGAGTCGCCGAAGACCTGCTCAGCCAGGGTGCCGACGCCATCCTCAAAGCGGTCTATGGCGAGGCTGGTCACGAGTGATCGGTTGGCGCTTGCTGCTGACGCGTCCCGCCGAAGAAGCGGCGGCGCTGAGCGTTTTTTTGGCCGAGCAGGGGATATTCAGTAACAGTCTGCCGCTTTTGGACATCATGCCCATTGAGGCCACTGACACAATGCGCCAGGTGATTCTGGCACTGGATCAGTTCTGCGCCGTCATCGTCGTCAGCAAGCCGGCCGCCCGGATCGGCGTGGAACTGCTCGAGCGGTATTGGCCAACGCCGCCCGGTGTGAAGTGGTTCAGCGTCGGCGCTGCGACCGCGCAGATCCTCGGGGATCACGGGCTGGACGTGAGCTTCCCGGCAGAAGGCGATGACAGTGAAGCCTTGCTCGAACTTTCCCGACTGCGCGAGGCTATCGCACAACCCGATGCACGAGTGTTGATCCTGCGCGGGGAGGGCGGGCGCGAGTTGCTGGCTGAGCGTTTGCGTGAGCTTGGTGCTAGTGTCGAGTATCTGGAGCTGTACCGCCGGGGATTGCCGATTTACCCGCCGACACTGCTGTCGCAACGGATCCAGGCGGAACGCCTGAACGGGTTGGTGGTCAGCAGTGGACAAGGTTTTGAGCACCTGCATCAACTGGCCGGCGATGCCTGGCCGCAGTTGGCGCGGTTGCCGTTGTTTGTACCGAGCCCCAGGGTTGCCGAGCTGGCGCGTGCCGCCGGGGCCAAAACAGTTGTGGATTGTCGTGGCGCCAGTGCCGCGGCCTTGCTGACGGCGTTACGGGAGCATCCCGTACCCGTTTTCTAATGCAAAGGATGGATACGTGAGCGAAACAGCCTTGCCTAAAGATGACTCGCGACCGGTGCTTGATGCACCTGTTGATGCACCTGGTGATGAAATGTCGCCGCCGACACCTGCTGCCGAGCAGCGTCGAGGCAATGGTCTGGCAATCATCGCGCTGCTGTTGGGCGCGGCCGGTGTAGCGGTGGGCGGTTGGGGTGTCTGGCAGGTGCGTCACCTGCAGGCCAATAATCAGCAGCAACTGAGCCAGGTGCAGGCACTGAATGACCAGGCGCAAAACCTCAAGCTCAACGAGGAGCGCCTGAGCGCACGCCTGGCGCAATTGCCTCCCGCTGATGAACTGGAAGCACGCAGTCGTCTGGTGATTCAGCTGCAAGGTGATCAGCAGCGGTTGAACCAGCGGCTGGAAACCGTTCTCGGTGCCAGCCGCAAAGACTGGCGTCTGGCCGAGGCCGAGCACCTGCTGCGTCTGGCCAGCCTGCGACTGTCCGCCTTGCAGGACATCAGCAGTGCCCAGGCACTGGTACAGGGTGCCGACGAGATACTGCGTGAGCAAAACGATCCGGGCTCCTTTGCCGCTCGCGAGCAGGTGGCCAAGACCCTGATCGCCTTGCGCAGCACCGAACAACCGGATCGCACCGGGCTGTTTCTGCGTCTGGGCGCGCTGCGCGATCAAGTGGCCAGCCTCACCGAACTGGCACCGGAGTACAAGGACCGTGGCGATTCGCTGCTGGGCCTGACTGCCGATGGCGACGGTGCCAGTCGCTGGGCGCAATGGTGGGACCAGATTTCGCGCTACATCCGCATCGACTTCAATGCCGACAAGAACGTTCGCCCATTGCTGGCCGGCCAGAGCCTGAGCCAGGTACGTCTGGCCCTGAGTCTGGCGCTGGAGCAGGCACAGTGGGCCGCACTCAATGGCCAGCCGGCGGTTTACTCCCAAGTGCTGGACGAGGCGCGGGACATCCTCAAGGGCAACTTCAATCCGGACAACGCACAAAGCAAAGTCATGCTTGAACAGGTGGCCGAGTTGAGCGTGCAACCTGTCACCGTCGTCACGCCGGATATGACCGGCACCCTGAGCGCGGTGCAGGGGTATCTGGAACGGCGCAACGTCAACGCCGAGGATTCGGTCAAGCCACTGGTCAGGCCTGCCGCGAGCGCCGCGCCGGAGGCCACGCCATGAGACGCCTCTATGTGATCGTGTTCCTCGTTATCGCCGCTGCCGCTGCGCTGGGGCTGGCGATTGCCGAGCATTCCGGCTACGTGCTGATTGCCTACAAGACCTTCCGTTATGAGTCGAGCCTGTGGGCTACTTTGGCGCTGGTGGCTGTGCTCTGGCTGGTGATCTGGGGCATCAGGTCGCTGGTCGAGCTGGTGATGGCTTCCAGTGGCGTGGTCAATCCGTGGTCACGGCGTAACCGCAGCCGTCGAGTGCAGGTGGCGATCGAGCACGGTCAACTGGACCTGGCCGAGGGTCGCTGGGCCAGCGCGCAGCGTCACTTGCATCGGGCTGCCGAAGCCGAGCGTCAGCCGCTGCTTTACTACCTCGGCGCTGCCCGTGCAGCGAACGAACTCGGCAATCACGAAGAAAGCGATAACTTGCTGGAGCGCGCCCTCGAGCGTCAGCCCCAGGCCGAGTTGGCGATCGCCTTGAGCCACGCCCAGTTACAGACCGATCGCGGTGATACCGCAGGCGCCCTGGCCACCCTTCAAGCCATGCGTGAACGCCATCCTCATAACGCACAGACCCTGCGTCAGCTGCAGCGCCTGCTTCAGCAGCGTGGTGACTGGTCGGCAGTGATTCGCCTGCTGCCGGAGCTGCGCAAGGACAAAATTCTGCCGGCGGCGGAGCTCGCCGAGCTGGAACGTCGGGCCTGGGGGGCGAACCTGTCCCTGGCGGCGCAACGGGAAGAAGACGGAACAGTGGGGAAGCAATCGCTGGAGCGTGCCTGGCAGCAACTGACTTCGGCACAGCGTCAGGAGCCGCAACTGGTGCTGGCGTATGCCGAGCAGTTGCGGCAACTGGGGGCTCAGGTCGAGGCCGAAGAAGTGCTGCGCGCCGCGCTCAAGCGCAGCTACGACAGTCATCTGGCCCGACTCTACGGACTGGTTCGGGGCAATGATCCGGCCCGCCAGTTGCAGGCAGCCGAAGGCTGGCTCAAGGAGCATCCGGCCGATCCGGGCCTGCTGCTGACACTGGGTCGTTTATGCCTGCAAAACAGTTTGTGGGGCAAGGCCCGGGACTATCTGGAAAGCAGCCTGCGTGTACAGCGCAATCCGGAAGCCTGTGCCGAACTGGCACGCTTGCTGGCGCAAATGGGCGATGCCGAGCGCAGCAACCAGCTGTTTCAGGAAGGTCTGGGGTTGTTGGATGAGCGCTTGCTTGCGGCCCCTCTGCCAACGCCAGTCCGCGCTTGATCCACTTGCAGGTACCGGGCTCCGGCGCCTGAGCGATGACCTGCGACGAGGGAGCAATCACCCTCGCCGCAATGCGATGATTAGTTGAAATTCAGTCGCGAAATTTCATCGCAGACAAAGTCCTACAGAGGACTACATTTTATCCTCTCGCCTGCGTCGGGATTTCCCTACACCTGCGCTGAAGTCTCTGTGGGCACTTGCCTTGAAAGGCTGTCGCGCTTTCCTCTACCGTAATGGTCTGTCACTACTTTTACGGAAAAGCCATGTCTTTGGCCTGCTCACGCTCCTTGTTTTTCATGGCTTTCATTGCGGGTGCCCTGGCGATGGGTGTTTCCTACTACCTGGAATATGCAGTCGGCCTGCGGCCTTGTGGCTTGTGTCTTGTGCAGCGGTTTTGCCTGGCGCTCCTTACTGGCGTCTGCCTGATGGCTTCAGTCCATGGCCCCGGTCGTATCGGAAACGTTCTCTATTGGCTGTTCAGTCTTTGTTGCAGTCTGGCCGGCACTGTCACTGCATGGCGACAGGTCCTGCTGCAAAGCCTTCCAGCGGAACAGGTAGCGGCGTGCTCGACTCATCTGGCGGACCTGTTGGCCAGTTCTCCGTGGCTTTCGGTCGTACAGCAAATGTTCAAAGGCGCTGCCGATTGTGTGGAAATTTCCTGGACGCTGTTCGATCTGAGTCTCACCGAGTGGAGCCTGCTGCTCTTCGTTGCGATGATGATTCTGGCCGTTTACCAGTCGCTGCGACTGGTCTGGACCGGCTATCAGCGACCACTCAGCGGCGAGTCGTCGCACCGGGCCTTTGCGGGTGATTAAACACTTGTATGAACTTTATCGCCTGCGTACCTTGAAGCCAGTGTCGTGCGGGCATAATCTGGCCCGCATGTGTCATTGGAATTATGTTGCTCGATGACGCTCTGCCTGACCGCCCACCGACATTACAAGAGGCGAGCGGGCATAGAGCAGCTGACCCACAAGGGAAGAGAGATCACCATGCTCGAAAGTTGTCAGAATGCTCAGGAACGCTGGGGCGGAGTGCACCTGCTGATCGATCGCTGGTTGCAGGAACGACACGAACTGATCGGGGCCTATGACGCTCTCGGCGCAAAGCCTGAGGCGCTGGGTGAGCACCGCAAGCCCTTGCAGGAATTCTGCGGCGTGCTGGTCGATTATGTATCGGCCGGGCACTTCGAGATCTACGAGCAGCTGACGGGGGAGGCCAAGGCCTTCAACGACAAGCGTGGCCTGGAGCTCGCCGAGACCATCTACCCGCGTATCGACGTCATCACCGAAAAGCTGCTCGCCTTCAATGACCTGTGTGACGCAGGTAAGTGTGTCGCCGAAGAGTTCAAGACACTCGGCGGACTATTGCACGAGCGCTTTGAACTGGAAGACTGCCTGATCGAAGTGCTGCACACCGCCCACAAGGAAGCCGACTCGGTTCAGGCCTGAAGCACTTCTCTGCAAGATCCGGAAACGGCGTGCCAAGGCACGCCGTTTTTCGTTTGCATCGTCAGCTGGTGGCGCCGCGCAGTTCGACTTCGAACACCAGTGGTGTGAATGGTGCGATCACGTCACCGGCACCGTCGGCGCCATAGGCCTGAGCCGATGGAATCACCAGTCGCCATTTCGCCCCGACCGGCATGTTTTGCAGCGCACTGCGCCATCCGGCGATCACGCTGTCGAGACTGAACCACTGCGGCTGACTGTTCTGATCGAACACAGTGCCGTCGGGCAATCGACCGATGTACAGCACCTGCACCTTGCCGTTCGGTCCGGCCTTGGCGCCGGTACCTGGCGTCAACTCGGTCAGCAACACGCCATCAGCCAGTTCGCGCACGCCGGGCCTGGCTTTTTCTGTGGCGAGAAAACGCTGTTCTTTTTCCAGTGCCATTTCGCTTTGCGGCTCGTCGGACTGCATGGCGATGCGGGCTTCATGCTCGGTCAGTATCTGTTGGATCTGCTCGTCCTTCAGCGCCAGCGGTTTGCCCTGATAGGCTTGCTGCAATCCTTCGACCAATGCCTGGAGTTGCAGGTCGGGAACCTCCTGGCGCAAGCGTTCGCCAAGGCTTGCACCCAGGCTGTAAGCGAGATCGTGGGCTTCATTTTCCTGCGTTGTTTCGCCGGCTTGGGCCACCGAAAAAAACACGCACAGCGATAAAAAAAGGTAGCGCGACATGGGCACTCTCCGATCTGAATTGCGGGCGATTATGCCAGCGAGAATGCGCGCAACGGTGAACTGCTTTTGCGCCGAGGCAGAAGTTTTTCAATCCTTTGCAACACAGCGCTTTCGATAGTGTCAACATGCCCTAGCGGCGGTTGCAGCAGAGGTCTAGTATGAGCCGCACTCACTTCAGCCAGGAGGTAAACCATGTCGGCCACCAAGAAGCCAGTAAACACTCCGTTGCACTTGCTCCAACAACTCTCGAGCAGCCTGCTCGAGCATCTGGAAACCGCTTGTTCCGAAGCCTTGGCTGATGCTGAAAAACTGCTCGCCAAGCTGGAAAAGCAGCGCGGAAAAGCGCAAGAAAAACTGCACAAATCCCGCACCAAATTGCAGGACGCTGCGGCGGCCGGAAAAGCCAAGGCACAAGCCAAGGCCAAGGGCGCAGTGGCCGATCTTGAGGAGCTGCTCGATGCCCTCAAGGATCGTCAGTCGGAAACCCGCGGCTACATTCTGCAACTCAAGCGCGATGCTCAGGAAAGCCTGAAACTGGCCCAGGGCGTCGGTCGTGTACAAGAGGCTGTCGGCAAGGTGTTGTCCTTGCGTGCGGCCAAGCCTGCTGCGGCACCTGCGAAGAAAGCCGCTGCCAAACCGGCTGCTGCAAAAGCACCGGCCAAACCTGCCGCAAAACCTGCAGCTGCCAAGCCAGCAGCTAAAACTGCCGCAGCCAAACCTGCAGCCAAACCGACTGCGAGAAAACCGGCTGCTGCCAGCGCTGCAAAACCTGCGGCTAAAACCACGGCTGCCAAACCAGCCGCCGCACGACCTACCGCTGCAAGAGCCGCTGCTGCCAAATCAGCCGTGGCTAAAACCGCCGCCGCGAAACCGGCTGCCAAACCAGCCGCTAAACCCGCAGCAAAACCAGCAGCCAAAACTGCAGCAGCGAAACCTGCTGCGAAGCCGGTCGCCAAATCTGTCGCGGCTAAACCCGCTGCAAAACCTGCTGCGAAAACTGCGGCCAAACCCGCTGTAAAAGCAGCGGCCAAGCCGGCCGCTAAACCAGCCGCTAAACCGGCAGCCAAACCTGCTGCGGCTAAACCAGCCGCTGCTGCCAAACCGGCCACCGCCAAGCCCGCTGCCAAGCCAGCGGTGGCGAAGCCAGCTGCAAAACCAGCAGTGAAACCTGTTGCCGCCAAGCCGGCCGCCGCGCCAGTTGCCAAGCCAGCCAACCCGGCTCCGGGTGCAACGTCTGCTTTAGCAGCAGCTACCTCGACAGGCACGCCAGCGCCAACGCCGGCCGCCGCATCGATCGCAGCAACCACCCCAACCAGCGCTTCCTAAGTGCCGGTTACCGCGACGCGCAGCTGATGCAGCGCGTCGCGGTCCAGGTGGGCGGCGTCTGCCGCCACACCATTGAGCCAGGCCGATAGATCGGTCGCCTCACCTTGCGGCCAACTCAACGCCGATCGTTCCAGTCGCACTAACAGATGTCGCTCGGCTTCCAGCTCGAGTGCCTTCACTTGCTCGCGCAAAGCATTCAGTTCGCCATCGTCGGCGGCAACGACTTTCCAATTCACCCGCAAGGCTCGCAGCGGTCGCACCACGTCTGCGTCCCATGGCTCGGCCACGCTACGAAGTTGCTGCAATCGGTATTCGTTAAAGGCGACGCCACGTTCTCCCAGCCACAGTCCGCAGAGTAGCAAGCACACATTGATGCCCGCCGACTGCAATTGCAGGCATGCGGGTTCAACGCCGGGCTGGGCATAAGTACTTAGGGAAAAGCTCCACAGGTCAGAGGACATAGTGCTACTCGCGCCAGTTGCGAGCGAAGCTGGTAGACTCCGCCGCCATTATGATTCGACTTCAGAACCTGACTTTACAGCGTGGCCCGCAACGTCTGCTAGAAGACGCCGAGCTGACCCTGCACGCCGGCCAGAAAGCCGGCCTCATCGGTGCCAACGGCGCCGGCAAATCGAGCCTGTTCGCCTTGCTTCGAGGTGAGCTGCACCCGGACTCGGGTGATTGCTTCCTGCCGGCCGACTGGCGTATCGCCCACATGCGCCAGGAGGTCGACACCCTCGAACGTCTGGCGGTCGACTACGTGCTCGATGGCGACCTGCGCCTGCGCCAGGTGCAACGCGACCTTGCGGCAGCCGAAGCGGCCCATGACGGTGCCGCTCAGGCCCGCTTGCACTCGGAGCTCGACAGCGCCGACGGTTACACCGCCGATGCCCGGGCGCGCAAGCTGCTGGCCGGGCTTGGATTCACCAACGAACAGATGGATCGCCAGGTCGGGGATTTCTCCGGTGGCTGGCGGATGCGCCTGAATCTGGCGCAGGCCTTGATGTGCCCATCGGACCTGCTGCTGCTCGACGAACCGACCAACCACCTGGACCTCGACGCCATCATCTGGCTCGAAGAGTGGCTCAAGAGTTATCCCGGCACCTTGATGCTGATTTCCCACGACCGGGACTTCCTCGATGCCGTGGTCGACCACGTGGCCCACGTCGATCAGCGCAAGATCACCCTGTACCGCGGTGGTTACAGCGCCTTCGAGCGTGCCCGTGCCGAACGCCTGGCCCAGCAACAGCAGGCGTACGAGAAGCAGCAGGTGCAACGTGCGCACATGGAAAGCTACATCGCCCGCTTCAAGGCCCAGGCTACCAAGGCCCGTCAGGCCCAGAGCCGGATCAAGGCACTGGAGCGGATGGAAGAGCTGACCGCTGCCCACGTCGATTCGCCGTTCGACTTTGTCTTCCGTGAATCGCAGAAGATTTCCAGCCCGCTGATCGACCTGTCCGATGCCCGCCTGGGTTACGGCGACAAGGCCGTGCTGGAGAAGGTCAAGCTGCAACTGACCCCGGGTGCGCGAATCGGTCTGCTCGGCCCGAATGGCGCCGGTAAATCGACCCTGATCAAGAACCTTGCCGGTGAGCTCTCGCCATTGGCCGGCCGCTTGACCCGTGGCGAGAACACCGTTGTCGGTTACTTCGCCCAGCATCAGCTGGATTCGCTGGATTCCAAGGCCAGCCCGTTGTTGCACCTGCAACGCCTGGCACCGACCGAGCGTGAGCAGGCCCTGCGTGACTTCCTCGGCGGTTTCGACTTCCGTGGTGCGCGAATCGATGAGCCAGTACTGAACTTCTCCGGTGGCGAGAAAGCTCGCCTGGCGTTGGCCTTGATCGCCTGGGACCGACCGAACCTGTTGCTGCTCGACGAACCGACCAACCACCTGGACCTGGAAATGCGTCTGGCGCTGACCATGGCCCTGCAGGAATTCAGTGGTGCGGTATTGGTGGTCTCTCACGATCGCCACTTGCTCAAAAGCACCACCGACAATTTCTATCTGGTGGCGGACGGCAAGGTCGAGGAGTTCGATGGCGACCTGGAGGACTACACCCGCTGGCTGGTGGAGTATCGCCAGCGCAACGCCCCAGTCAGTAACACACCGGTCAACCCGGACAAGACCGACAAGAAAGCCCAGCGTCAGGCTGCAGCAGCGTTGCGTCAGCAACTGGCGCCGCACAAGCGCGAAGCTGACAAGCTCGAAGCCGAACTCGGCAAGCTCCACGAAAAGCTGGCGAAGATCGATGCCAGCCTTGGCGATAGCGACATCTACGAGCCGGCGCGCAAGAACGAATTGCGGGATCTGCTGGCCGAACAGGCCAAGCTGAAGGTGCGTGAGGCGGAGCTGGAAGAAGCCTGGATGGAAGCCTTGGAGTTGCTGGAAAAAATGCAGGCGGAGTTGGAGGAGCTGTCCTGATGGATGCCTTCAAGCTGCCGCTGCCGGCAGTGTGGGTCGAGCCGATCTGGCTCGGCGTGCAAATCCTGCTGATCCTGCTGGCCGGATACATCGCCCAGCGTTTCGTCGCCAAATGCCTGACCCGTCTCGGCGAGCGCTATCCGTTTCCGCCGCAGTTGCTGATGCCGCTGCGCGGTGGTCTGCGCTGGCTCATCATGGGCAGTGCATTGATTTTCGTGCTGGAGCGCCTCGGTGTATCGGCCACGGTGCTCTGGACCGCGTTATCCGGATTCGTCGCAGTCGCGGCGGTGGCGTTTTTCGCCATGTGGAGCGTGCTCTCGAACCTGCTGTGCGCGATTCTGATCTTTACCGTCGGCCCGTTTCGCATAGGTGACGTAGTCGAGTTGGTGGACACCACCGACAAGCCCGGCGTCAAAGGCCGGGTAGTGGCGATCAATCTTCTTTACACCACGCTGATCGAGGCTGAAGAACTCGGCACTGGCAGCGCCATGGTGCAGGTGCCCAACAGTTTGTTCTTCCAGCGTTCGGTACGGCGCTGGCGCGGGACGGATGTGCTTCCTTCCAGCGGGTTTGAAAAGTAAGTTTTTTGTCGCCTGACATATCGCCATCGCGAGCAAGCCCGCTCCCACAGTCGATCTTCAGTGGGCACAAATCTTGTGAGCACCAGAGGCTTCTTTGTGGGAGCGAGCTTGCTCGCGATGGGGACCTCAAGTCAGCAGTCGTCATGTCCTACAAAAAATCGGTAGTCATCCAATCAAAGCCGCATTAGCTTAGACATCTGTCACGAGTCTGAGTCGAGGTGTGCAATGGAGCTTCAAACATGGCTGGCGTTTTTTGCCGCCTGCTGGGTGATTAGCCTGTCCCCCGGTGCCGGCGCCATTGCGTCGATGTCCAGCGGCTTGCAATACGGTTTCTGGCGCGGCTACTGGAATGCTTTGGGCCTGCAACTGGGCCTGGCTTTGCAGATCGCCATCGTCGGCGCCGGTGTCGGCGCCATTCTCACGGCGTCGGCCACGGCCTTCTACGCCATCAAATGGTTTGGCGTGGCGTATCTGGTTTACCTCGCGATCAAGCAATGGCGTGCGCTGCCCAGCGATATGAGCGATGACGCGGCGCTGCGCCAGATCGGCAAGCCGATGGCCCTGGTGTTCCGTGGTTTTCTGGTCAACATCAGCAACCCCAAGGCATTGGTGTTCATGCTGGCGGTGTTGCCACAGTTCATCGACCCCCATGCGCCACTGCTGATTCAGTATCTGATAATCGGTGTAACCATGGTTTGCGTCGACCTGATCGTCATGGCCGGCTACACCGGTCTGGCGTCCAAAGTGCTGCGTCTGTTGCGCACACCGAAACAGCAAAAGCGCATGAACCGGACCTTTGCCGGGCTGTTCATCGGGGCGGCGGCGTTCATGGCGACGTTGCGCAAAGCTGCTGTGTAAAACGGCGATATACAAAAAAGGCGACCCTGGAGGTCGCCTTTTTTGTTTGGAGGAGCCGCTCTCGAAACTGATGCAATTACGAAGAGATATCAACAAAGCTTGAGCGAAACCCGTCTGGCGTTAACAATATGTAACTTCGTATTTCCAATTGAGATTCATTCATGATTGCCCCCTCCCGTTTCCTGGCCTGGCTGTTGCTGCCGCTGTTGGCTGCGTGCAGTTTTCAGCTACTGGCCGCTCCCGCCGAAGGTGCGCCGCAGGCGCTGCACTTGCTCGATTACATCGGCGCGGATTACCCGGACACGGTGCAGGCGGGCAGCATCAAGAACCAGACCGGATTTCGCGTGCAGCAAGACTCGGTCAAGACGCTGGGAAGTCTGATTGCAGCCATGCCGGCCAAGCCGGAAAAAGCCGCTCTGGAGCAGAGCCTGGCCACGCTGGGAAATTCCATTGACGCCCATCAGGACGGCGCCGACGTCGCGCGCCAGGCCCGGCAACTGGGTGCGAAGCTGGCCGTGGCCTATGAAGTCAGTCAGGCCCCGGTCATTACGCCGGACCCGGTGCGTGGTGCGCCGCTGTACGCTCAGCATTGCTCAGTCTGCCATGGCGATACAGGGGCCGGCGACGGCCCGGCAGGTGTCGGCATGGCGCCGCCGCCATCCAATCTGCGTGATACCACACGACTGGACCGACTGAGCCTCTACGCGATCTACAGCACCTTGGGCCTGGGTGTCGAAGGGACTGACATGCCGGCCTTTGCCGATCAACTGGATGATCGTCAGCGTTGGGACCTGGCCACCTATATCGCCAGCTTCAGTGTCGGCCCGGCGACGGCCAAGGCTGAAAAGACCTACAACATCGCCGACCTCGCTCGTCAGACCCCGGCCGAAGTACAGGCCGTCGAAGGCCCGCAAGCCGCCGCAACCTTCCGTGACCAGCGGGCACAGCCGCCACAGGTCAAGCGTGGCCCGGCGCAACTGCTCGACTACACTGCGGCCACTTTGGACAAGAGCATCGCGGCGTATCGTGCCGGTGAGCATGATCAGGCTTATGACTTATCGGTAGCGGCGTATCTGGAAGGCTTCGAGCTGGTTGAGAGCTCGCTGGATAACATTGACGCCAACGTGCGTAAAGACACTGAAAAATCCCTGATGGCCTACCGTCAGTCGTTGCAGGACGGCTTGCCGGTGAGCGAGGTCGAGCAGCGCCTGGACGTGGCCAAGGACAAGTTGAAGGCATCGGCCGGCCTGTTGGGCAACGAGGGTTTGAGCTGGTCGCTGAGTTACATTTCCGGCCTGCTGATTCTGCTGCGCGAAGGTCTGGAAGCGATTCTGGTGCTGGCGGCGATCCTTGCTTTCCTGCGTAACACGGATCAACAGGCGGCGGTGCGCAGCGTTAACGTCGGCTGGGGCCTGGCGTTTGTGGCGGGGCTGGGCACCTGGGCGCTGGCAGCCTATGTGATTGATGTCAGCGGTTCCCAACGCGAATTGCTGGAAGGTGCGACGGCGTTGTTTGCCAGCGTCATGGTGCTGTGGCTGGGCGTGTGGATGCATGACCGTCGTCACGCCGCGGCCTGGCAGGATTACATCAAGACCAGCCTGGTGGGCGGTGGCGGGCGTTTCGGTTTTGCGACCCTGGCGTTCTTCTCGGTGTATCGCGAACTGTTCGAAGTGATCCTGTTCTACGAAACCCTGTGGTTGCAGGCAGGTCCCGCGGGGCACAACGCGGTGCTGGCCGGTGGGGCCACGGCACTGGTGCTGCTGGTCGGCCTGGCCTGGGTGATTTTGCGCGGTTCGGCGAAGTTGCCGCTGGCGTTGTTCTTCAGCATCAACGCCGGTCTTTTGTGCGCCTTGTCGGTGGTGTTTGCCGGGCACGGCGTGAAAGCGCTGCAGGAAGCCGGGATCTTCGGTACGCGGCCGGTGCCGTTCTTTGACTTTGAATGGCTGGGGATCCATGCCGATGCCTATTCGTTGAGCGCCCAGGCTGTGGCGATCATTTCGATTGTCGTGTTGTACGGTCGTAGCCGGGTGGTTGAGAGGCAGCGGGTGCAGGTTTCTTAAACGGCAATCGCTTCGCTCACTTTCGCGGGCAAGCCACGCTCCCACAGGTTTCGCGTTAACCTGTGGGAGCGTGGCTTGCCCGCGATGCTTTTCAATAGAGGAATATTCAATGCGTGTGTGGATCGATGCCGACGCCTGTCCTCGGGCAGCCAAGGATCTGGTGGTGAAGTTCGCTCTCAAGCGCCAGTTCGAAGTGGTGCTGGTGGCCGGGCAGCCGCAGACCAAACCGGGGCTGGCACTGGTCAAGCTGATCGTGGTGCCGAGCGGCCCGGATGCGGCCGATGACTACCTGGTGGAACACGCGGTGCCTGGTGAGCTGGTGATCTGCAGCGATGTGCCGCTGGCCGATCGTCTGGTGAAGAAGGGCGTGGCAGCGCTCGACCCACGGGGCAAGGAGTTTGATGCGCAGAACATGGGCGAGCGGCTTGCGGTTCGCAACCTGTTCACCGATTTGCGCGAACAAGGGCAAATGGGCGGTGGCCCGGCACCCTTTGGCGACCGTGAGAAGCAGGCGTTTGCCAATGCGCTGGACCGGATTCTCACACGTTTGGCACGCAGTTCTTAAGACCAGTGGCGAACCCTGTGGGAGCGAGCTTGCTCGCGATAGCGGACTTACAGACAACATCGATGTTGAATGTGCTGGCCCCATCGCGAGCAAGCTCGCTCCCACAGTTTTGGAGGGTGTCAGGCGTCGTTTTCGTGGGTCAGTTCCAGTACCCGGTCTACCAGTTTGTTGATGCCTGAAGCCGCTTCACTGATCGATTGCGCCAGCATGTAAGCCGGTGTGCTCACCAGTTTGCGCGCCTTGTCCTCGACGATGTCACTGACCGCGCAATCGGTATGGGTCGCGCCCATCTTGTTCATCGCAGCTGCCGTGTCGGTGTCGTTGCCTATGGTGCAGGTGACGCCGGGGCCGTAGATCTTTGCCGCCAGGGCAGGGGAGATGCACATCAACCCCACCGGTTTGCCGGCCTCGGCAAAGGCTTCGGTCAGTGCCAGGACATCCGGTTGAACGGTGCAGGCGGCACCTTCGATGGCGAAGCTGGACAGGTTCTTGGCCGAGCCGAAGCCGCCGGGCACGATCAGCGCATCGAACTCATCGACGTTCGCGTCTCGGATATCCTTGATGTTGCCTCTGGCAATCCGCGCCGACTCCACCAGCACGTTGCGCGATTCAGGCATTTCTTCGCCGGTCAGGTGGTTGATCACATGCAACTGCGCGATGTCAGGTGCGAAGCACTGCACCTGGGCTCCGCGCTGGTCCAGGCGCAGCAGGGTGATGACGCTCTCGTGGAGCTCGGCGCCGTCGTACACGCCACAACCGGAAAGGATCACTGCAACTTTTTTGCTCATGGGCTTTTCTCCAGATTCATGGCGTTAAATGTCCACTAATTTGTCCCGCGTTGCCATAGGGTTAATTCACGGCTGCACATAGCATCTGTCCTCAAGATTCCGATCAGGGTGCGTCATGGACTTCATTCTGTATGCGGTGCCGTTTTTCTTTGTGCTGATCGCCGCCGAGTTGCTGGCCGACCGTTGGCGCGGGGTGAGCAATTATCGGGTGGCGGACGCGATCAACAGCATCAGCACCGGCGTGCTGTCGACCACCACGGGTCTGTTGACCAAGGGTGTGGGGCTGGTGACCTACGCCTTTGCCCTCAGGCACTTGGCGTTGTTCGAGTTGTCGGCCGACAGCATCTGGACCTGGGTGTTTGCCTTTGTTTTCTACGATTTTTGCTACTACTGGCTGCATCGCATGGGTCACGAGCGCAACATCCTCTGGGCCGCCCATTCGGTCCATCACCAGAGCGAGGACTACAACCTGTCCACGGCCTTGCGCCAGACCAGTACCGGCTTCCTGCTGGGCTGGATCTTCTATCTGCCGATGGCGATCTCCGGCGTGCCGCTGCTGGTGTTCGTCAGCGTCGCGGCGCTGAACCTGCTGTACCAGTTCTGGGTGCACACGCGGCACATTCCCAAGCTTGGCTGGTTCGAATGGTTCTTTGTCACACCGTCCAATCATCGGGCTCACCATGCACAGAACGCTCTCTACATGGATCGCAACTACGGCGGCGTGTTCATTATTTGGGACCGTCTGTTCGGCTCGTTCCAGGAAGAAGACGACAACGAGCCGGTGATCTTCGGCGTGACCACGCCACTGGCGAGCTGGAACCCCGTGTGGGCGAACGTGCAGTTCTACGCGCAGTTGTGGGCAGATGCGCGTCGTGCCGAAAGCACCTGGGACAAGCTGCGGATCTGGTTCATGCGCACCGGCTGGCGCCCGGCGGAGGTGGCTGCCAGATACCCGATGAACAAGCCGGACCTGAGCCAGTTTCGCAAATTCGAGGTGGCGCTGGACGGGCGTCAGCAGCTCTACATCCTCTTGCAGTTCTGCGTCTATATCGCGCTGGGCAGTTACTTGATGAATCTTGAACCGAAGCTGCCCGTCGGCGCCCTGGCGTTGGGCTGGGGAGCGGTGGCGTTCGGTCTGTTTGTGCTGGGCGTGGCTCTGGAGAATCGCCCATGGGCGTTGAAGCTGGAGCTGGTGCGGCTGGCGTCGAATCTGCCATTGGTATGGCTGGCGCCGATGGTGGGGCTGTGGCCGGCCAGCGCCGTGGGCTGGGTCGGCCTGTTCAGTTACAGTCTGTTGAGCGGCATCGGTCTCTACTGTTGCAGAAACCGCATCACTCGGCTGGCGTCGTAGGGCCTTCGGCCTTGGTTCGTTCGGCCTTCAGGGCTTGTTCGTCGGCGTAGACCTGCTTGGCCAGGCGGGCATTTTTGAAGCGCCGACGCAGCCACAGCACGAAGCCCAGGACCAGCAGCGCACCGAGCACCCAGAGTTCATACTTCTTCACACTGCCGAGCATGCCTTCGAGCACCGCACCGAAATGGTACGCGGCCGCCGCCAGGGCTGTGGCCCAGATCGCTGCGCCAATGCCGTTGAGCAACAGGTAACGGCCCGGCGGATAGCCCGACAGCCCGATGGCCACCGGCATGACCGTGCGCAAACCGTAGACGAAGCGGAAGCTCAATACCCAGATGTCCGGATGCTTGCGAATATGTTCCAGCGCCCGGTCACCCATCATCTGCCAGCGGGGTTTGCGCGCCAGGAGCTTGCGGCCGTGTTTGCGGCCCAGGAAATACCACAGTTGGTCGCCGGCATAGCTGCCGAAGAAGGCCACGACCACCACCAGGTTGATGTCCATGTATCCACGGAACGCGAGGAAGCCCGCGAGTACCAGGATGGTTTCGCCTTCGAAGAACGTGCCTAGAAAAAGGGCAAAGTAGCCGAAGTCATGCAGAAATTGTTGGAGCATTGTCTGGGTGCTGGCGAAATGAACGCGCAGCCTAACCCTTCGGACACATTCAGGAAAGTGTCCAAATGTGTCTCGACGTGAACATTTCCTACAACGACAATGGAATGCGGCTACCTGTCACAGGGGTGCACACAACTGTAATACGTTCGTCATAATGGCCGCTTATAACTGTCACGCTCGCCCGTAAGCGCGGGCTCAGGAGTCTGCCGTGAGCTTTACCCCCGCCAACCGTTTGTTCCCTGCAACCCGCCTGCGCCGCAACCGTCGTGACGACTTCTCGCGTCGTCTGGTCCGTGAAAACGTCCTGACCGTCGATGACCTGATCCTGCCGGTGTTCGTACTGGACGGTGAAAACCGTCGCGAAGCGGTGGCTTCGATGCCGGGTGTCGAACGCCTGACCATCGATTTGTTGCTGGAAGAGGCGGCCAAGTGGGTCGAACTGGGGATACCGGCGCTGGCACTGTTCCCGGTGACGCCAGCGGAACTCAAGTCCCTGGACGCCGCCGAAGCGTGGAATCCGCAAGGCATCGCCCAGCGCGCGACCCGTGCGCTGCGTGCGCAATTCCCGGAGCTGGGCGTGATCACCGACGTTGCCCTGGACCCGTTCACCACCCATGGCCAGGACGGCATTCTTGATGAAGAAGGCTATGTGCAGAACGACATCACCGTCGACGCACTGGTCAGGCAAGCCCTGTCCCACGCTGAGGCCGGCGCTCAGGTCGTGGCCCCATCGGACATGATGGACGGTCGCATCCAGGCGATCCGCGAAGCTCTAGAAGTGGCCGGTCACGTCAACGTGCGGATCATGGCCTACTCGGCCAAGTACGCCAGTGCCTATTATGGCCCGTTCCGTGATGCGGTCGGTTCGGCGCTGAATCTGGGCAAGGCCAACAAGGCCTCCTATCAGATGGACCCGGCCAACAGCAACGAAGCCCTGCACGAAGTGGCGGCGGACTTGTCTGAAGGTGCAGACATGGTCATGGTTAAGCCAGGCATGCCGTACCTGGACATCCTGTGCCGGGTAAAAGAAGAATTCAAAGTGCCGACTTTTGTTTATCAAGTCAGCGGCGAATACGCCATGCACATGGCGGCGATCCAGAATGGCTGGTTGGGCGAAGGGGTTATCCTCGAGTCCCTGACCGCTTTCAAACGTGCAGGGGCTGATGGCATCCTGACGTACTTCGCCGTTCGTGCCGCTCAATTGTTACGAGAGCAAAAATAGCCCTCCCAGGAACATTCGATGAATACCGAAGTGCTCACTGAAGTTGCCGTAAAAGACGCTCAACCTGTGGTGGAGCAAGTCGACGAGACCCCGCCGGAGCTGGAGCCAGCCCTGCCCGTGGCGGTCGTCGAAACCGCCGTGACAGCGCCAGCGCTGGCCATTCCCGGCCTGGATGACAGCAGCCTGTACATCCACCGCGAACTCTCGCAACTGCAGTTCAACATCCGCGTGCTGGAGCAGGCGCTGGACGAGTCCTATCCATTGCTGGAGCGGCTGAAGTTTCTGCTGATCTTCTCCAGCAACCTGGACGAGTTCTTCGAAATTCGTGTCGCCGGCCTCAAGAAGCAGATCACCTTCGCCCGTGAACAGGCCGGCGCCGATGGTCTGCAACCGCATCAGGCCCTGGCCCGCATCAGCGAGCTGGTCCATGGTCACGTCGATCGCCAGTACGCGATCCTCAACGACATCCTGTTGCCGGAACTGGAAAAGCATCAGGTCCGCTTCATCCGTCGCCGTAACTGGACGACCAAGCTCAAGACCTGGGTTCGTCGCTATTTCCGTGACGAGATCGCGCCGATCATCACCCCGATCGGCCTGGACCCGACGCACCCGTTCCCGTTGCTGGTGAACAAGAGCTTGAACTTCATCGTCGAGCTCGAAGGCATCGACGCTTTTGGCCGCGATTCCGGTCTGGCGATCATCCCGGCACCACGCCTGTTGCCGCGCATCATCAAGGTGCCGGAAGAAGTCGGCGGCGCTGGCGACAACTATGTGTTCCTGTCGTCGATGATCCACGCTCACGCCGATGACCTGTTCCAGGGGATGAAGGTTAAGGGGTGCTACCAGTTCCGCCTGACCCGTAACGCCGACCTGGCGCTGGACTCCGAAGACGTCGAAGACCTGGCCCGTGCCTTGCGCGGCGAACTGTTCTCCCGTCGCTATGGCGATGCGGTGCGTCTGGAAGTGGCCGACACCTGCCCGAAACACCTGTCCGACTACCTGCTCAAGCAATTCAACCTGAGCGAGACGGAGTTGTATCAGGTCAACGGTCCGGTGAACCTGACGCGGCTGTTCAGCATTACCGGCCTGGACAGCCAGCGCGAGCTGCAATACCTGCCGTTCACCCCGCAGATTCCAAAACTGTTGCAGAACAGCGAGAACATTTTCAACGTGATCAGCAAGCAGGACATCCTGTTGCTGCACCCGTTCGAGTCATTCACTCCGGTGGTCGATCTGCTGCGCCAGGCCGCCAAGGATCCGCACGTGCTGGCGGTGCGCCAGACCCTGTACCGCTCCGGCGCGAACTCGGAAATCGTCGATGCGCTGGTGGATGCGGCGCGTAACGGCAAAGAGGTCACCGCGGTGATCGAACTGCGCGCACGGTTCGACGAAGAGTCCAACCTGCAACTGGCCAGCCGCCTGCAAGCGGCCGGTGCGGTGGTGATCTACGGTGTGGTTGGCTTCAAGACCCACGCCAAGATGATGCTGATCCTGCGCCGCGAAGCGGGCGAGATCGTGCGTTACGCGCACTTGGGCACGGGCAACTACCACGCCGGCAACGCCCGTCTGTATACCGACTACAGCCTGCTGACCTCCGACGACGCCTTGTGCGAAGACGTCGGCAAACTGTTCAGCCAGTTGATCGGCATGGGTAAGACGCTGCGTATGAAGAAGCTGCTGCACGCGCCGTTCACCCTGAAAAAGGGCATGCTTGACATGATTGCCCGCGAAACCCAGTTCGCCCTCGATGGCAAACCGGCGCACATCATTGCCAAGTTCAACTCGCTGACCGATCCGAAGATCATCCGTGCACTGTACAAGGCTAGCCAGTCGGGCGTGCGCATCGATCTGGTGGTGCGTGGCATGTGCTGCCTGCGACCGGGCATCGCCGGGGTTTCCCACAACATCCACGTGCGTTCGATCATCGGCCGCTTCCTGGAACACACCCGGGTCTTCTATTTCCTCAACGGTGGCGACGAGCAGATGTTCCTGTCCAGTGCCGACTGGATGGAACGCAACCTCGACAAGCGCGTCGAGACTTGCTTCCCGGTGGAGGGCAAGAAGCTGATCATGCGGGTCAAGAAAGAGCTGGAGTTGTATCTGACCGATAACACCCACAGTTGGAGCCTGCAGTCGGATGGCCGTTACATCCGTAACACTCCGACCGGCAACCAGAACCCGCGCAGCGCCCAGGCGACATTGCTGGAGCGTTTGGGCAGTCCGATCCTGGCTGTTCGGTAACGCGGGCGAGGTATAAAAAATGGCGATCCCTGCGGATCGCCATTTTTGTTTACACCGCCGATCCCTGTAGGAGCGAGCTCGCTCGCGATGGGCGTGAACGATGACGCGTGCTGCCTGGAAAAAAGCGTCGCCTGCCAGTTTTTCGCGAGCGAGCTCGCTCCTACAGTGGCAGGGGTCAGCGAGCGCTCAACACGATGTCGACCCGGGTCAGCCATTGCGCTTCGATTTCGAAGTCGGCCTGGGTCAGCTGGTTTTCGTCCAGCCAGTTCTCCGGGAACACCACTTCCAGGCTGTTGCCATGGGCATTCAGTTCCACCTGGGGCATTTGCTGGGTGCCACGGATGTGGTGGAACAGGATCGCAAAGCGCAGCAGTACGCACAGGCGAATCAGCTTGATGCCGTCATCGCCGAAATCGGCGAACTTGTCCTTGGGAATGTTGCGTCGGTGGCCGCGTACCAACAGTGCGAGCATCAACTGGTCTTCACGGGAGAACCCGGCGAGGTCCGAGTGCTCGATCAGGTAGGCGCCGTGCTTGTGGTACTGGTAGTGCGCGATGTCCAGGCCCACCTCGTGGACCTTGGCCGCCCAGCCGAGCAGTTCGCGCCAGACGCCGTCTTCCAGATCCCAGTCCTCGGCCACCTGATCGAACGCATGCAGCGCCTTGCGCTCGACCCGTACTGCCTGTTCCTGATCGACGTGGTAGCGCTCCATCAGCGAAGTAAGGGTGCGTTCGCGCACGTCTTCGTGATGATGGCGGCCCAGCAGGTCATAGAGCACGCCTTCGCGCAGGGCACCTTCGCAGTGGTCCATACGTTGCAGTTCCAGGGAGTCGAAGATCGCTTCGAGGATCGCCAGGCCCGCCGGAAAGATCGCCCGGCGATCCGGCTTGATACCTTCGAAATCGATTTTTTCGACGTCGCCCAGCTTGATCAGTTTGCGCTTGAGCCAGGCCAGGCCCTCGGCGTTGACCTCACCGGTGCCGTAGCCGCCAGCCTTCAGCGCCAGGCCGATGGCGCGGATGGTACCCGAGGAGCCGATGGCTTCATCCCAGGTCAGACGATGCAGGGCATGCTCGATGCTCATGATCTCCAACCGTGCTGCCGTGTATGCCTGGGCGTAACGGGCCGGGGTAATCTTGCCGTCCTTGAAATATCGCTGGGTGTAGCTGACGCAACCCATCTGCAGGCTTTCGCGCAGTAGCGGTTCGAAGCGCTGGCCAATGATGAATTCGGTACTGCCGCCACCGATGTCGGCCACCAGGCGCTTGCCCGGGGTGTCGGCGAGGGTGTGGGATACGCCGAGATAGATCAGGCGCGCTTCTTCACGACCGGAAATGACTTCCACCGGATGGCCGAGAATTTCTTCGGCGCGACGGATGAATTCGGCGCGGTTGCGGGCTTCACGCAAGGCGTTGGTGCCCACGATTCGCACGGCGCCGGTGGGCATACCGCTGATCAGTTGGGCGAAACGCTTGAGGCAATCGAGCCCGCGTTGCATCGATTCTTCGTTGAGGTGGCGCTCTTCGTCGATGCCGGCGGCCAGCTGAACCTTCTCCCCGAGACGCTCGAGAATACGGATCTCGCCGTTCTGGGCCTTGGCCACGACCATGTGAAAACTGTTGGAGCCCAGGTCGATTGCGGCGATCAGGGACAGATTCTTGGCTTTGGATTGCGGCATGGTCAGGGGTCTCGGTCGATAACCTCGACATCGTGCCACGATCAAAGGCTGGCGCCAACGCGCAGTGTTCAAAGCCTTGATCCAGTGCATGAAAACCGGTGACCGCTTCGCGGTCAATCGCGAGCTTGCTCGCGATGACGGCCTCGCTTGCGCTGAAGCTCTGTCAGCCCACAGCTTCAACCGTCCCGATGAAATTCGCCAGCTCCGCCGTCTGCGGGTTGGCGAACAGTACTTTCGGATCCCCAACCTCATGCACCTTGCCTTGGTGCATGAACACCAACTTATCCCCAACCTCCCGGGCGAAGCGCATTTCGTGGGTGACCATGATCAGCGTCATGCCTTCCCTGGCCAGTTGTCGGACCACGCTCAGCACTTCGTTGACCAGTTCCGGGTCCAGTGCCGAGGTGATTTCGTCACATAGCAAAACCTTCGGCGACATCGCCAGTGCCCGGGCAATCGCTACCCGCTGTTGCTGCCCGCCCGACAGCCGATCAGGGAAGGCACCGAACTTTTCCCCCAACCCGACCCTTTCCAGCATCTGCCGCGCCAGTTCGGCGGCCCTGGCTTTCGGCACTTTTTGCACCACTTGCGGCGCGAGCATGACGTTTTCGCCCACGGTCAGGTGCGGGAACAGATTGAACTGTTGGAACACCATGCCGACTTTCTGCCGCAGGCTGCGCAGGTCGGCGCGGGCGGCGTCGAGGTACTCGCCGTCGACTTCGATCACTCCGTCGTTGATTGACTCCAGGCCGTTGAGGGTGCGTAGCAAGGTGGACTTGCCCGAGCCACTACGGCCGATGATCGCCACCACCTGGCCTTCCTCGATGCTCAGGTCGATGCCTTTGAGCACATGGTGATCGCCATAGTATTTATGCAGGGCGGAAATTCTAAGCAGAGGCATGCAGTCTCCTTTCCAGGTATCGCGCACTGAGCGACAAGGGGTAGCAGAGCAGGAAGTAGCCGAGGGCGACGAGGCCGTAGACCATGAACGGTTCGAAGGTGGCGTTGGCGAGCATGCCGCCGGTCTTGGTCAGCTCGGTGAAGCCGATGATCGAGGTGACGGCGGTGCCTTTGACCACTTGCACCGAAAACCCCACTGTCGGCGCCACTGCAATGCGCAGGGCCTGGGGCAGGATCACATAGCGCAATTGTTCCAGTGGGTTCAGCGCCAGGCTCGATGAGGCTTCCCACTGACCGTTGGGAATTGAATCGACGCAACCGCGCCAGATCTCCGCCAGATAAGCACTGGTGAACAGCGTCAGCGCAATCGCCGCGGCCATCCACGGCGAAATTTCGATCCCGGCCAACGCCACGCCGAAAAACACCAGGAACAGCTGCATCAATAGCGGTGTGCCCTGAAACAGTTCGATGTAAGTGCGGGCGAAACTGCGCGGCAGGGACTTTTTCGAGATGCGCATGACCATGATCAGTAAGCCAATCAGTCCGCCGCCAATGAACGCCACCAGCGACAGCGCCAGCGTCCATTGCAGGCCCATGAGCAGGTTGCGCACGACGTCCCAGAAAGTGAAGTCGCTCATCGGTTGCTCCTTGCGATGAAGCGGTGGCCAAGCCAGTTCAGCAACTGGCGGATCAGCAGCGCCATGCACAGGTACAGCAGTGTGGTCAGGGCGTAGGTTTCAAAGGCGCGGAAGTTGCGCGACTGAATGAAGTTGGCGGCGAAGCTCAGCTCCTCCGTCGCGATTTGCGAACACACCGCCGAGCCGAGCATCACGATGATGATCTGGCTGCTCAGGGCCGGCCAGACTTTGCCCAGTGCCGGCAGCAGCACCACATGACGGAACGCTTCGAATCGTGTCATCGCCAGTGCCGCTGCGGCTTCCAGCTGACCCCGAGGGATCGCCTGGATGCCGGCGCGGATGATCTCGGTGGAATAGGCGCCGAGGTTGATGACCATCGCCAGTACCGCCGCCTGCCATTCGGAAATCTGTACCCCCAGGGACGGCAAGCCGAAGAAGATGAAAAACAACTGCACCAGAAATGGCGTGTTGCGGATCAACTCGACGTAGACCGCGAAAATCCCCGCGAAAGGCCGGATGTTCCACGCCCGCACCAGCGCCCCGACGATGCCCAGCCCCACGCCGAGCACAGCGCCGATGGCGGTCAGCTCAAGGGTGAACAACGCACCGCGCAGCAACAGATCGGTGTTGTTCACCACCGGCAGGAAATCGAACTGATAAGCCATAAAACGTCTCCAGCGCGCCGAATCAGAGATCGGCCGGCAGCGGTTCTTTCAGCCAGGTCAGGGCGTTCTTTTCCAGCGCGCCGTCGCTCTTGGCGGTCACAAGAATCTGGTTAACCTTGTCCAGCAGCGCCGACTCGTTCTTGTTCACGCCCACGTAGACCGGTGAGTCCTTGAGCTTCACTTTCAGCGCTGGCACGCGTTTCGGGCTCTTCTCGCTGATGGCGACCATCACCACGTTGCCGCTGGCGATCAGGTCGACTTGCCCGGCCAGGTACGCGGCAATGGTCGAGTTGTTGTCTTCGAAACGCTTGATGGTCACGCCTTCGGGGGCGACCTTGGTCAGCTCGATATCTTCGATGGCACCACGGGTGACGCTGATGGTCTTGCCCTTGAGATCGTCCAAGCCCTTGATGTCGGCGTCTGGCGGACCGAACACGGCAAGGTAGAACGGCGCGTAGGCGCGGGAGAAGTCGATGACTTTTTCGCGCTCCGGGTTCTTTCCGAGGCTGGAAATCACCAGGTCGACCTTGCCGGTGGTGAGGAACGGGATGCGGTTGGTGCTGTTGACCGGCGTCAGTTCGAGTTTGACCTTTAGCTGGTCGGCCAGCAGTTTCGCGGTGTCGATATCGAGGCCGCGGGGTTTCATGTCCGGGCCGACCGAGCCGAATGGTGGGAAGTCCTGGGGCACGGCCACCTTGAGGACGCCGCGCTTGACCACATCCTCCAGACCATCGGCGTGGGCGGGTGCCTGGCTCAGCATCAGGCTGGCGAACAAGGCTGCGAGGAGGGCGCTGTAACGCTGAGTCATGGCAAATCTCCGGATCGGCAAGAAGTGATTTCTGCGGATCGACAGAGCATGGGCCATGCCAACATGGGGTTTTGAGGACGCAAGGGCACGGTTTTGCTGGCGTCGCACGGTCTTACTGGTCTGAACAGTCAGGTTGCTTTTCGCACCCCGATGGCGCAGCCGTGAAAATCTTCGAACCCCCATGGGGCACGACTTGCCGGACGTCGCGAATAGCTTTACAACTGAGCGCACATTGGCCTGGTTCGTCTGGAAAACCATGAACTCGATCTCCCGCGCCGTACCTGAAGTGGCGCTGCAAGCCATCCGCAAACTGATTACCGAACAGGGCTTCGGGCCGGGGGATGCTTTGCCCTCGCAACGGGACCTGGCGGTGCAATTGGGGGTCAGTCGGGCGTCGTTGCGCGAGGCATTGTCATCGTTGAGTGCGCTGGGGATCATCAGTATCCAGCCGGGCAAAGGCGTATTCGTGCAATCGCCCGTGGAGCTACCGCGGGGCGATGCGGCGCCGGGCTGGCCGTTCGCGGCGCAGGCTTCGCCGTTGGACATCTTTCAGTTGCGCTATGCGCTGGAAGGTTTTGCTGCGGGGTTGGCGGCCGTAACCTTGAGCACCGACGAACTCGATGCGCTGGAAGACAATGTCGCCGCCATGCGCGATGAGCTGAAGTCCGGCGACTTCGAAGCCGCGGCCCGCCTGGATTTCGAATTCCACCGCCGCATCCTGCTGGCCAGCGGCAATCAGGCGATGCTGAGCATCCTGACCGCCAGCGCCGACATCTTCCTGGAAAGCCAGAAGCTACCGTTCATCCGGGTCGAGCGGGCCATGGAAACCTGGCAGGAACACCGAAAAATCCTTCGTGCGCTGGCTCGCCGAGCGTCTGGCGCCGCGCAAAAGGCCATGCAAGAGCACGTACGTAACGCCGCGTTGCGCACCGGGATAGCGTTCATCGCTCCCGCCACTTCATGACTTGAGCTATACCCAAACTCATGGATCACCATAGCGAGACTCAATCATCTGCACCTTCCTGAACGGGGGAAGGGCCGCTATGATGGGCCACGTTTTTTTGCTTACAACCTGGAGAATTCCATGAGCAGCGATCTTATCAAACACGTTAGCGATGCTAGCTTCGAGGCCGACGTACTCAAGGCCGAAGGCGCTGTACTGGTCGATTACTGGGCTGAATGGTGCGGCCCTTGCAAAATGATCGCTCCTGTTCTGGACGAGATTGCCGAGACTTACAAAGGCAAGCTGACCGTTGCCAAGCTGAACATCGACGAAAACCAGGAAACCCCGGCCAAGCACGGCGTGCGCGGTATCCCGACCCTGATGCTGTTCAAGAACGGCAACGTTGAAGCGACCAAGGTCGGCGCACTGTCGAAGTCGCAACTGGCTGCCTTCCTCGACGCCAACATCTAAGCGTCGTTGCAAAGTGTCCGCAAAAAGCCCCGCAAATAGCGGGGCTTTTTGCGTATTCAGGGCTAGACGCTCCTAAACTCAGATGGTACATTCGGCCCCGCACTGGTTTCTCCATTGCCCCCTGCTAGCCGTCGCCGACGCACTCCTTTTCGAATAAGTACGCGATCCTGTCGCCTTCTCCGCGGCGCGGCCTCATTAAGCCAAAAGCTTAATTTCCCCCCTCCATAAATGATTACGTCATTCCTATATGAATCTGACTGAACTCAAGCAAAAGCCGATTACCGAACTGCTCGAATTGGCCGAACAGATGGGCATAGAAAATATGGCCCGTTCGCGCAAGCAGGACGTGATTTTCTCCCTGCTCAAGAAGCACGCGAAAAGCGGTGAGGAAATCTCCGGTGATGGCGTGCTGGAGATTCTCCAGGACGGCTTCGGCTTCCTGCGCTCCGCTGACGCTTCCTATCTCGCAGGTCCAGACGATATCTACGTCTCGCCGAGCCAGATCCGTCGTTTCAACTTGCGCACCGGTGACACCATCGTTGGCAAGATCCGCCCTCCAAAGGAAGGCGAGCGTTATTTCGCGCTGCTCAAGGTCGACACGATCAACTTCGACCGTCCGGAAAACGCGAAGAACAAGATTCTCTTCGAGAACCTGACCCCGCTGTTCCCGACCGTGCGCATGAAGATGGAAGCCGGTAACGGTTCCACCGAAGACTTGACCGGTCGTGTCATCGACCTGTGCGCCCCGATCGGTAAAGGCCAGCGCGGTCTGATCGTTGCACCGCCGAAAGCCGGCAAGACGATCATGCTGCAGAACATTGCCGCGAACATCGCGCGTAACAACCCTGAAGTTCACCTGATCGTGCTGCTGATCGACGAACGTCCGGAAGAAGTAACCGAAATGCAGCGCACCGTGCGCGGTGAAGTGGTTGCCTCGACCTTCGACGAGCCGCCAACCCGTCACGTGCAGGTTGCCGAAATGGTGATCGAGAAGGCCAAACGCCTGGTCGAGCACAAGAAAGACGTGGTGATCCTGCTCGACTCCATCACTCGTCTGGCCCGCGCCTACAACACCGTGATCCCGAGCTCCGGCAAGGTACTGACCGGTGGTGTCGATGCTCACGCCCTGGAGAAACCGAAGCGTTTCTTCGGCGCCGCGCGGAACATTGAAGAAGGCGGCTCGCTGACCATCATCGCCACCGCGCTGGTTGAAACCGGCTCGAAGATGGACGAAGTGATCTACGAGGAATTCAAAGGCACCGGCAACATGGAGCTGCCTCTGGATCGCCGCATCGCTGAAAAACGCGTGTTCCCGGCCATCAACATCAACCGTTCCGGCACCCGCCGCGAAGAGTTGCTGACTGCCGACGACGAACTGCAGCGCATGTGGATTCTGCGCAAGCTGCTGCACCCGATGGATGAAATTGCAGCCATCGAGTTCCTGGTCGACAAGCTGAAAACGACCAAGACCAACGACGAATTCTTCCTGTCGATGAAGCGCAAGTAACATCGCCCGTTGAGTTCAAGAGAATGGCGCCCCGGTGGGGCGCCTTTTTTTTGCCTGGGCCATGGGAGGTTTTTGATTGGCCAAGGTCAGTTGGTTAGCACTTCAACCAGCCGCGTTTGCAGTCATCTCCGGGGGGGGGGTGCGATGCTCAAGCGCGCTGAAAATAACGATCTGACCGGTTTAATGTTTATGAGCTCACTGGCTTATCGAAGGGATATCGACGGCTTGCGCGCAGTGGCGGTGATCGCCGTCGTGCTGTTTCACTTTGGCGTTCCTGGGTTTACCGGCGGCTTTGTCGGCGTGGACGTGTTTTTCGTGATTTCCGGTTACCTGATCACGTCGATCATCTGGAATCAGCGCCAGGCCGGGCAATTCAGCTTCGTCGATTTCTGGGCCCGGCGTGCGCGGCGGATTTTGCCGGCGTTGTTCGCGATGATCATTGCGGTGCTGGCGGTCGGCTGGTTTTTGCTGGCACCGAAGGATTACGAAGAGCTGGGGCGATCGGTGCGTTACCAGGTGATGTTCGTCTCCAACATCCTGTTCATGCGCCAGGACGGCTATTTCGATGTCGCCTCCGATCTCAAGCCCCTGCTGCACACCTGGTCGCTGGCGGTGGAGGAGCAGTTTTACATCGTCTTCCCGTTGCTGCTGACACTGCTGTCGAGTCGTCTCAAGCGTTGGAGACTGGCGCTGTTCAGTGTATTGCTGCTGTCCTTTGGCTTGAGCGTGTGGGCTGTCGCCCATCATCCGGAAAAAGCTTTCTTCCTGTTGCCTATGCGTGCGTGGGAGCTATTGGCCGGTGCGATGCTGGCGGTAGCGCCCAAGTCTGCATGGCGTCTCAAGCCGATGGCAGCGCAGTGGCTGAGCCTGCTCGGTATGTTGCTGATTCTGTTGGTGGTGTTCGGTTATGACAAGGCCACGCCATTCCCGGGTGTTGCGGCGTTGCTGCCGGTGCTGGGTGTGGTGCTGCTGATTCTGGCCAACGGTCATCGTGAAACCTGGATTGGTCAGTTTTTGAGCAGCAGGATAATGGTCGGCCTCGGGCTGGTTTCGTATTCCTGGTACCTGTGGCACTGGCCGGTGTTCGTATTTTCCAGCTATGCCAGCGTCGGTGAGCCGAGTGTTTTCGACAGTGCCGGGTTGATTCTGCTGACGCTGTTGTTGGGTTATCTGTCTTGGACGTTCGTCGAAACCCCGTTTCGTGAGCGTCGCCTGCTAGCCGGGCGCCGGCAGATCCTGCTCGCTGGCGCCTGCGGTGTCCTGGTGCTAGGCCTGGCCGGGCAGGCCTTGCGATGGACCGACGGCTTGCCGTGGCGTCTGTCTGAACAGGCCCTGCAATATGCCAAGGCTCGCGAATGGCGGCCGGAACTGATGGCCTGTCTGGCCGATGACAAGACGCCGGATGACAAGTTGTTTTGCCTATATGGCGCGCAAAACCGCCTGCCCCCAGCGCTTGTCTGGGGCGATAGCCATGCCACGGCGTTGATTCCGGTTTTCGACGAGGGTGCCAAGGCCCACGGCGTCAACGTTATGCTTGCCAGTTCTGCTGGTTGTTTGCCTGTCGAAGGCCTGGAGCACGATGCGCGTTGTGCGCGGTTCAATCGACGCGTTGAACAGGCCCTGAAGCCGCAAGCCGTCAGCGATGTGGTGTTGGTCGCGCACTGGAGCCTGTACCTCTATGGCGACGGCAAAGGCGATCTGGGTCACGCTCTGAAAAGCGCTGACGGGCATTACGAGCGTGCCAGTGCCGAACAACGCCTGGCCGATGGCTTGCGTGCACGAGTCGCGCAATTGCGTGCCGGCGGGCATCGGGTCTGGCTGGTAAAAGAGGTGCCGTTGCAGGCCTTCAGCCCTCCGTATCGCCTCACGCGTCTGGCAATGCTGGACCATCCGGTCGACGATGTCGGGCTGGCGCTCGCAGAGCACCACAGGCGCCAGGCATTCATCAGTCATTTGTTCGCACAACTGGCCCAAGACTCGGCGGTACAGGTCGTGGACCCGGCGCCAAGACTGTGTGATGCCAGCGGCCTGTGCCGCGCCGAACGCGGCGGCTACTCGTTGTACACCGATGACAATCACCTCTCGGAAGTCGGCGCGCGATGGGTGGCGCCGATCCTGGAACCGCTGTTTGTCAGTCTGCAAGCCGGGGCAAACCCGGGGAAACCGCAGGTGAATGCATCCAGATAAGCAGCGATAAGCTGCCAGCGGCCGGCAGAGCAGGTAGGATGTACGCCTATTTTACGGGTGCCATCATCAATGAAATTCAAGGATCTTCGGGATTTCGTGCAGCAGCTTGAGCAGCGCGGAGAGTTGAAACGCATCCAGATCCCCGTCTCTCCAGTGCTGGAGATGACCGAGGTGTGTGATCGCACGCTGCGTGCCAAAGGCCCGGCGCTGTTGTTCGAAAAGCCGACAGGCTATGACATCCCGGTGCTCGGCAACCTGTTCGGCACCCCCGAGCGGGTCGCCATGGGCATGGGTGCCGAATCGGTCAGCGAGCTGCGCGAAATCGGCAAGCTGCTGGCGTTCCTCAAGGAGCCCGAGCCGCCGAAAGGCTTGAAGGATGCCTGGTCCAAGCTGCCGATATTCCGCAAGATCATTTCGATGGCGCCGAAAGTCGTCAAGGACGCGGTGTGCCAGGAAGTGGTCATCGAAGGCGACGACGTCGACCTGGCCATGCTGCCGGTGCAGACCTGTTGGCCGGGCGACGTCGGTCCGCTGATCACTTGGGGGCTGACCGTCACCAAAGGCCCAAACAAGGATCGCCAGAACCTCGGCATCTACCGTCAGCAAGTGATCGGTCGCAACAAGGTCATCATGCGCTGGCTGAGCCACCGTGGCGGCGCGCTGGATTACCGCGAGTGGTGCGAAAAGCATCCGGGCCAGCCGTTCCCGGTTTCCGTGGCCCTGGGCGCTGACCCGGCGACTATCCTCGGTGCCGTGACCCCGGTGCCCGACAGCCTTTCCGAATACGCCTTCGCAGGCCTCTTGCGCGGTAACCGCACTGAGTTGGTGAAGTGCCGCGGCAACGATCTGCAAGTGCCGGCCACCGCCGAAATCATCCTCGAAGGCGTGATCCATCCGGGCGAGATGGCCGATGAAGGCCCATACGGCGACCACACCGGTTACTACAACGAAGTCGACAGCTTCCCGGTGTTCACCGTCGAGCGCATTACCCATCGGATCAAGCCGATCTACCACAGTACCTACACCGGCCGTCCGCCGGATGAGCCGGCAATCCTCGGCGTGGCATTGAACGAAGTGTTCGTGCCGATCCTGCAGAAGCAGTTCCCGGAGATCACCGATTTCTACCTGCCGCCCGAAGGTTGCTCGTACCGCATGGCCATCGTGACCATGAAAAAGTCGTATCCGGGCCACGCCAAGCGGGTAATGCTGGGTGTCTGGTCGTTTTTGCGACAGTTCATGTACACCAAGTTCGTTATCGTCACCGACGACGATATCAACGCCCGGGACTGGAGCGACGTGATCTGGGCCATCACCACGCGCATGGACCCCAAGCGCGACACCGTGATGATCGACAACACGCCGATCGACTACCTCGACTTCGCCTCGCCGGTTTCCGGCCTGGGGACGAAAATGGGCCTCGATGCCACGCATAAATGGCCGGGCGAAACTACTCGCGAATGGGGCCGGGTCATCGTCAAGGATGATGCCGTGACCCAGCGGATCGATGCCATCTGGAATCAGTTAGGAATAGATTGATGCGTGTAACCTTGCAGCCCTCCGGAGCAGTACTTGAGATATTGCCCGGCGAGCGGATTCTCGATGGCGCACGACGTCTGGGCTACGAATGCCCGCAAAGCTGCCGCAACGGCAATTGCCACGTTTGTGCGGCGCTGCTGGTGGAAGGCCGGGTCGAGCAGGCTGGCAATGTGCGTGACCATGGCGAGTTCTACACTTGCATAGCGGAGCCGCTGGAAGACTGCATCGTGCTGTGGGATGGCGTGCTCGCGCTGGGAGAACTGCCGGTGCGCAGCGTGTCGTGTCAGGTCATTGAGTGCAAGGAGGTGGGCGGCGACACCTGGCGCGTGCGTCTGCGGGCTCCGGCTGGCAAACCGCCGCGCTACCACGCTGGCCAGTACCTGATGATCGAACGGGAGAACGGCGAAAAGTCCGCATTCTCCCTCGCCTCGGCACCGCATGCGGGGCGCGACCTGGAAATCCACGTACTGGCGCGCGAATCCAGTGCGTTGAGCCTGATCGAACAGCTCCAGCGCAACAGTATGGTGCGGGTCGAATTGCCGTTCGGCGATACCCACCTGGAGGAGTTGCCGGAAGGTTCTCTCGTGCTGATCGCCGCGGGTACCGGTATGGGCCAGATCCACAGTCTGATCGAGCATTGCCGGGCCTCGGGTTTCAAGCACCCGGTGCATCTGTATTGGGGTGTGCGTCGTCCTGAGGATTTTTATCAAATAGAGCATTGGGACGAATGGCTGAAGTTGCCCAACCTGTTCCTGCACAAGGTCGTCAGCGATCAATGCGGTTGGGAAGGGCGGTGCGGCATGTTGCATGAAGCGGTCTGTGAAGACTTCCCTGACCTCAAGCCGCTACACGTGTACGCCAGTGGCTCTCCGGCCATGGTCTACGGCACGCTGGATGCGCTGGTGGAAGCGGGAATGGATGCTCATCAAATGCGCGCCGATGTGTTTGCGTACGCGCCGCGGTCTTGATCTGCCCCGTCCACCCTGTAGGAGCGAGCCTGCTCGCAATGGTTGTTAACGATTACTCGGGCAGTCAGGCTACCCGCAGCGTTCTTGATTCCATCGCGAGCAGGCTCGCTCCTACAGGTATATAACTCCACATATAGCCAATCGGCATTTATTATTTTTTATAAATGTCGGTAGGTTATATGCTGTCCAGGCAATTCATTAAGAACGGTGCCATTGCGTTTAAATTGCCTTAAAACTTATGTGCCTTATTGTTACAGCCGTGCGTTCTATTAAGTAATTCTTCACCCGCGGGGAGCTGAACGCTATTCGCCATGAGCGCCATTGAATCTGCTTTTTTGAATCTGGCTTACCCTCCGCGGCTCGATCTGGGGCCGCAGCTTACTCACGAACAACTGCTCAGCTCGATGCAATCGACCATGGCGCGCCACAAAGGTGGGCCGGTCTGGTTGTTTGCGTATGGTTCGCTGATCTGGCGCCCTGAATGCACGGCGGTTGAGCGGGTTCGCGGCCGGGTGCATGGCTACCATCGCGGGTTGTACCTGTGGTCCCACGAACATCGCGGCACACCGGAAATGCCCGGCCTGGTGTTTGGCCTGGATCGCGGCGGTTCTTGCAGCGGTTTCGCCTATCGCTTGCCCGAAGAGCAACTCGAAGCCTCGCTCTACGCACTGTGGCAGCGCGAGATGCCTTTCCCTTCCTACCGCCCGCACTGGCTCAACTGCCGCCTCGACGATGGCAGCCAGGTTCAGGCATTGGGCTTTGTGCTGGAGCGACACCTGCCCAGCTATGCCGGTAACTTGCCGGACCATGTGCTGAGCCATGTGTTCGAAAACGCCTGCGGGCGCTACGGCACCACTCGCGATTATGTCGAGCAGACCGCGCACGCCCTGCGCAGCCACGCCATGCCAGACCGGAATCTGGAGGCGCGGCTCAAGCGCTGTAAATCAAAGGCCGATCAAGCGAGTGCTTCGCGGCCCTGACTGGCGATTTGTTTGTGCCGTAGTGTTGGGGCCAGGAAGGCCATCGCCAACAGGCAGGCACCGACCAGCAGCACGAAACCGCCGTCCCAACCGAAATGGTCCACGGTGTAGCCCATCGCTGCACTGGCCGCGACCGAACCGCCCAAGTAACCGAACAGACCGGTAAAGCCCGCCGCCGTACCGGCAGCTTTCTTCGGTGCCAGTTCCAGCGCCTGCAGGCCGATCAGCATCACCGGGCCGTAGATCAGGAAGCCAATGGACAGCAGCGCGATCATGTCGACCATCGGATTGCCGGCCGGGTTGAGCCAGTAAACCAGCGTCGCGACCGTCACCAACGCCATGAACACCATGCCGGTCAGGCCACGGTTGCCACGGAAGATCTTGTCCGACATCCAGCCGCACAGCAGCGTGCCCGGGATACCTGCCCACTCGTAGAAGAAGTACGCCCACGAGGTTTTATCCACCGTGAAACCCTTGGCTTCCTTGAGGTAGGTCGGTGCCCAGTCCAGCACGCCGTAGCGCAGCAGATAGACAAAGACGTTGGCCAAGGCGATGTACCAGAGCATTTTGTTGCGCAGCACGTATTTGACGAAGATTTCCTTGGCGCTGAATTCCTCTTCGTGGCTGGCGTCGTAGCCTTCCGGGTAGTCGTTCTTGTATTGCTCGATCGGCGGCAGGCCAACCGATTGCGGGGTGTCGCGCATGGTCACAAAGGCGAACACCGCTACTGCCAGCGCCACGGCTGCCGGTACGTAGAACGCGGCGTGCCAGTCATTGAACAGCCCCATGCCGATCAGGAACAACGGGCCGATCAGGCCACCGCCGACGTTGTGCGCCACGTTCCAGACGGACACCACGCCGCCACGTTCCTTCTGCGACCACCAGTGCACCATGGTCCGGCCACTCGGCGGCCAACCCATACCCTGCGCCCAGCCGTTGATGAACAGCAAAATGAACATCATGGTCACGCTGGACGTCGCCCAGGGCGCGAAACCGAAAATGAACATCACCCCAGCCGACACCAGAAGACCGAATGGCAGGAAGAAGCGTGGGTTGGAGCGGTCGGACACCAGGCCCATGAGAAACTTCGACAGACCGTAGGCAATCGCGATGGCGGACATCGCCAGACCCAGCTGGCCACGGGAGTAGCCCTCATCGATCAGATACGGCATGGCCAGGGAGAAGTTCTTGCGCAGCAGGTAGTAACCGGCATAGCCAATGAAAATGCCGGCGAAAATCTGCCAGCGAAGGCGTCGGTAGGTGCTGTCTATTTTTTCTTCAGGCAATGGAGCCTGATGTGCGGCAGGACGAAAGAAAGCAAACATTCAAGAGCTCCAGATTTCTTGTTTTGACTGCGGATACGAATGTTACAGTTTCGTTACCGAAAATAGCACCGGTTCTCATCAGCAAAACAGCGGAAATGTTGGAAGTCGCGCGTTCCTTTATGAACATGTCGCTCAGATGTAAGTGAAGGGCGTTGTAGGAAGCGTTACCTGCTTTCGGTTTTCAGCTGGACCCGCAGTTACCTGACCCACTCGCTTTCACCGACTCAATTGCCGGAAGAGAAACGTCTGGCTCTGATTGCCAAGCTCAATGCCAGCGTCCGTTCGATTGTGCAGCGGTGTAGCGCACATCCGGCGAGTCGGTATGTGCGGTTTTTGCCGGAGGAGATTCGGGTGTTGCTTTGACGGCAATAAAAGCGCGGCTACATGGCCGCGCTTATTTGCAGAGAGATTCAGCGAACCTGCACCACCACTTTCCCCACCGCTATACGCTGGCCAAGGTCATTGATCGCCTGCGCCGCATTGCTCAGCGGATACACCCGGGACACCAGAGGCTTGAGCTTGCCTTCGGCAAACCAGCCAAACAACTGCTGGAAGTTCGCCGCGTTGTCCTGCGGCTGGCGTTGGGCGAACGAGCCCCAGAACACGCCGAGCACTGCCGCACCTTTAAGCAAGGCCAGGTTGACCGGCAATTCGGGAATGCGACCGCTGGCGAAGCCGACCACCAGCAAGCGGCCGTTCCAGGCGATGGCGCGGATGGCCTGGTCGAACAGGTCGCCGCCGACCGGGTCGTAGATCACGTCGGCACCCTGGCCGTCGGTCAGACGCTTGATTTCGTCCTTCAGGCTGGTTTCGCTGTAGTTGATCAGTTCGTCGGCGCCGGCGGCCTTGGCCACGGCGAGTTTCTCTGCGCTGCTGGCCGCCGCGATCACCCGGGCGCCCATGGCTTTGCCGATTTCCACCGCCGCCAGGCCGACACCGCCGGAAGCACCCAGTACCAGCAGGGTTTCGCCCGGTTGCAGGTTGCCACGCTGTTTGAGGGCATGCATCGAGGTGCCGTAGGTCATGCTGAAGGCGGCGGCGGTGTTGAAGTCCATCGATGGCGGGATCGGCAGTGCGTTGTAGCCCGGCACGGCGACCTGCTCGGCAAAGCTGCCCCAGCCGGTCAGGGCCATGACCCGGTCACCGACTTTCAAGTGACTGACTTTTTCACCCACTGCGCTGACCACGCCAGCCGCTTCACCACCCGGCGAAAACGGGAAGGGCGGCTTGAACTGGTATTTGCCCTCGATGATCAACGTATCGGGGAAGTTCACCCCGGCGGCGTGCACGTCCAGCAGGATTTCATTCTTCTTCGCGACAGGATTGGCGACGTCTTCCAGCACCAGCGATTCGGCAGGGCCGAAGGCTTTGCACAGCACGGCTTTCATCAGGGCTATTCCTTTGGGAGTGATGGCCGATAAGTGTAGGTGTGTGGGTCGATGGGTCAACGAGCATGCCCGGCCCTGATAGTCAGCCATAAGCTTGTGCTTGCGCGGCGGGTCGTTATGCTAGGCCGCAAACCGGATAAGGAGCGAATTTTGAAAGCGTGGATCATGTTGATGCTGGCCCTGTCTCTGCCTGTGGCAGCGGTGGCCGAAGAAGCCAAAGAAGATGCAGCTCCGAAGGTCAATTACATCACCCTGAGCCCGCCGTTCGTGGGTAACTACGGGCTGGACGGCACGCCGAAACTCAAGGTCTACAAGGCCGATGTGGCGTTGCGGGTGACCGGTGACGAGGCGACCAAAGCGGTGAAGGCTAATGAGCCGCTGATCCGCAATCAGTTGGTGGCGTTGTTTGCGCAGCAGACCACCGAGACGATGAACAACGTCGAGGCCAAGGAAAAGCTGCGTCAGGAGGCTCTGAAGCAGACCCAACAGGTGATGAACGACGAAACCGGTAAGCCGGTGGTTGAGGATTTGTTGTTCAACAACCTGATCATTCAGTAAGACTTCTATTGCCTGAGCTGGCCACATCGCGAGCAAGCTCGCTCCCACAGTGGATTTGTGTTGAACCACAATCACATGTCCACCACAGCCCCCTGTGGGAGCGAGCTTGCTCGCGATGAGGCCAGCCCAGGCGACAAATGACTCAAGGCTTTAAGGCAATCACCGCTGCCCATTGCTCTGCCGTCACCGGCATCACCGATAACCGCGAGCCTTTCTGCACCAACGGCAACTCGGCCAGCGCCGTCTGCTGTTTCAGATAATCCAGTTTCAGCACCCGGGCAAACGTTTCCACATGCGCAACATCAATCGCACTCCAGGCGTTTTTCTCCGGAGTGGCCTTCGGATCAAAATAATGGCTCTCTGGCTCCAGCGCCGTTGGGTCCGGATACGCGGCTTCGACAATCTTGCCGATTCCGGCAATCCCCGGCTCGGGGCAACTGGAATGATAGAAAAAGAACTCATCTCCCACCGCCATGGCCCGCAGGAAATTGCGTGCCTGATAGTTGCGAACCCCGTCCCAGCGTGCTTTGCCGAGCTTTTCCAGCCCTTTGATCGAGAGTTCGTCGGGCTCGGATTTCATCAGCCAATAGGCCATGGTTCTGGCTCCTTGCGAAGTGGGTGGAGAGGTTGTCGGGCAATTTTATGACAAACCGACAGTCGGTTGACGTCAGCATTTGCGCAGCGGTTCACGTTGTCGCAAAATGCCGGCCTTTAAAGCTTGACGCTGCTGCACGGCCTACAAACGGAAACCGCTGCTGTCATCGTGTTGATGTGCCTTTGGGGGGCAATCGATGAAACGCAAACCGGATTTACTATGGATTTTGGTCATTTTGTTTGGCCTTGGCGTCGTGACCACTGGCTATGCCCAAAGCCTATGGGTCAACAAGACCGATGCGCCGGTCGAACTCGCCCAGTTGCAGCAACAGTCGACAGCCTTCAAGCGCTGATTCTGCTGCCTAGGCGCCACTGATCGAAGTAGCGCCTAGCCTGCGTAATACCAAGCCTTGTCCGTCACCGTTCCTTGCAGCGGTACATCCCAGCTCGCCTGAGCCAATCGCGCCACTTTCTGACATTCATGGGCCAGCCCCAACAGCGTCGGTTTGCGCCAGTCATTTCGTCGTGCCAGGTAGGCCAGGCTCCGGTCGTAGAAACCACCGCCCATTCCCAGGCGTCCGCCGACATCGTCAAAACCCACCAATGGCAACAGCACCAGATCCAGCGCCCAGATCTTGCGCTGCCGGGCGAGGTTGGCCCGTGGTTCGAGAATACGGAAGCGGTTGGGTTTGAGTTTTTCCCCGGGACGGATGCGCTGGAACACCATTTTGGTTCGCGGCCAGGCGCTCAGTACCGGTAGATAGGTGGCTTTGCCCCGGCGTTGCGCGGCGCGCAGCAACAGACGCGGATCGATTTCACCATCGGTCGGTAGATAGAGTGAGATGTGTCGGGCGCGGCGGAACAGCGGTTGCTGGGCCAATTGCTTGTATAGCCCACGAGCGGCCTGGCGTTGCTGACTGGGTGTCAGTGCGCGGCGAGCCTTGCGCAGCATGCGTCGAAGTTGCGGGCGGGGGAGCAGCGCAGGTTCGGTCATGTATTTGGGCTTCAACAATGCGGATACGTGAAGCGTACCCGTAAAAACACCAATGCCGGTATCAAAACCGGCATTGGACTGAAATCAGGCTCCCCGAATGTGCCGCTGTCGACTTAGCCCTTGAACCCGAAAGTTCAAGGTGGAAGATGCAGTAGGCTTTAAGGCTTTCCGTCTAGCGGACATGCACACCAGCCCAACGTGCAACCTCCAGGGTATAGCAAATCGGCTCAGGGACATCGCCAACTGGCAAGCACCCCAGGGAGTGAGGGGATTATACCGCAAGCGGCGGCGCGAATCAGCCTTTGGTGACATCCGGATCGGTGGCGAGCGCCAGATCGACGCGATCGAGCAGGTCACGCACTTGTTCGCGAGTCGAGCCGCTGGCCTGGATATCCGGCCGTTCTTCCTTGTGCAACAGGTCGTGGGTGATGTTCAGCGCGGCCATCACGGCGATACGGTCGGCGCCGATGACTTTGCCGCTGCTGCGGATCTCGCGCATCTTGCCGTCCAGATAACGGGCAGCGCTGACCAGATTACTGCGCTCTTCCTGAGGGCAGATGATCGAATACTCTTTGTCGAGGATCTGCACGGTGACGCTATTGCTTGAACTCATGAGTCTTGCTCCAGGGCCTTGAGGCGCGAAATCATCGACTCGACCTTACGCCGGGCGATTTCGTTTTTTTCAATGAGGTGCGCGCGTTCCTCGCGCCAGATCTTTTCCTGAGCTAGTAAGAGTCCGTTTTGACTCTTAAGTTGCTCGACTCGGGTAATCAGCAGTTCGAGTCTGGCCATCAGCGCTTGCAGGTCGGTGTCTTCCATTGTCTTCACTGTCTGATGGGTGTCGGCGCTGCAGGAGCGAGCTTGCTCGCGATGAACCCGAGAGCGCCGCGGGGTGTCAGGTACCCAACGTTATCGTTGGCGACCATCGCGAGCAAGCTCGCTCCTACAGGGGTAGTCGATGTAGGATACAAGGCCTTCATTCTAGACATAGCGCCGTCTGGCGCCTAGCTGCCCATGACCACTCAGAATTCCCCGTACCAAGGCTTCGCCACTCTGCTGACCTCCAGCGGTCATAACGTCTCGCCTGCCGAACTGCACGGCCTGCTGCTCGGCCGCAGCTGCGCCGGCGCCGGTTTCGATGCCGAAGGCTGGCTGATCGACGCCGCCGAACTGCTTGAAAGCGAGCCGCAGGACAACGTTCGCAACGCCCTGATCGGCCTGCAAGAAATGGTAAAAGGCGAGCTCACCGGCGATGACGTGACTGTCGTTCTGCTGTTGCCGACCGACGACGCCCCGCTCACCGAGCGTGCCGCCGCCCTGGGCCAATGGTGCCAGGGTTTCCTCAGCGGTTTCGGCCTGAACTGCCGTGACAGCAGCATGCTGAGCACCGAGGCCACAGAAGTATTGCAGGACCTGGCCGCCATTTCCCAAGTGCAAGACGCCCTGGAAGAGTCCGACGACGGCGAAAGCGACTATATGGAAGTCATGGAATACCTGCGCGTCGCACCGCTGCTGCTGTTCTCTGAAACCAGAAAGCCGGACGCGCCGGCCGCCAAACCGTCGTTGCACTAATCAAAGCCAGGGAACGCCATCTGCCCATGATCCATATCCCGAAATCGGAATACAGCCGTCGCCGCAAGGCCCTGATGGCGCAGATGGAACCCAACAGCATCGCCATCCTGCCCGCCGCCGCGGTGGCCATTCGTAACCGCGACGTCGAGCACGTTTATCGCCAGGACAGCGACTTCCAGTACCTCAGCGGCTTTCCCGAGCCCCAGGCCGTACTGGTATTGATGCCGGGGCGTGTGCATGGCGAATACGTCCTGTTCTGCCGTGAGCGCAACGCCGAGCGCGAGCTGTGGGATGGCCTGCGTGCCGGGCAGGAAGGCGCGATTAGCGACTTCGGCGCCGACGATGCCTTTCCGATCACTGATATCGACGACATCCTGCCGGGCCTGATCGAAGGCCGTGACCGGGTGTATTCGGCCATGGGCAGCAACCCCGAATTCGACCGCCACCTGATGGAGTGGATCAACGTGATCCGCTCCAAGGCCAACCTCGGTGCCCAGCCGCCGAACGAATTCGTTGCCCTGGATCATCTGCTGCACGACATGCGCCTGTATAAATCGGCGGCAGAAGTGAAAGTGATGCGCGAGGCGGCGCGGATTTCCGCCCAGGCGCACGTACGGGCAATGCAGGCCTGCCGCGCCGGATTGCACGAATTCAGCCTGGAAGCCGAGCTCGATTACGAATTCCGCAAAGGCGGGGCGAAGATGCCGGCCTACGGGTCGATCGTCGCGGCGGGACGCAACAGCTGCATCCTGCATTACCAGCAGAATGACGCGCTGCTCAAGGACGGTGATCTGGTGCTGATCGATGCCGGTTGCGAGATCGATTGCTACGCCAGCGACATCACCCGGACTTTTCCGGTCAGCGGCAAATATTCAGCGGAACAGAAAGCGATCTACGAATTGGTGCTGGCCTCCCAGGAAGCCGCCTTTGCCGAAATCGCCCCGAACAAGCACTGGAATCAGGCGCACGAGGCCACGGTCCGGGTCATCACGGCCGGGCTGGTCGAGCTGGGTCTGCTGCGTGGTGACGTTGACGAACTGATCGCCAGTGAAGCCTACAAGGCGTTTTACATGCACCGCGCCGGCCATTGGTTGGGCATGGATGTGCATGACGTCGGCGAATACAAGGTCGGCGGCGAGTGGCGCGTGCTGGAAGTCGGCATGGCGCTGACCGTTGAACCGGGGATTTATATCGCCCCGGACAACCAGAATGTTGCGAAGAAATGGCGCGGCATCGGCGTGCGCATCGAGGACGACGTAGTGGTCACCAAAACCGGCTGTGAAATATTGACGAGCGGCGTGCCGAAAACCGTCGCCGAGATAGAGGCCCTGATGGCCGCCGCACGGACACAGGCAGCATGAGTCGAGTCAATCTGGCAATCATTGGTGGCGGGCTGGTCGGTGCAAGCCTGGCACTGGCGCTTCAGGCCGGGGCCAAAGCCCGAGGCTGGAAGATCGTGTTGATCGAACCGTTCGCTCCTGGCGACACCTGGCAACCGAGTTACGATGCCCGTTCCTCGGCGTTGTCCTTCGGCTCGCGGCAAATCTATCAACGGTTGGGTGTCTGGCAGGAAGTCTCGCGCCGAGCCGAGCCGATCAAGCAGATTCATGTTTCCGACCGTGGTCGATTCTCGACGGCGCGGTTGTCGGCGATGGAAGAGGGTGTTCCAGCGCTGGGTTATGTCGTTGAAAACGCCTGGCTCGGCCAATGCCTGTGGCAAGGCTTGGACAAGGACGTGATCAGATGGCACTGCCCGGCTGAAGTCACCCGCATGGAGCCGCTGACCGACGGCTACCGCCTGACCCTCAATGATGAAACCACCCTGGAATGCGACCTCGCGGTGCTCGCCGATGGTGGCCGCTCTGGCCTGCGCGAGCAACTTGGGATCGGCATCCGCAGGCGTCCGTACAACCAGAGCGCGCTGATCGCCAACATCACCCCGAGCGAAGCCCACAACGGCATGGCTTTCGAGCGCTTCACCGACGAAGGCCCGATGGCGTTGCTGCCGCTTCCGGATAATCGCTGCGCATTGGTCTGGACCCGCCTGGGCATGGACGCGCAACGCCTGGCAGCCCTCGACGAGCGCAGCTTCCTCAGCGAGTTGCAGGGTGTGTTCGGTTATCGCCTTGGCACATTGAAGCAGGTGGGTGCGCGGCATCTGTATCCGCTGACACTGGTCGAGGCCGAAGAACAGGTGCGCCCGCATCTGGCGGTCCTCGGCAACGCGGCGCACAGCCTGCATCCGATTGCCGGCCAGGGATTCAACCTGTCCCTTCGCGATGCCCAGGCCCTGGCCAATGCCTTGCTCGCCAGTGAAAAACCATTGGGCGACTTCGCCACGTTGCAGGCCTATCGCGAACACCAGCGTCTCGATCAGGACCTCACCGTGGGCTTCTCCGATCAGGTTACACGCCTGTTCGGCAGCACCCAGCCGCTGGTCTCCCTGGGGCGCAACATCGGCTTGCTCGGCCTCGATCTGCTGCCACCGGCCAAACGCTGGTTTGCCCGGCAGGCGATGGGGCTGGGTACGCGTCCAGATGCGTAACTGGCTGATTCGCCGATTCGGCAAGGCGCGATTGATAAAATACCTGCCTTGCAGGTTCGACATTCATGACAGCGCCGGCCACTGGGTGGCGCGGGTCGGGAAAACCCTTTACGTGCGGCTCAAGCCGCAAGAGAGACAGGCTTAAAGCATGGAAATGCGCGCAGATCTGCTGATTGTCGGGGCCGGAATGGTCGGTAGCGCCCTGGCGCTGGCGTTGCAGGACAGCGGGCTTGAAATCCTGCTGCTGGACGGCAGCCCCATGAGCGTCAAACCGTTCAATGCTCAGGCAGCGTTTGAGCCGCGGGTGAGCGCCTTGTCGGCTGCCAGCCAGCGGATTCTCGAGCGCCTGGGCGTGTGGGATGGCATCGCCGGGAGGCGCAGCAGCCCCTACACCGACATGCAGGTCTGGGATGGCAGCGGCACAGGGCAAATCCACTTCTCGGCGGCCAGCGTGCATGCCGAGGTGCTGGGGCATATCGTCGAGAACCGCGTGGTCCAGGATGCCTTGCTTGAGCGCCTGCACGATTGCGACCTGGGGTTGCTGGCCAATGCTCGCCTGGAGCAGATGCGCCGCTCCGGCGATGACTGGCTGCTGACCCTGGCCGATGGCCGCACCCTGCGCGCGCCGCTGGTGATCGCGGCAGATGGCGCCAACTCGGCGGTGCGACGCCTGGCTGGAGTGGCGACCCGCGAATGGGATTATATGCACCATGCCATCGTCACCAGCGTGCGTTGCGCCAAACCGCATCAGATGACGGCGTGGCAGCGCTTCACCGACACCGGCCCGTTGGCGTTTCTACCCCTTGAGCGGGACGGCCAACAGGATTGGTGTTCGATCGTCTGGTCGACCACACCCGGCGAAGCCGAACGTCTGATGGCGATGGATGAGCAAGGTTTCTGCAAGGCATTGGAGCGGGCCTTTGAAGGTCGGCTCGGCGAAGTACTGAGCGCCGATCCGCGCCTGTGTGTGCCCCTGCGTCAGCGGCATGCCAAGCGGTATGTGGCTGAAGGCCTTGCATTGATCGGCGACGCGGCCCATACCATTCACCCGTTGGCCGGGCAGGGGGTGAATCTCGGATTCCTCGATGCCGCCGTGCTGGCCGAAGTGTTGCTGCAAGCGGCAACACGAGGCGAACGCCTGGCGGATGTGAAAGTCCTCAGCCGTTACGAGCGTCGACGCATGCCCCACAACCTGGCGCTGATGGCGGCGATGGAAGGCTTCGAGCGATTGTTCCAGGCCGATCCGTTGCCGGTGCGCTGGTTGCGTAATACCGGGTTGAAAATGGTGGAGAAGATGCCGGAAGCCAAGGCGTTGTTCGTGCGTGAAGCGCTGGGGTTGACCGGGGATTTACCGGCACTCGCCAAGGCCTGAGATTTTTGTTGAGGTTAAGGGCCCCTTCGCGAGCTTGCTCGCGATGTCGGCAGTTCAGCCACCCAATATTCCAGCTTGTGCAACATCTGGTAACTCCTCCGCAAGCGGGTTCGATTGAGAAGCTAAATGTGAGTCCTTATCATTTGTCCTCATTTTTCAATCGAGAGACCGCTCCCATGTTGGCACCGAAGCGTCTACTGACTGCACTGGCCTTGACCCTGATCGGCAGCACCGCCGCCCAGGCCGCTGACGAAGTGGTGGTCTACTCATCGCGAATCGACGAGCTGATCAAGCCAGTATTCGATGCCTACACCGCCAAGACCGGCGTGAAGGTGAAGTTCATCACCGACAAGGAAGCGCCGTTGATGCAGCGGCTCAAGGCCGAGGGCGCGAATACGCCGGCCGACCTGCTGCTCACCGTCGATGCCGGCAACCTCTGGCAAGCCGAGCAGATGGGCATCCTCCAGCCGTTCACCTCGAAAACCATCGACACCAATATTCCGCTGCAATACCGGGCAGCCTCTCACGCCTGGACTGGCCTGAGCCTGCGGGCGCGGACCATTGCCTACTCCACAGATCGGGTGAAACCGGGTGAACTGACCACCTACGAAGCGCTGGCCGACAAGCAATGGGAAGGCCGCCTGTGCCTGCGCACGGCGAAGAAGGTCTATAACCAGTCCCTGACCGCGACCATGATCGAAGTGCACGGCGCCGGGAAGACCGAGGAAATCCTCAAGGGCTGGGTCAGGAACCTGTCCACTGACGTGTTCTCCGACGACACCGCCGTGCTGGAAGCGATCAACGCCGGCCAGTGTGACGTCGGTATCGTCAACACCTACTACTACGGCCGCCTGCACAAGCAGAAGCCAGACTTGCCGGTGAAACTGTTCTGGCCGAACCAGGCTGACCGTGGCGTACACATCAACTTGTCGGGTATCGGCCTGACACAACACGCGCCACACCCGGAAGCGGCCAAGGCTCTGGTGGAGTGGATGACCACCCCTGAAGCGCAGAAAATCTTTGCCGACGTGAACCAGGAGTTCCCGGCGAATCCGGCCGTGCAGCCATCGGCTGAAGTCGCCGCATGGGGCAAGTTCATTGCTGATACCTTGCCCGTGGAAATCGCCGGCAAGCGCCAGGCTGAGGCGATTCGCATGATGGACAAGGCTGGCTGGAACTGAGCCAGCTGTTATGCTGCGCCCCGCCTAGGCGGGGCGTTTGTTTTTGCGTTACGCACCCCTGACGCTGTAGGAGCGAGTTTGCGCGCGATGAACGTCAGGGTGCCGCGGACCGTCAGGCTTCCCGCATTATCGTTGACGTTTTTCGCGAGCGAGCTCGCTCCTACCAGTGTCGATCTCATCCATTAGATAGTAGAGAACCAAGCCTGTGGCCCATCCCGCCCAACGCCGCTGGTATCCAGTCGTCTTCGCCATTGCTGCGCTGGTCCTGTTGCCCCTGAGCGTGTTGCTGCTGTCCTGGCAAACCATCGATCAACAGATCTGGTCTCATCTCTGGGACACGCAGATGCCGCGTTTGCTGGGTAATACCCTGACCCTGGTGCTAGGCGTCGGTGTCGGCGTGACAGTCCTGGGTGTCAGCCTGGCCTGGCTTACCAGCCTTTGCGAATTCCCCGGTCGGCGCTGGCTGGACTGGGCATTGATGCTGCCCTTCGCGATCCCTGCGTATGTGCTGGCCTTCGTCTTCGTCGGCCTGCTGGATTTTGCCGGCCCCGTGCAAACCCTGCTGCGCGAGTGGTTTGGCAGTGGCCTGCGGCTGCCGCGCGTGCGCTCCACGGGTGGCGTGATCGTCGTGCTCGTGCTGGTTTTCTATCCCTATGTTTACCTGCTGGCCCGCACAGCCTTCCTTGCCCAGGGCAAAGGCCTGATGGAAGCCGCGCGGGTCCTTGGCCAATCGCCCTGGCAAGCGTTCTGGCGGGTGGCATTGCCCATGGCGCGACCAGCCATCGGTGCGGGTGTGGCATTGGCACTGATGGAAACCCTGGCGGACTTCGGCGCAGTGTCGGTGTTCAACTTCGATACCTTCACCACAGCCATCTACAAGACCTGGTACGGTTTTTTCAGCCTGTCGTCCGCCGCGCAACTGGCCAGCCTGTTACTGCTGGTGGTGATGCTCGTGCTCTACGGCGAACGGCGTGCCCGTGGGGCGAACCGGGCGAGTAACGAGCGACCACGGGTCAAGGCGCTGTATCACCTGCGAGGCGTCAAGGCACTGGCGGCCACGATGTGGTGCTGCCTGGTGTTCGCCTGTGCTTTCGTTATCCCGATGCTGCAATTGGTGGTGTGGTTCTGGCTGCGTGGGCGCTTCGATCTCGACGAGCGCTACACCGGGTTGATCGTCCATACCTTGTACCTGGGGGCGATGGCGGCGTTGATCACCGTCAGTGTCGCCTTGTTACTGGCGTTTGCCCGACGACTGGCGCCCACACCGGTCATTCGTTCCGGGGTCAGTCTGGCCAACCTCGGCTACGCCTTGCCCGGTTCGGTGCTGGCGGTGTCGATCATGCTCGCGTTCAGTTACCTGGACCGCGAACTGGTGATCCCGCTCTCGAGTTGGCTCGGTGGTGCGGGCAAGCCGCTGCTGCTGGGCAGCCTGTCGGCATTGTTGCTGGCCTATCTGGTGCGTTTCATTGCGGTGGCTTACGGACCGCTGGAAAGCAGCCTGGCGCGTATACGGCCATCTTTGCCCGAAGCGGCACGTAGCCTTGGCGTCAGTGGGCCACGACTGTTTTTCAAAGTGTATCTGCCATTATTGCTACCCGGCACGTTGAGCGCCGCACTGCTGGTGTTCGTCGATGTGCTCAAGGAAATGCCCGCAACCTTGCTGATGCGCCCGTTTGGCTGGGACACGCTGGCGGTGCGAATATTCGAAATGACCAGCGAAGGCGAATGGGCGCGGGCGTCTTTGCCGGCATTGACTCTGGTGCTGGTCGGGCTGTTACCGGTCATCGGATTGATCCGACGCTCAGCACATCGAAACAGCTAGGTGTCAGTCCTACACCTTGCGGCTACAATGCGCGGCATTCGGTGCGGTCCGTCTGACAGACCAGGTAGCTGAAATCGGCTGAAGGCCCTTTATTTCAAGGTATTCAGTCCGTGCAGCACCAGCCCGCACCTTCGCCACGCCCGGAAGGAGAAACCCATGGGACAGCGTACGCCTCTGTATGACCTTCATCTCGCACTTGGCGCGAAGATGGTCGATTTTGGCGGTTGGGACATGCCTCTGCATTATGGATCGCAGGTCGAGGAGCACCATCAGGTGCGCCGCGATTGCGGTGTCTTCGATGTATCCCACATGACCGTAATCGATGTCGGTGGCGCCCAGGCAAAAGCCTGGCTCCGGCATTTGCTGGCCAATGATGTCGAACGCCTGCACAGCCCCGGCCGTGCGTTGTACAGCACCATGCTCAACGAGCAGGGCGGGATTGTCGACGACATGATCGTCTACCGTCTCGATGAGGGTTATCGCCTGGTGGTCAACGCTTCCACCCGCGATCAGGACATGGCCTGGATGCAAGCGCATCTCGACGGTTTCGATGTGCAACTTCGCGAGCGTTCCGAGTTGGCGATGCTGGCCATCCAGGGCCCCCACGCCCGGCAGAAAATTGCCGAACTGGTCAGTCAGTCCCGCGGCAACCTGATCCAGCTCCTCAAGCCTTTCGAAGGCCTGTCCGATGGTGACTGGTTCATCGCACGCACCGGTTATACCGGCGAAGACGGCCTGGAAATCATTCTGCCGGCCGATCAGGCGCCAGGCTTTTTCAACGATCTGGTCGGCGCCGGGATTTCTCCCATCGGCCTTGGCGCGCGGGATACCTTGCGGGTCGAAGCCGGCATGAATCTTTACGGTCAGGATATCCAGCAGGATATTTCACCCTTGGCCTCCAATATGGCCTGGACCATTGCCTGGGAACCTGCCACCCGGCAGTTCATCGGGCGCAAGGCGCTGGAAGCCGAGCAGGCTGCCGGTGTACAGCAAAAACTGGTCGGTCTGGTCCTTGAGGAACGCGGTGTTTTGCGCGCTCATCAGGTGGTCCGCATCGCCGATGTTGGCGAAGGGGAGATCACCAGTGGTAGTTTCTCTCCTACGCTAAGCAAGTCGATTGCACTGGCGCGCGTGCCGATGGCAACAGCCGACCGCGCTGAAGTGGAAATCCGTGGCAAGTGGTACCCGGTCCGGGTGGTCAAACCGACCTTCGTACGCCACGGCAAAACCTTGATCTAATCTTTTCTGGCGGACATGACCGCCGACCATTTCCTGAGGACACAGAACATGAGCGATATCCCTGCCGACCTGCGTTTTGCCGAAAGTCACGAATGGGCACGTCTGGAAGCCGATGGCACCGTCACCGTGGGCATCAGCGATCACGCGCAGGAAGCGCTGGGTGACGTGGTGTTTGTCGAGCTGACTGAGGTCGGCAACGTGTTTGCTGCCGGTGATCAGTCGGGTGTCGTTGAATCGGTCAAAGCCGCTTCCGACATTTATGCACCGATCAGCGGTGAAGTGATCGCGGTCAATGAAGCGCTGAGCGCTGAGCCTGAGCTGCTCAACTCCGATCCGTACGGTGCGTGGATCTTCAAGCTCAAGCCAAGCGACTCCGCCGAGCTGGAAAAACTGCTGGATGCCGCTGGCTACAAGGCCGCCATCGGCGAATAAGTCTTCAGCGTCATCCAAAGCCCCGACTCGTCGGGGCTTTTTGTTGTCTGGCGAATTTCCCTTGTCGGAGCGAGCTTGTTCCGGGCGGCGTTCCGACGATGGTCGTTAACGATAACGCTGCAACCTGAGACCCCGCGGCGCGCTCGGGGGGCATCGCGAGCAAGCTCGCTCCTACAGAGTGGCTGCTATGCTGGTTTGACCGTGTTGCATCGACGCTGAGCGCCAGTCAAGAGAGAGCCCGTCATGTCCCAATTGCCGTCCCTGAGCCAGTTACGCGACCCCAATGCCTTTCTACGCCGCCACCTCGGGCCCGATGCCGCCGAGCAACAGGCGATGCTCGACAGCCTTGGCCTGGGCAGTCGGGTCGAATTGATCGAGCAGACGGTGCCGCCGGGCATCCGCCTCAACCGGGCGCTGGACCTGCCCCCGGCACTCGATGAAGAGGCCGCGCTGGCCAAGCTGCGCGGTTATGCCGAGCAGAATCAGGTCTGGACCAGCCTGATCGGCATGGGCTACCACGGCACCCTCACACCGGGGGTCATTCTGCGTAATGTGCTGGAAAATCCCGGCTGGTACACCGCTTACACACCTTATCAGCCAGAGATCGCCCAAGGGCGGCTCGAGGCCCTGCTGAACTTCCAGCAGCTGACTATCGACCTGACCGGCCTGGAGCTGGCCAATGCCTCGCTGCTCGATGAAGCCACCGCCGCGGCGGAGGCCATGGCCCTGGCCAAGCGGGTCGCCAAGTCCAAAAGCAACCTGTTCTTTGTAGACGAAAACTGCCACCCGCAAACCATTTCCGTGGTGCAGACCCGTGCTGAGGGTTTCGGCTTCGAGCTGATCGTCGACACTGTGGATAACTTGAAGCGGCACCAGGTGTTCGGCGCGCTGCTGCAATACCCTGACACCCACGGTGAAATCCACGACCTGCGACCGCTGATTGATCACCTGCACGCGCAACAGGCCCTGGCCTGTGTCGCCACGGATTTGCTGAGCCTGTTGTTGTTGACTCCGCCGGGTGAACTGGGTGCCGATGTGGTGTTCGGCTCGTCCCAGCGATTTGGTGTGCCCATGGGCTACGGCGGGCCTCATGCAGCATTTTTTGCCAGCCGCGATGAATACAAGCGTGCGATTCCCGGGCGGATCATCGGTGTTTCGAAAGATGCGCGGGGCAACACTGCCCTGCGCATGGCCCTGCAAACCCGCGAGCAACACATCCGCCGGGAGAAGGCCAACTCCAACATCTGCACGGCCCAGGTGCTGCTGGCCAATATCGCCAGTTTCTATGCGGTCTACCACGGCCCCGAAGGGCTCAAGCGAATTGCCCAGCGGGTTCATCGGCTGACCTGCATCCTTGCCGCCGGGCTTGAACGCAACGGTATCACCCGGGTCAACCGGCACTTCTTCGACACCTTGACGCTGGAAGTCGGCGGAGCCCCGACCGCGATCATCGAAAGTGCCCGGGCCGCACAGATCAACCTGCGCATTCTCGGGCGCGGCCAGCTGGGCTTGAGCCTGGACGAGGCCTGCGACGAAGGCACAGTGGCGAAGCTATTTGATGTGTTCCTGGGGGCCGACCACGGGCTCAGCGTCGATGACCTGGATGCCGAGGACTTGCCTGGCGGAATTCCCGAAAGGCTGGTGCGAACTTCGCCTTATCTGCGTCACCCCGTGTTCAGCGCCCATCACAGCGAAACCGAGATGCTGCGCTACCTCAAGCAACTGGAAAACAAGGACCTGGCGCTCAATCAATCGATGATCCCGCTGGGCTCCTGCACCATGAAGCTCAATGCCACCAGCGAGATGATCCCGATTACCTGGCCGCAGTTCGCTAACCTGCACCCGTTCGTGCCCAAGGAACAGGCCGCCGGTTATGGGCTGATGATCGAAGAACTGGAGCGCTGGTTGTGCGCGATCACCGGTTTCGACGCGATCTGCATGCAACCCAACTCCGGCGCCCAGGGCGAATACGCTGGGCTGCTGGCGATCCGCAAATACCATGAGAGCCGGCAACAGGGCGGCCGTGATATCTGCCTGATTCCTTCGTCGGCTCACGGCACCAATCCCGCGTCAGCGCAAATGGCCGGGATGCGCGTGGTGATCGTCGAGTGCGACGAGGCGGGCAACGTCGACCTGGATGACCTCAAGGAAAAAGCCTCGCAGGCCGCCGAAAAACTCGCTTGCCTGATGGCGACCTACCCTTCGACTCATGGTGTGTATGAGGAAGGCATCAGCGAAATCTGTGAGGTGATCCACCAGCACGGGGGGCAGGTGTACATGGATGGCGCCAACCTCAACGCTCAGGTCGGGTTGGCGCGGCCGGCCGATATTGGTGCCGATGTCTCGCACATGAACCTGCACAAGACCTTCTGCATCCCCCATGGTGGTGGTGGGCCGGGCATGGGGCCGATTGGTGTTCGGGCACATCTGGCGCCGTTCGTGGCCAACCATCCGGTGGTGCCAATCGACGGGCCACACCCGCAAAATGGCGCCGTCAGCGCAGCGCCTTGGGGCAGCGCAAGCATTTTGCCGATCAGCTGGATGTACATCGCCATGATGGGGCCGCAACTGGCGGACGCCAGCGAAGTGGCGATCCTGGCCGCGAATTACCTGGCACGGAATTTGTCCGGTGCTTTCCCGGTGCTCTATACCGGGCGCAACGAACGGGTGGCCCACGAATGCATCCTCGACCTGCGACCGCTCAAGGCGTTGACCGGCATTACCGAGGAGGACGTGGCCAAGCGTCTGATGGATTACGGCTTCCATGCCCCGACCATGTCGTTTCCCGTGCCGGGGACGCTGATGGTCGAACCGACCGAAAGTGAATCGAAGGCGGAGCTGGACCGGTTCATCGGGGCGATGTTGAGCATCCGCGCGGAAATCAATGAGGTGCAGAACGGTAATTGGCCGGCTGAGGAAAACCCGTTGAAAGGTGCGCCGCATACGTTGGCCGATATCACCGGCGTGTGGGAACGACCGTACAGTATCGTGCAAGCGGTCACGCCGGACGCGCACACCAAGGCTCACAAATACTGGCCGGTGGTGAACCGGGTGGACAACGTGTATGGGGACCGGAACCTGTTTTGTGCGTGTGTGCCGGTGGACGACTACCGCTGACTTCCCAGGTTGTACATAACCCCTGTGGGAGCGAGCAAGCTCGCTCCCACAGGGGCGGCTCGGTGAACATGAGATTTGCGTTCGCCAGGCAAAAAAATGCCGCTCAATTGAGCGGCATTTTTCATTCGCAACGCTTATTCCGAAGCCACGGCATTCTTCGCCAGGATCGCGTTCGCCAGTTCCATGTCCGTGGCTTGCAGGCCCGGGTTTTCGGCGCGGACCTTCTGCATGGCCGCTTCCAGGTACGGACCGCGGATACCGCCGTCACTGGCGACGAAGCTGCTGGCATCGTCCTGGGCCGCGACGACCAGCTTGTTATCCTTGGATGTCAGATAGCTCGAACCGGTGGTTGCACCGGACGTAAGAACGTTACGCCAAAAAGTATCGGCCATCGCCGAACCGACAGGCAGGGACAACAGCGCGACGGTAGCGACAGCAAGTTTGAAACGCATGACAAGGTGACTCCACTGGGTTGAGTACGCGGTTGGATTGCCAACCCCCAATCGAGTTCCGTGGTCGCTTAATCCGCCGCTTCGACCAGCAGGATGGCGCCTTGCTGGCCGACCACCCGCACGCGGTTGCCAGTGGCTGTGTCCGGCCCGCGGGCCATCCATACACCGTCAGCCACCTTGATCTTGCCGCGACCGTCGACAATCGCTTCATGCACCACGAAGGTTTTGCCGATGAGTTCCTGGCCGCGCAGATTCAGGTGCGGCTGATCACTCGGACGCATTGCCGTGCGCTGACGCCGCCACCAGTACAACGCGGTGGTGATCGACAGCAGGCCGAACAACAGAAACTGCCATTCCCAGGACAGGTCCGGCATCAGGAAGGTCAAGACGCCCACGGCTGCCGCGGCCATGCCGATCCAGAGCAGATAACCGCCGGCGCCGAACACTTCGAGAATCAACAGCACCGTGCCCAGCGCCAACCAGTCCCAGAACGAAAGATGCTGCAAAAATGCCCACATGACGCGCCTCAGGCTTTCTTGTTATCGAAAGTGGCCTTGACGATTTCGCCAATGCCGCCCACCGCGCCGATCATCGAACTGGCCTCCAGTGGCATCAGGATCACCTTGCTGTTGTTGGCCGAGGATAACTTGCCCAGCGCATCGATGTACTTCTGCGCCACGAAGTAGTTCACCGCCTGCACGTTGCCGCTGGCGATGGCTTCGGACACGACTTTAGTGGCCTGGGCTTCTGCCGCGGCTTGCCGCTCGCGGGCTTCGGCTTCCAGGAATGCGGCCTGGCGACTGCCTTCGGCTTCGAGGATCTGCGCCTGCTTCTTGCCTTCGGCGGTCAGGATCGCTGCGGCGCGCAGGCCCTCGGCCTCGAGGATCTGCGCACGCTTGATTCGCTCGGCTTTCATCTGCCCCGACATCGCCGCCATCAGGTCGGCGGGCGGGCTGATGTCCTTGATCTCGATCCGGGTGATCTTGATGCCCCAAGGCGCGGTCGCTTCGTCGACGGTGCGCAGCAGTTTTTCGTTGATCCCGTCACGCTGGCTGAGCATGGCGTCGAGTTCCATCGAGCCGAGCACGGTGCGGATGTTGGTTTGCAGCAGGTTGCGGATGGCGTGTTCGAGGTTGTTGACCTCGTAGGCCGCCTGGGCGGTGTTGACCACCTGGAAGAAGCACACGGCGTCGATCTGCACCGTGGCGTTGTCGGCGGTGATGACTTCCTGTGGCGGAATATCCAGCACGCTTTCCATCACATTCATCTTGCGGCCGATGCGGTCCATGACCGGAATGATGACGTTCAGCCCCGGCTTGAGCGTGTTGGTGTAGCGACCGAAACGCTCGACTGTCCATTCAAAGCCTTGGGGCACGACCTTGAAACCCATGAACAGAATGGCGACCACCAGGCCGACAAAAAGCAAAAGCACACTACCGATCTGCATAACGATTCCTTGTTGATGTGTGGATCTGTGGAGTTGCAATGGCTGAAGTGTAGCTGTGCCGATGCCGGATCAGTACAGCCAGGCTCAGTTCTGCTCGCTCTGGGGAGTCACGCGCAGAATCTCCTCGATAGTCGTCAGCCCGGCGGCGACCTTTTGCGCTCCTGACAACCGCAGGCTGCGCATGCCCTCCTTGAATGCCTGGCGCCGCACGGCCAGCAGATCGGTGTCGGGACTGATCAACGCCTTGATGCCATCGCTCAGTTGCATGATTTCGTAGACCCCGGCGCGACCGCGATAACCGGTATCGCGGCATTCCACGCAACCGATGGCACGCTGGGCATTGGCCGGCAACGGTGCTTGCCAGGGGCGGGTAAGGGTTTGCCAGTCGTCTTCGCCCAGCGTCAGCGGCGCCTTGCAGTGCGGGCACAGGGTTCGTACCAGTCGCTGGGCCATGACGCCAAGCACTGTGGCCTTGATCAGGTAATGCGGCACGCCGAGCTCCAGAAGACGGCTGATGGCGCTGGGCGCGTCATTGGTGTGCAGGGTCGACAGCACCAGGTGCCCGGTGAGCGCCGCCTGGATTGCCATTTCCGCGGTTTCGAGGTCGCGTATCTCGCCGATCATGATGATGTCCGGGTCTTGCCGCATCAGCGCGCGCACACCAGCGGCGAAGGTCAGGTCGATGTTGTGCTGGACCTGCATCTGGTTGAACGCCGGTTCGACCATTTCAATCGGGTCTTCGATGGTGCAGAGGTTGACCTCCGGCGTCGCCAGTTTTTTCAGGGTGGTGTAGAGGGTGGTGGTCTTGCCCGAGCCCGTCGGCCCGGTGACGAGGATGATGCCGTGGGGCTGGCGGGTCATGTCTTGCCAGCGGCGCAGGTCGTCGGCGGAGAAACCAAGCTGGTCGAAGTCCTTGAGCAATACTTCCGGATCGAAGATCCGCATGACCATTTTTTCGCCGAAAGCCGTGGGCAGTGTCGACAAACGCAATTCGACTTCACCGCCGTCCGGAGTCTTGGTTTTCACCCGGCCGTCCTGGGGTTTGCGTTTCTCCGCGACGTTCATGCGCCCCAGGGTTTTCAGGCGACTGACGATGGCCATGGTGACCTGGGGCGGGAATTGATAGACGTTGTGCAGCACGCCGTCGATGCGAAAGCGCACCGTGCCTTGCTCGCGCCGGGGCTCGATATGGATGTCGCTGGCGCGTTGCTGGAACGCGTACTGGAACAGCCAGTCGACGATATTGACGATGTGAGCGTCGTTGGCGTCCGGCTCCTGGTCGCTGGCGCCGAGGTTGAGCAGTTGTTCGAAATTGCCGAGGGTACTGACTTGCGGTTCGGCGCTGTTCGCCCCGGTGACCGATTTGGCCAGGCGGAAGAATTCGACGCTCAAGCGCTGGATGTCCACGGGGTTGGCCACCACACGCTTGATCGGCAATTTGAGCACGTGGGTCAGGTCAGCCTCCCAGCCGCTGACATATGGCTGGGCGCTGGCCACGGTTACCGCCTCGCGGTCGATTGCTACCGCGAGGATCTTGTGGCGCTGGGCGAAGGCATAGGACATCAGCGGGGTCACGGCCGCGACATTGATTTTCAGTGGGTCGATGCGCAGGTAAGGCTGGCCGGCCTGCCGGGACAACCACAGCGTCAGGCTTTCGAGGTCCAGCGGTTTGCCGGGGCGGCTGAGATCGTCCAGCTGTTGGCTGGCAATGAACTCCAGCGGATGCATCTGCCCAAGGGAGGCGTTGCGGCGGCGAGCATTGAGTGCGTGTTCGGCCGAGTCCTGGCTGATAAAGCCCTGGGCGACAAGTTCGCGCAGTAGATCATTGAGATCCAGCCAGCGGTCCTGAAGGGCGATTTGTACGGACATGCGGGCTCCTTTTGAACGACAGTGCGCAAAGGATAGCCGTGGCTCGGCTGACCGCTGGGCCACTACCTGACAAAGCCGTTTCGGAGTTTTTCAGCCCGCCGCTTGAACCGCTTCGGTCCATGGGGCATCAGCTTCTTGCAGCTCCACCGAGCAGACGCTGATCAGGTTGCGAAGTTTTTCCGCAATCACCTGCGCGCGGTGCCAGCTCAAACCGTCGATGACAACTTCGATGGTCAACCAGTCGTCCAGGCGCTGCGCGTTGACCTGCTCCGGCGTGAGCAATTGCAGGGCGAACAGATTGAGGGCGCGACACAGCAGGTCCGGTTCAGCCTCGGCCGTCATTTGATAGCGAACCCGGCAATGGGCGTTGCCGACGTTCCAGACATCGGCGCGGGCAGGTGGGGTGTTCACGGTTTCGAGATACGGCATGGTCAGGCTCCAGAATCATTGGAGAAATGTTTACATCCTGTGCCGGGTATTTCTTCTCTATGATTGGCTGTATTGCAGAAATGAAGAATAAATCAATTCACTTATTACGCGGTTAAGGGTTTTTTTATGCATAGCGAACTGGACAGCTACGACCGCAAGATCCTCGCCTTGCTGCAAGAGGACGCTTCGCTTTCCAGTGCACAGATCGCCGAGCAGGTGGGGCTCTCGCAATCGCCGTGCTGGCGGCGGATTCAGCGGATGAAAGAGGAGGGCATCATTCGCGGCCAGGTGACCTTGCTCGACCGCAAGAAAATCGGCCTGAACACGCAGATCTTCGCTGAGGTGAAACTCAATGCCCACGGGCGTTCGAACTTCACTGAATTCACCGAGGCGATTCGCGGCTTTCCGGAGGTGCTGGAGTGTTACGTGCTGATGGGGGCGGTGGATTTCTTGCTGCGGATTGTCACGGCGGATATCGAAGCGTACGAGCGCTTCTTCTTCGAGAAGCTGTCGATGGTGCCGGGGATTCAGGAGGTCAATTCGATCGTGGCGTTGTCGGAGATCAAGTCGACCACCAGTTTGCCAGTCTGAAATTTTGCGGTGACTATGCCGGCCTCATCGCGAGCAAGCTCGCTCCCACAAGGACCGCATAAATCCTGTGGGAGC